>CAJTMS010000004.1:50229-64894 GCA_910577155.1 uncultured Mailhella sp.
GTGGCAGCAGAGCTGTCCATTTTCCCCATAAAAAGAGTAATTGTATATTTCTGTAATTAAATCTTGCTGTTATAAAATAAACACTATACTATACCAAAGCGAAGATATTATATTTTCGCTTTATGAGAGAAAGATGATAAAAAGGAGCTGAAGACAAATCAAGGGGAAAAATTTTGGAGCTTTAGTCGTCACTAAGAGCTGCAATAACGTTTTCCCCTTGAAAAGAAGGCGTGCAATCGGTGATTGAAATTACTCTAGATTAATGTTTCCAGTTTTTGCAGAGCTTCGGCAATACCTTGCGGTTTGGTGCCGCCAGCCTGTGCAACATCAGGGCGTCCTCCGCCTGAACCGTCAATGCAGACAGCAACTTCTTTAATCAGACTTGGAGCAGTGTATTTTGCATGTAATTCTTTGGATACATAGAGGATGAGGGAGGCTTTGTCCCCGTCTTCCATGGCAAGCAGGGCAATACCGCTGGGGATTTTAGAGCGGACATCGTCCATTAAATCACGCAGAGCTTTTACGCTCATGGCAGGTACTTTTTGCGTAAGCACTTTGATACCCTTGATTTCTTTTAAGCCGCTCATAATATCGCCGCCTGCAGAAGATTGGGCTTTATCAAGTTCTTTGCGCAGGCTTTTGATTTCTTTTTGCAAAGCATCGACACGGGGCAGAATTTCACCTTGTTTTGCCTTAAGTTCATGACAAAGGGCTTTGCTTTCTTCACGAAGTGCCTTTACCTGACGGATAGCATTCCAGCCTGTAATGGCTTCAATACGGCGGGTTCCTGCTGCAACGCCGGATTCGGAAACAATGAGGAATAAACCTGCTTCACCCGTATTGGAAAGGTGGGTTCCGCCGCAAAGTTCCATGGAAACTGTTTCGCTTTCATTGCCTACTGTGAGAACGCGGACAGTATCCCCGTACTTTTCCCCAAAAAGGGCGATGGCACCTTTTTCCTGTGCTTCTTTTATGCTCATAATTTGGGCAACAGCAGGATATGCCCCCATAATCATTTGATTAACTTTGCATTCAACAAGGGCGATTTCTTCATCTGTCATAGGAGAAATATGGTTGAAGTCAAAGCGCAGCCGTTCAGGGCTTACCATGGAGCCTGCCTGATTGACGTGACTGCCAAGAACAGCTTTGAGTGCAGCATGAAGAAGGTGGGTACAGGTATGGTTTCTCGCTGTTGCCGCACGATTTTTTTCATTAACAGCAAGTTCCGCTTCTTCGCCTGTGCTGATATTTCCCTGTTCGGCAGTGACTTCATGGATAATAAGGTCTTGGATTTTGAGGGTATCACCCACATTGATTTGTGAAGTACCTGTGTACATATAGCCCGTATCCCCTGTTTGTCCGCCGCCTGCACCGTAAAATGGGGTTTTTTCCGTAATAATATAGCCGTGTTTGCCTTCAGCAAGGGTATCTGCCTTGTTGGCATTCTCATCTAAAATACACAGCACCTTGCTTGTGGTCTTCAAGGTATCATAGCCCACAAAAAGGGATTTTGCCGTATCTGTAAGCACAGTTTTAAAGCGGGTGGTCAAGTCTTTTTCTCCGGAACCTTTCCACGCTGCCCGAGCCCGTTCTTTTTGCTGTTTCATTTCTTGATTGTAGCCGTCAACATCAACGGTAAAATTATATTTGCGGGCAATATCGTCAACAATATCAAGAGGAAAACCATAGGTGTCATAGAGTTTAAACGCAACACTGCCTGCAATGACAGTTTTCTTTTGTGCTTTTGCGTTTTGGATTTCTTCTTCTAAAAGAATTAAGCCCTTATCAAGGGTAACACGGAAGCGGTCTTCTTCTTCATGCACAACTTTCAGGACAAAATCTTTATTTTGGACAAGTTCAGGATAGGCTTTGCCCATGACTTCAATAACCTGTCCGACAGTTTTGTACATAAAAGCTTCTTTGTTCAGCCCGATAAGCGTACCAAAGCGAAGAGCACGGCGGATTAATCGGCGTAAAACATAGCCTCTGCCTTCATTGGAGGGAAGAACTCCATCCGCAATTAAAAAGGCGGCTGCACGGCTGTGGTCGGCAATAACCCGCAAGGCAGTGTCCACGTCGTTGGTATCGGGAAGACTGTAACTATAGACAACACCGGCATCTTTTGCGGTAAATTGGATTATTTCCTGAAAAATATCGCTATCAAAATTGGAACGTTTATTTTGGCAAATGGCGGCAATACGTTCTAAGCCCATGCCCGTATCGATGCAAGGGTGGGCAAGGGGTTCGCGCGTGCCGTCAGCCTTTTGGTTGAATTGCATGAAAACCAAATTCCAGATTTCCAGAAAACGGTCACAATCACATTTGCCGATGCCGCAGTTATCACCGCATGCCATATCTTCACCTTGGTCAACAAAAATTTCTGAGCAGGGACCACAGGGACCGGTATCCCCCATACTCCAGAAATTATCTTTTCCGGGTATTCTAAAAATTCGTTCAGGGGCAACGCCTACTTCATCACGCCACAAATTGAAGGCTTCGTCATCATCAATATACACAGTGACATAAAGGCGGTCTTTGGGGAGTTTGAGCTCTTCAGTGACAAAATTCCATGCAAATTTCATGGCGTCTTTTTTGAAATAATCACCAAAGGAAAAGTTGCCCAGCATTTCAAAAAGAGTATGGTGGCGGGCGGTGCGACCCACGTTTTCAAGGTCATTATGCTTTCCGCTGACGCGAAGACATTTTTGGGCGGTTGTTGCACGCTTTGTACCGATATTTTCCTGTCCGAGAAAAACATTTTTAAATTGTACCATACCCGCATTGCAAAAGAGCAAGGTGGGGTCATTGTGGGGAATAAGAGAAGAAGAAGCAATTCTCTTATGGTTATTTTTTTCAAAATAAGTCAGGAATTTTTCACGAATTTCTTGAGCTGTAAACATATCTGTTCCTTTTATTCTTCCGGTTCATCAAAATCATCTTCAGACATATTGGCAAACATATCTGCATTCATGCCTAAATGCTCGATAACTTTTGCTTCAATTTCATTGCGGAGAGCTTCGTTTTCATCAAGCATGGTACGAACATTATCTCGTCCCTGTCCCAATTTTTCAGAGCCATAGGCAAACCAAGCTCCGCTTTTATCAATAATGCCGGCAGCTACGCCCAAATCAATGATTTCTGCAGAACGGGAAATGCCTGTTCCAAAAATAATATCGAATTTTGCTTCTCTAAAAGGAGGAGCCATTTTGTTTTTGACTACTTTGACGCGGGTTGTCGCACCGTAGGATTCTTCTTTATCCTTGAGGGTCTGCACTTTTCTGATATCCATGCGGACAGAGCTGTAGAATTTGAGCGCATTGCCGCCCGTTGTGGTTTCAGGACTGCCGTAGCCCATCATGCCGATTTTCATACGGATTTGGTTAATGAAAATAACACAGGTTTTGGATTTATGAATAGTTCCTGTTAATTTGCGCAGGGCATGGCTCATAAGACGGGCATGTCCGCCCACTTGTGTTTCACCCATATTGCCCTCAAGTTCTGACTGAGGAATAAGCGCTGCTACAGAGTCAATAACAACGAGGTCCACAGCTCCTGAACGCACAAGCATGTCAGCAATATCAAGGGCTTGTTCCCCATGGTCAGGCTGAGAAATAAGAAGCTCATCTACTTTTACTCCAAGACGTGCGGCATAGGTGGTATCAAGGGCATGTTCCGCGTCAATAAAAGCAGCTGTGCCGCCTTGTTTCTGACATTCTGCAATAATATGCAGGGTCAGGGTAGTTTTACCGGAAGATTCCGGACCATAAATTTCTGTAACGCGTCCTTTTGGTACACCGCCAATGCCGAGTGCAAGGTCAAGTCCGATAGAACCTGTTGGAATAACGGGGACTTGCACATGGGCACTGTCAGATAATTTCATGACTGCACCTTGTCCATATTTTTTTTCAATGGTGGAGAGTGCAGTTTTAAGCGCTTCTAATTTTGCATCTTCTTGTGAAACTGTGGGCTTTTTTGCCATAGTGTTTTTTTCCTTTTTATTGTTTGACTAATATTCCTTTTTACCTTTTTTAGCATAAATTGTCAAATAAACTGCTGTCCTAACCTGCTTGTTTCTTGATTTTCTGTCTTGCCTTTTCAACGGGCTTTGGTATACTTTTTTCATGATAAAACAATAGGGTAATGATGAATATGAAAAATGACGAATATGCCCGCTATGACGGCTTGGCTCTTTTTTCAGGGGGCTTGGACAGTATTTTAGCGGCACGGCTGCTCATGGAACAAGGCAAAAAAATTCTTTGCCTGCATTTTACCAGTCCTTTTTTTGGAGATGAAAAAGCTGTTCCGGTGTGGGAAAAGAAATACGGCTTGGAGATTATTGCTGTTGATATTGCCGAAGAATATTGCCGGATGCTTTGCCATAATCCTGCCAATGGCTTTGGCAGTGCATTAAATCCCTGTGTTGACTGCAAAATTTTAATGATGAAAAAAGCAAAAACGCTTATGGCACAATTCGGAGCCAAGTTTTTAATCTCGGGGGAAGTGATAGGACAGCGTCCCATGTCACAGCGCCGGGATACCTTGCACGTGATACGCCGTGATGCCGAGGTAAAAGATATATTGCTCCGTCCCTTATGTGCCAAATGTATGGAGCCGACACCCTTTGAATTATCAGGGGAAGTGGAAAGAGAAAAATTACTCGGCATTTATGGACGGGGCAGAAAAGAACAGCTTGCTTTGGCAAAAACATTCAATATTACGGATATTCCTACGGCTGCAGGCGGCTGCAAACTCACAGAAAAAGAAAATGCCCGCCGCTATTATGAAGTCATGCAAAAAGTGCAGCATCCAAGTGCCAATGACTTTTTCCTTGCCAACCATGGCAGACAGCTTTGGGGCAGTCAGCCCTGCAACAAAAATATCTGGGTAAGCATTGGGCGAAAACAGGCAGATAATGAGCAAATGCAGCAATATAAAAAGTCCGGTGATTATGTGCTTCGCATTGAGCATTTTCCAAGTCCCTATTGTATTGTCCGTCACACACAAAATCTGCCCGTGCCGGTAGAGGAACTCCGGATAATCGGCAGTATTTTAGCCTCATATTCCAATAAAGCCTATGCTTTTTTTGCTGAAAAAAAGGAAAGAATTTCCATAAAAATCGAACATGAAAAGGCGATAGAACGGATACTTGTTGAACCAATGCGTTCAGAGCACTATAAAGAATTGCATTTTGACGAAATAAAAGAAGAATTGCAGAAACGCAAAAAAAATATGGCAGAGTAATGAGATTTTTACCGATGACGTTCAGTGTTATTTTTCTTCGGAAAAATGAGATCTGCTGTTCCTTTCTGTAATGAACCTTTTACATTCTGTCAGATAACTCGAATTTATTGTAAAAGTTAAAACGTTTTGAACGGGACAGGGGAAAAACTTTGGAAAAGTTTTCCCCCTGCATAAAAATTTTTCTCATGTAAACGGAACAGCTTTATAATTTATGAAATTTTTTTATGGGACAGAAGCTTGATAAGCTTTTGTTCGTCAAAACCATGCTGTGAACAGAGATAGGCAAGAATATGCTCCACTGTAAAGTGCGGTTTTTGGAATAAAAAAATTATTTCCTGTAAAATTTGTACGTGTTCGTCGGGCAGGAGGAATGCATATTGTTTTAATTCTTTTTGCTGGAGCAGGGTATTTTTTCCGGAAATTAAAAATTTATAGAGTAATGCTTCAAAAAAGCTTTGGAAGCGGATTTCTTCCGCAGAATGGATAAAGTTTTCCGCATGGCAGTTTATGACAGTATCCGGTTGGATTTTTAGTAAAATATCCTTATCAAAACCGGTAGTCTGGAAAAAGAACACATGGCTGAAATATTGGCTGATGGTATTAATGCAAAAACGGGAAAAGGAATCTCCAAAAATCACGGCAATGTTTTTACTGTGGATTTTATTTTCACAAATAATCAGTCCGCCGACATTTTCTATCTGGTTATAATAAATAATATTATTTTGCGGATAGCGATAGCAGAGCCCCTCAGGACAAGGTTCGGAATGGATTTTTACCCATAAATCGTGCAGGGGGACTGCATAAAACGGCTCGATTTCAGCAGGCAATTCTTGTTTTAAAAGAGATGCATAAAATTTATCACAGCCAAAATCATTCCAATGGGTATCATATTGATAATAGCAATGGCTTTCTTTTTTGAGTTCCTGAAAAAAAGCAAGAGGATACACTGCCCCTGTATTTTTTTGCAGCTGTCTTGCGGGACGCAGTTCTGAAATTGTGTAACTGGCTAATTTGTCCGCATAAACACATTGCTTTAACGGAAGAATGATAAAATGATAGTCTGCCCCTAATGAGGAACAACATTCTTTGCGCTCTTCCAGCAGCGTTTTCCACGTTCGGAGTTGTTTGTTTGTGAGAGCAGATTTTCCCTGTAAAATATTGTGGATATAATTTGTGCCCTGATAGGCAAAGAGCCAATTGTCGTCACTTATTAATACATCATTTAAAACGCTGTACATGACGATTAAAGGTTTTCAATAAGTTTATCCAAATTATTGGGCTCGTTTTCCTGATAATCTTCCGGATAAAGAAGTTCGGACATAAACCATGGGGAATTGACAGCCAGAGCCTGTTTTGCACTGTTTGAAAAGCCGTGCAGCGCGGCTAAAATATTTTTAGCATTTGTAACTGCACTCACATCCTGCTTTTGGGCATTTTCATACAGATTGGAAAGAATAGCTGCCTTTTCACGGACACAGTCAAGGTATTGCTGTTTGTTGTCAGCCGCAATAGCTTGTTTTTTCTTTGCTTCAAGAGCATGGATTTGTGCCGCTGTCTGCATAAGATATTCTTTTAATTGCATGACTTCTCCTTTTAATCCGTTTAAACAGTGGCTAGCGGGAATGGAGGACTGTTTCTATGACTTTGAGGGCTTGTTCAATTTTTTCCTTACTTGCCTGTGTTCCCATATGCCCAATTCTGAAAATCTTGCCGTCCATAGGACCAAAGCTTCCCGCAATATACATACCGTGTTCAGCCAATGCCATTTTCCAAGATTTAAAAGTAAAGCCTTCAGGGAGCATAATGGCAGTACAGGTGGGAGAATTGACCGCATTTTCTGTTGTCCAAAGGGGAATATCCAGCTTTTTTAATCCATCTCTGCACGTTTTGGCAGCTTCATCATGACGGCGGTAGACATTTTCAAAGCCTTCCTCTTCAAGAAGTTCAAGGGATTTATGCAGTCCCTGAATCCCCATATAGCAAGGAGTGTAGGGAAATTTCATGGGATTTTCCGTTGCGTTATGGAAAGGCAGAATACTGTCATAGCCTGAATAGTTTACTTTTTCAGCGATTTCCCATGCCATGTCACTGACGACTAAAATGCCCGTAAAAGGCGGACAGGAGAAACATTTTTGTGAGCCGCCAAGGACAATATCGCAATTCCAAGCATCAGCGTCAATCTTTGCGCCGCCCATGCTGGCAACAGCATCGACAACAAAGAGCGGTACATTGCGGTCTTTCTTGAGTTTGCCCAGTTCCTCAAGGGGGTTCAGGGTTCCGGACGGGGTTTCGCAGTGTACAGCCGTTATCATAACAGGCTTGTGATGTTTTATTGCTTCATCAACCAGAGCTAAATCTTCGTGGGTAATGGTGCGGTTGTAAGGCAAAGAAATTTTCTCCACCCTGCAGCCAATGCTTTCTGCCATATCCGCAAAGCCGTCACCAAAAACGCCTGTTCCAACAGTCACAACATGGTCGCCCTGTTTTAAACAGCTTTTTAATGCCCCCCAAAGAGCAACCATGGCTTCTCCCGTGGGGAAAACCGGCTCATTTCGGGTATGGCAAAGTTTTTGTATTTTTTTTGCGGTGTCAATATACAGCTTGGTATATTCCATTCCAAAACGGGGAGGAGCAAAGTCCTGATACATGGCTTTGGCTATTTCAGGGTGAACTGTGACAGGACCGGGGTAGAAAGGGAGAGTGTCGTAAGGTTTAAAGTCCATTTTTGTTTCCTTTTGGAATGATTAAAACGTGTAAAGATTAAAATGTGTGCTGATTAGTTGTTCCTAAATGACTTGTCAGGCAATGCCCGATAGTCAAAAGTTTTGCTTCGTCAAAAGCAGAGCCGATAAGCTGCATACCCACAGGCATGTTGTGTGCCATGCCCACAGGAATGGCAAGTCCGGGCAAGCCTGCAAGGTTGAGGGAAAGGGTAAAGATATCCATTTGATACATTTGCAGGGGATCGGTCACACTGCCTTTTTTCCATGCCACAATAGGAGAAACAGGAGCTAAAAGAACATCACATTCCTTGAGGGCGCTGACATAATCGTCACGGATAAGGCGGCGAACCTGAGCTGCTTTTTTGTAATAAGCGTCATAGTAACCGGCAGAAAGAACGTAGGTGCCAAGTAAAATACGGCGCTGTACTTCTTCCCCAAAGCCTTCTGTTCTGGACATGGTATAAAGTTCGTCCAAATCTTGAGGCTGATTTGTTCTGTGACCGTAGCGTATACCGTCATAGCGGGCAAGGTTGGAGCTTGCTTCGGCTGAGGCAATAATATAATAGGACGCAATGGAATAAACCAGATGAGGCATGGAAATTTCTTTAATGACTGCTCCTAATTTTTTTGCTTCTTCAATGGTTTGCTCGCAGCGTTTTGCAACTTCGCTGTCCATGGCATTGCTTTGGAAAAATTCTTTCGGCAAACCGACAGTGATATTGTGCAAATCCATTTTCGGATTTTGGAAAAGTCTTGTAAAATCTTCCTTTTCACGGGGAGAAGAAGTGCTGTCGCGTTCATCATGTCCTGCAATAACAGAAAGCATCAGGGCGGTATCTTCAACGGTACGGGCAAAAGGACCAATTTGGTCAAGGGAAGAACCATAGGCTAAAAGCCCGTAACGGGAAACTCTCCCATAGGTTGGCTTCAGCCCCACGCAGCCGCAGAGGGATGCCGGCTGACGGATGGAACCGCCAGTATCTGTTCCAAGGGACGCAAAGATTTGACAGCTTGCCACACTGATTGCGGAACCACCGCTGGAGCCTCCGGCGACACAGTCCGTATTCCATGGGTTTGAACCTGCTTTAAAAGCGGAATTTTCACAGGTACTTCCCATGGCAAATTCGTCCATATTATTTTTACCGAGGATAATGGCGCCCGCCTTTTCCAACTGCTCCACAGCAAAAGCGGAATACGGAGGCGTGAAATTTTCCAAGATTTTAGAACCTGCTGTTGTTTTCATATTTTTTGTTGCAAGAGCATCTTTAACGGAAACGGGAATACCCCACAGCGGCATGTTTTCATTATATCCTTTTTCATCCAGTTCTTTTGCTCTTTGCAGAGCCTCGTCGGGATAAACATTGATAAATGCACCCAGTTTTGGTTCTGTTTCATTGATATGCGCAAGGCAGGCTTTTGTCAGTTCCGCGGCGCTGATTTCTTTTTTTGCAAGGGCTTGTTTGGCTTCAGTAAGAGTACGTGTAATCATTCTTTTTTCCTTTTCCTATTTTCCTTCAACAATTCGGGGAACCATAAAATATGTTCCGTCTGTTTCCGGTGCATTTTTGAGAATTTGCTCAGGTGTCTGCCTATGGAACGCTTTGTCTTCACGCACAGCACTTTCATGGAAAACAGGGGAATAAAGAGGGGCGATATTTTCTGTATTTGCTTCTGATAATATGTCAATATAATTGATAATATCAGTAAATTGCCGGGATATTTTTTCTAAGGTTTTTTCGTCCGGAGATAATTTTGCAAGTTTGCAAAGGTGGGCTAAATTTTGGCTTTGGCTACTCATAACTTTTCCTTTATGCTGATTTTACTCTTATTGGGTAATGGACTTAATAAGAGCATCAAGGGCAGTTTCTTCTTGTTCTTTTTCCAATTTATTTTTGGTAGTATCATCAAGGTTAGGTAAAATTTTTCCGTCCTTTTGATAGCTTAAAAATGCATCTTTATCATAAGGAGTACATCCGCTTCGTGCCGGCTGATTTATCATAAGTTCGCGGGAAAGTTTACCGTTTTGATCATACTTGAAAGGTGCTCCAATATAATCGACTTTCAGTGCGGCAAGTCTTTTGTTAATTTCACTGCCGGATTTTCTTTCATTCAACTGCAGCCGGCTTGACATGAGCACAAAGTCAAAGCCTAAGGCAATCCAGCTTGTGCCTTTGCTTTGCTGTTTTATCAGCTCGGTTTGGAAAAATTCTTTATAGGGACTTTCACGCTGGCTGTCATAGGAAACGGGGAAAAGGGTCAGGGCAAAGGTTTGGGGATTGATACTGACCGGATTTGATAAGCTTTGTTCCCACAGTGATGTGCCGAGTATAACCTTTTTGTGTGCACCGTGATACTGCATATAGGAAAGAATGGTATCCATTTTTTTCCAGATATCGGGAAGGAAAATTGCATCAATGGGGCGTCTTACCGTGGGCATTTTTCCTTTTGGGGGTGTTGTGGCATCAAGGAAATTTTTGGTAATGGCGTTAAAATCCTGTGTTTCCTTTTCCGGATAGGATTTGCTGTAGACGGATAGCCCCCGTTCCCGAGCTATTTGCGTAAAGAGGCTGTTCATACCGTTTCCATAGGTATTATCTTGGTAAAATGAACCGAAACGGGTTATGCCCAAATCATTTTGCGCCACATTGATAACAGCTTTAACCTGATCTTCCGGGCTGGTAAAGAAACGCCATGCGTCAACCCCTTCTACACTTGGGTTCGGCAGGCGGGTGAGAAAGGTAAAGAATGCCCGTTTAGAGGTAAATTTACTGTTATATACGGTATTATAAATATTGGTTTGCAGAGGTCCGCCTATCATCGTGCAGTCTGAGGGCAAATTTTCAAGATAGCTTACCCAATTGGGATCTTGGGTATCAATGAAGGTGATATTCCATTGAATACCTTGGTCTTGCAAAAGCTTTTGGGCTATTTTCGCACCTGTAATAATTTGCTTCGAAAAGATACTGTAAGAACCGCTTTGAGGTAAAAGCATGGCAATAGCACCGCTGCTCGCTGTGGCATAATTAGCGGAAGGGGTGTTGGCTACAGTAATTTTGGAACTTTGGAAATAGTTTTGGCTGGCAAATTTATCCAATACTTCCTGACTATTGGTTAAAAGCCCGCGTTTTGCCGCTGCAAAAATAGTTAAATTATAGGGGAAATAGGATTCCAGACTGGGGGAAATCAGTTTAAGGTTTGCAGTAATATCTGCATCAGGAGCGGTATTTAAATCATGGAAAAGGGTTTCTTCCATGTATTTTTTATAGTCATTGGCAGATTGTGAATATTGGGAACTTAAAGACTGCAGGGCAATTTTAGTATTGACATTATTTCTGCTGGCAAGAATATAGGTGGCTCGATCACGCAGTTTGAGAGGTTTGGAGCTGTCAGCCCAAACATCAGCGGCAATTTTGCTTTGCTCGGCAGAACTTTTGCCCACAAGACTCTGCACCCACGCTTCTTCATTATTTGCATTAAATAATGTATCGGTTAAGGGTATGTTTTGCACACAAGAAGAAAGGATAAAGAGCGAAAGAACAAGTGCCGGAAGGGAAATTTGTTTTTGAAAATTCATTTTAAATCCTTTTTGCGTATACCTTAGTGAAAACTGAGTATAACGTATGGAAAATGGACTTGCAAGTTTATTTTTCCTGCTAGCTTCCGGCAAGCTCCCTTTCCATATCCCTGTTTTCAGCACGGCGTTTGAGTTCTTCCCGCTGGTCATGGAATTTGCGTCCGCGGGCAAGGGCAATTTCCAGCTTTACCTTGCCGTGTTTTAAATACAGTTTGAGCGGCACAACGGTTAATCCTTTCTGTTCTACCTTTGCCGTGAGCTGTTTTATTTCCTGATGATGAAGAAGGAGTTTACGTTCTCTGTCAGGATTTTGCACCATATACCCTGCATTGTCATAGGGACTGATATGCATGCTCATAACAAAGGCTTCCCCCTTTTTGAAATCAATATAACTGTCTGTAAAGCTCACCCTTCCCTGACGTATACTTTTTACTTCAGGTCCTGTCAGCACAAGTCCTGCTTCAAAAAAATCAAGGAGTTCGTAATATTGTCTTGCTTTTCTGTTTTCCGCTAAAAGAGAAGGGCTGTTGGTCTTTTTTTTCATGGAAAATTCCTTTAATTTCGTGTGGAAAGGGCATAAATTTCACTGGTCGTCCAGCCCTGACACCGCATTTGGACGCGTTTGGCAATTTGTTTTGGTGAGCCCCCGAGAGGTTTTTCCTGTTTCAAAATGTTTAAAACCTCTTCCTGTGCAGTTTTCTTTGTTTCAAAGGGAGGACCTATGATAACGGTAAGCTCACCCAGTAAATGGTCGAGGTTCGGTATTTGTGCTAAATTAAATGAAAGATATTCTTCGTGTTCCTTGGTGAGCTCGCGTGCAATGCAAACTTCCCTTGCTCCGAAAAGAGTATATAAATATTTTAATGTTTCTGCAATTCTGTCTTTGCGTTCAAAAAAAATAAGGGTGGTAAAAATATCTGCAAAAGGAGCAAGTGTTTTTTCCATATCGTTTGTTTTACGCGGTAAGAAACCAAAAAACGCAAAAGGATTGGGAGCAATGCCGCTTCCTGCCAACGCCGTAACAGGAGCGGAAGCCCCGGGAATGACCGTCACAGGAATATTTTTTCCGCGGCAGGCTTTTACAAGTAAATACCCGGGGTCAGAGATAATGGGCATGCCCGCGTCAGAAATAAGGGCAATATCTTCGCCTTGCTCCAAAAATTCCAGAGCATGTTCCAGTTTTTTTTCTTCGCTGTGATCATTAAAACTGATAAATCGTTTTGCCGTAAGCTCCCAACGGGAAAAATTGAGGCTGGCACGTTTTGTATCTTCAGCCAGAACAAGGGGAACCTGCTCCAAAACAGCACGTGCCCTAGGGCTTAAATCTCCGGCATTGCCGAGGGGCGTTGCCACAATAAAAAGTTTTCCTGTTTTCTTACCGGGTAATGACATTGCTGTAATGCTCCACGTTCAGGCTTTCACCATTGATACAAATTAAATCAAAACGGCAGGGGGTATCCCAACACTCTTTTTGGGTAAGATAGTGTTGTGCTCCTTTGATGATACTGCGCTGTTTTTTGGGGGTAAAGGATTCCAAACTCCTTTCCGGATCCGCATGATGACGGGTTTTTACTTCCACGAAAACAAGTTCATTATTGGTCTTATCACGGCAAATAATATCTATTTCATAGGGGTGAGATTTCCAATTTTTTTCAAGAATAGCATAATTATGCTGTTTTAAATAGGCGCAGGCTTTTTCTTCACCTGTTTTTCCCAATTTTTCCCGTTCCGGAACTGTCTGCTGCCGCAAAAAACGAGTCAATAAATCTTTCAGCATAAAGTGCCTTGTTCCATACTTTGCGGACGGACGGATTTAAAATCCATACGGTGCAGAGGACAGGGACCGTATTTTTGTATGGCAAGCCTGTGTTCTTTGGTTCCATAGCCTTTATGGGAAGCAAAGCCGTAGTTTGGATAACGGGCATCCATTTTTATCATGAGCCTATCCCGAAAATTTTTGGCAATAACGGAGGCGGCTGAAATACTTGGCTCCGATGCGTCACCCTGAACAATGGTTTTTTGCGTCAGGGGATTGAGCTGATATTTTTTTAAATAAAAAGCAGGAATGGCAAATGTTCCGTCAATCAAATAAATTTTAGGGCTTGTTTGAGGGAATTTTATCCGTAAGGCTGCCACAGCCCTTGCCATGGCAAGCAAGCTTGCCTGCAAAATATTAATTTCTTCAATTTTTTTTTGCCAGACAAGCCCAATACCCCAAGCCCAAGCAAGACTTTTGATTTCACTGTCAAGGCAAAGCCGTTCTTTTTCGGTAAGTTTTTTGGAATCGTCCAAACCGATAAGATCAAAATCCTTTGGAAAGACAACAGCACCGGCAACAACAGGACCGGCAAGGCAGCCGCGTCCCACTTCATCAATACCTGCGCAAATGGTATCGTCTGACAAATTGTGCGGACGATATAAAATTCCATGATTGATGAGTTCTTTCTTTTTTGTCATTTGGTGCTCCAAACGCAAAAACCCCACCCGAAATTATCGGGAGGGGCATGCAAAAGTACAATGCCCAATCAAAAACAAATGGGCGGTATGAAATATATTAATAATTATTGCGAGGTTTAATACGAGCAGCTTTACCGCGAAGATTACGGAGATAGTAAAGACGAGAACGGCGTACACGACCACGGCTGACAACGTCAATATGGTCAATGAAAGGAGAATGTAAAGGAATAATACGTTCTACACCAACACCGTCGGAAATTTTGCGAACGGTGAAAGAAGCATCTGTCGTGCCGCGTTTAATACGGATAACGTTACCTTGGAAAACTTGGATACGTTCTTTTTCGCCTTCAACAATTCTAAGGTGAACTTTTACGGTGTCACCGGAGCGAAACTGAGGAATATCAGTACGTAAATGTTCGCTTTCAATCTTTTTGATAATATTCATTATGCCTCTCCTTGCGAGGATTTATCACATAGGTTGCTTGAGCAACAGTTGTTTATCATAGTGCCAAGTGGCAAAAAATATTAATTACCTGTTTTTTGGATAAAAGCAACTTAAATTTTTGTATGGAAAAAATTTATTGCTTTTTTTATCGTCGGAAGTTCGATAAAAGTAAAAATACTATCAAACAGGAACGGTATTTATTAGCAGATTTTAAAATATTTGCAA
>CAJTMS010000005.1 GCA_910577155.1 uncultured Mailhella sp.
AAAAATGTAAAGAATGTTTATCATCTATGAAGGAATATGAAATATTGGCAAAAGCTCTCGAAATTTTATCAGAAGAAGCTGACTTTTTTGAAAAGTATATAGGAAAAGAGTCTCCTGATTGTGATAACCGTTTTAAAAAACATTTTAAAGAATTTTTAAATGTTCCGTTTGAAACGATTGAAACAGATGAATGTCTTTCCGTATATGAAGATGTTGCCATGCTTTTTCGTGAAAAGCAATTGCGCTTGGGGCATGCAAGTTTAAGCGAAGATGAAGTGAATATTTTAAACGATTTTGAAAAACGGATAACCGATAAAACGTGTTTGGCGTATCAATGGTATTATGAAAAATTGCCGTTGAAAATAGTTTTGGAAGTTTCGGAAGTAATGGTGCATAAATATTAAAAAAAGGGCGTTATGCCCTTTTTTTCTGTAAAGCTGTTGGCTGTCAGTCGTTGAAATGGTCTTCGATTTCTATACCTTGCGGTAACTTCAAGGTGAAATTTTTTTTATCCAGACTGATATTGGCATGAAATTTTGTAAATTCAATGGTGTTGAGATTACCAAAAAAGTCCAGCACAATGATTTTTTGTATACGGTTGTCAGTGGTATTAATGGTGAGGGTTACTTCTACCATTTGCGGATTTGCTTCAATCGGATAGAGGATAAATTCAGCCGTGTGCGTGCTGTCATCTTTGGATAGCAGTTCCATTTCAAAGTTATCCTCTAATTTTGCCTGTCCTGTAATAACATTCAAAATGGCATGGGACGTTTCCAGAACTTTGGGAGAATAGCGGTAGGCAAGTTCTTCATCAGGCAAATAATTCCACACTTCTTTTTCATTGCAGACAATCAGTTCTCTGTCAGGCGCCTTTGTTTCCCAGAAAATATAGGTTGATGGCATAAATTCTATGGAACCGGTCCGTTTTTGCGTCGTGTTGCTTTCACGGTGGAAAAGTTCCTGATTGAATTCGGCTTTAAAGTTTTTCATGCTTTGGTAAGACTGCTCAACATTATGTAAGAGCGACACGTCAGCAAAGGCAGGAAAAAGAAAGCAAAGAGAAAAAATGCAGGTAAAAAGAATTTTTTTCATAGTATTCCTAAAAAGAAGGCTGTCTCATGACAGCCTTCCATTCTTTTATTCTTCGTCATCCAGCTCGTCATCATCCAGTCCAAAGTGAGAAGCAAGAATAGGTCCAAAGTAAATGGCACTTTCATCTAAATCTTCTTCAATTCGGAGCAATTGATTGTATTTTGCAATACGGTCAGAGCGGCATACAGAACCTGTTTTAATTTGTCCGCCGTTAACAGCAACGGCAAGATCCGCAATAAAGGTATCTTCTGTTTCACCGGAGCGGTGAGAAATAACCGTAGCATAGGCAGAGCCCTTAGCAAGTTCAATGGTATCCATGGTTTCTGTTAACGTACCGATTTGGTTTACTTTAATCAGAATTGCGTTGGCAATGCCATCTTCAATACCCTCTGCCAAAATGTCAGGATTAGTCACAAAAACATCATCGCCAACGATCTGGATTTCCTGACCGAGGCGATTGGTTAACAGTTTCCAGCCTTCGCGGTCGCCTTCATCCATACCGTCTTCAATGGAAATAAGGGGATAGCGTTCTACAAAGCCTGCAAGCCATTCGCACATTTCATGGGAATTGAGTTCCAAGCCTTCGCCTTTAATGCAGTATTTGCCGTTTTCATAAAATTCGGAAGCAGCCACGTCAATAGCAAGTGCAACTTCTGCTCCGGGAATATAGCCGGCTTCTTCAATTGCTTCCATAAGGTAGCGGAATGCTTCATCATGGCTTTTGAAGTTTGGAGCAAAGCCGCCTTCATCACCCACAGCAGTAGAAAAACCGTCACGTTTTAAAATTGCTTTCAGGGTATGGAAAACTTCTGCTCCAATCCGAAGGGCGTCTTTGAACGTTTCAGCGCCCAGCGGCATAATCATAAATTCTTGAATGTCGAGGTTATTGGAAGCATGAGCACCGCCGTTAATAACATTCATCATAGGTGCGGGCATAACTTTTGCATTGACGCCGCCTAGATATTGATACAAAGGGATGCCTAAAAATTCTGCTGCAGCTCTTGCGCAGGCAAGGGATACACCAAGCATAGCGTTTGCGCCAAGGCGTGATTTATTTTCTGTTCCGTCAAGGTCAATAAGGGTCGTATCAATTTGTACCTGACGCAATGCGTCCATGCCAACCAGTGACTCTGCAATTTCACCATTGACAAAGTTTACAGCATTGGAAACTCCTTTGCCTTTATAACGGGATTTATCGCCATCGCGCATCTCAAGCGCTTCTCTTGAACCGGTTGAGGCGCCGGAAGGAACAGCTGCTCTGCCCACAATACCTGATTCAAGACCAACTTCAACTTCAACTGTTGGATTACCGCGAGAATCTAAAATTTCTCTTGCCCAGATTGAGGTAATAATGCTCATAAATGCTCCTTATTATTTTATGGATTAGTGGATTAATTAAATGATAAATAGTTTAAGCTAAAAGAGAAGAAGACGCAAGGCGTAAACCTTCTAAAATTAAATCTTGCTGTATTACATCAATTTTGTTGCTTAATTTTGAAATCTCCCGGGCATAGCCGCCGGTAGCAATAACGCAAAGAGGAGCAGGCAGCTGTGCTGCCAGTTTTTCACAGAGCCCGTCTGTGACGGCAACAAAGCTGAAAATAAAACCATGGTTCATACTGGTAACGGTGTCTTTACCGATGAGCGGGGTATTTTGGTCAAAATTCAGGGTAATATGGGGAAGTTTTGCCGTACCTTGAGAAAGGGCATGAAGGGAAGAATATAAACCGGGGCAAATAAGTCCGCCTAAATAATCCATTTCCACGATGCAGTCAAAGGTTGTTGCCGTGCCGTAATCAACGCAAATAATGCTTTTGCTTTTAGGATACAGCATACGGGCGGCATATGCCCCCATGAGCCTGTCGGCACCTACTTCCTGCGGGTTTGCGTATTGATTGCCCAGAGGAACGGAAAAATCAAGGGGAAAAATTTTAGGAGCAGCATGCAGATATTTTTGACATGCCTGATAAAAGATTTTTCCCAGTTCCGGCACAACCGAACAAAGAGAAATCGTTTTAACTTTTTTTATGTGCTGTAAGCTGAGAAACTGAAGCAGTGTCAATCCCAAACTGTCCGCTGTATACAGGGATTTTGTGGGAAGTGAAATACTAAAAGCAATACCGGTTTCATTTGCAAGACCAAGTTTGATAGTGGTATTGCCGATGTCGGCAAGTAATATATAGTTATTCATGGGAATGTATGTCTTGAGTGCTTTTCTTTGCAGAAATTTTATGAATTTGTTTTGTATCCGCTTCAATAACGGTAAATTCCCAATCGCCAATGGTAAAAACTTCATTGACAACAGGAACATGCCCTGCCTGCAGGCTTAAATAACCGCCAATGGTGTCCACTTCTTCAGATTCAATGGGAATAGCAACATCATTCAAATCATCAAGCATGGTTCGACCATGGAGCAAGTATTCATTTTCATTGATTTTTTGTATATCTTCTTCTTTTGGTGCATCAAATTCATCTTCAATGTCACCAACAATAATTTCGAGGAGATCCTCAATAGTAATCAGCCCGCTTGTTCCGCCGTATTCATCAACCACAATGGCAATATGGTTTTTTCTGGCTCGAAATTCCTGCAATAATTCCGCAGAACTTTTTGTTTCCGGAATAAAAAATGGGGCGCGTGCGATTTTTTCTACCGGATCAGAGTAGTCACGGTTGTTATTGATAATATACGTAAGCAAATCTTTGGCATAAATAATGCCGATAATGTTATCTTTTGTATCTTTATAAACGGGAATCCGTGAGTGCCCGTTTTCTAAAATACATTGTGCTGCTTCTTGAATTGTGGCGTCATAGGTCAGACAGGTAATATCCGTACGTGGGGTCATAATTTCCTGAACTTGTTTTTCGCTCAGTTCCAAAACCGATAAAAGCATATTGCTCTCTTCAGCTTCAACGTCGCCCTCTTCACGTGCATCCATAATAGCTTGTTCTAAATTATCATCAGATTTTCCAAATAAATGGGTAATCTTGTCCCACATAGAACGCTGCGAATCACCGTCCAAAACAAAACTCCTTTGTTATGGTTTATAAAAATGCATTTCCCTGTGAAATACTTTAGTTATTTATAGCTTATTTTTCCTGTTCTGTCCAGTATATGACGCAGGATAAAAAATAATCGCTTTGCTATGGAACGCCGTTGGGAGAAATTTTATAGCTGTTATTTTTTTTCATTTGTGAACGCTTGGTTATAGTATACGGTTGTTTTTATAATAATTTGATTTAATTATAAAAATAGGAAAAAAGAATTTCTTGAAATATTCTGTAATAATATCACATTGTTGTAAGTTAAATCTTATGCCATGGCACAGCTGAAATAATGAAAAGGGAAAAGAAATCAGGAAAAAATTTTGAAGTTTGCAGAAAGGAAATTCATCATAATGGTATTTTCGCTTTCGTTTTCCGTATAAAGCATAATATTGTCAAGGGCATAAATAGTAACAGGCATAAGCGTATGCTTTTGGGTGGGCAAAAGAGGGGGTAAGTCAAGTTCGGAAATTGTTTGCTCACCAAAAACAACTAAGACCCGTGGACGGATTAAATCAATGGCAGACCAAAAAAAAGAATATTCCTGCTCTGCTGCAATTTCTGATTTTCCTTCTGCATTAATGATGCGGTAGGGCAGGAAAATATGCGTCCCTTTGGGCAGAGCAAGGGTTTTGATGATTTGGTTCAGGAGCTGCCTGCGCTTATCGCTCGGCGTATCCGTGAATAAATCATATTCCAGACCGGCATAGGTCCAGATAATTTGCCGTGAAAGATGTGCAGGCTTTTCAGAAGAAAATTTACATTGTTTTTGGATTTGCTTCCAAGCAGGACACCATTTATCATAAGGTAAAACAGGCTGACGCAGAGGGTTTTTCTCAAACGCACTTTTTTCAGGTTCTTTTTTACTTTTTTTCTCTTTTAAAAGTGGAGGAAATTTGTCTTTATAAGGATTTTCTTTTGGGAGAGTTTTTATCTTGAACTGTTCGGCGGGGCTTTGAATTGTAGGTACAGATTTTTTTTGCGGCACAGCTGCAAGCGCTTTTTTTTGTGCTTCCGTATCTGCAAGCAAATACTGTAAGCCTTGGGACTTGAGGTTTTGGATAAGATAGGGGTTTTGCATATTATACACTTTCCAGATAAGACAATAAATCCCATGCTAAATCCGCTTTGGACATCGTTCCCCATTCTTCTTCAATATTATTTTTATCGGCAACATAGACTTTATTGCTTTTTTTGCCCATGGCTTCACTGATGAAGTTTCCCACAACAATATCACAATTTTTTGCAGATAATTTTTGGCGGACAGATTGAGCCAGTTCATGGAGCTGCGAACCTGCTTCAGCACTGAAGCCCATGAGTTTTTGATGAGGTTTTTTGATTTGCCCAATGCTTTTTAAAATATCCTGATTAGGGCTGAAGTGGATGTCAAAGCCATCGCTGTGATATTCTTTTTTAAATTTTTTGGATTGGAAAAAGCCGGTATTCTCTTCCTGATTAATACCTGCATCCGGTTTAAAATCAGCCACTGCAGCCGTAAAAATGCCATAATCCATGGTATGCCATAAATCATGACACGTTTCATACATTTCATCGGCACCGGTGACAGGAAAAACATGTATACGCATATCTTCCGGTAAATATTGCTGGTTGGGACCAGCTACGGCATATACTTCTGCCCCGCGAAGCCATGCTGTTATGGCTATGGCTGTACCCATGGCTCCACTGGAATTATTTGTCCAGACACGCACGGCATCCCATTTTTCAGCCGTTGGTCCAAGGGTAATAAGGATTTTTTTACCCAAAAGGTCTTGCTCTGTTATAAGAGCCAGAGAATCATAATAAATTTTTTCAAGTCTTGCCAGTCTGCCCTGTCCTTCTTCTTTGCAGGCGACAAGCCCCGTTTCCGGTTCAGTGAGGAAATATCCGCGTTCCAGCAGTGTTTCAACATTGGCGTTTGTGGCAGGATTTGTCCACATTTTCGGGTTCATAGCAGGGGCGATAAGAACAGGACCGTCAAAGGCAAGAGCCTGACAGGCAAGCATTTCATCTCCAAGTCCATGGGCGAGCCTTGCGATGGTTGTTGCACTTGCCGGAGCAATAACCATTGCATCGGCAAGTCCCCCCGGTTCTAAATGGTCAAAGGCTTGTTCCCCCTGAAAGATCTGTTTGTAAACTTTGCTTGCTCCCAGAGCTTCAAAGCTGAGCGCTTGGATGAATTTTTCCGCTGAGGGTGTGAGGGTCACACTGACATGAATATTGCATTTTAAAAAGGCACGCATGAGTTCGAGGCTTTTATAGGCGGCAATGGAACCGCAAACTCCCAAGTGGATATGTTTTTGGGCATGTTTTTTATATTGCAATAATTCGTAAGGCATAGCTATTTCCCGTCAGAAAAAACTGAGTTTGCCCCAAAGTCATTAAAATTATCATTGAGCGGAGCGGATTGGAAAGCGGGAGTATCTCCAAAATTAAACGGATCATTGCCTTGATTTGGCAGGGAGAAATTATTGATATGGTTGACAACCCAAACTTGCATATTGGTGTTGAACGTACCTGATTCAATGAAAATAATTAAATATCTTGAGTCCTTTTGATAGAGCTGCAGGGTTTTTTCTCCTTGTATTGCCCCAACCAAAGACCAGCTTTGTGAAGTAAGGTTTTGTACCATATGAGCAGCTAAATTGCTTGCTTCCATATTTCCTTTAAAGTTTTCACGTCCCAGTTTTTCGCCTGCTGAATTAACGGTGGTCAGGCTGTTTTTAGGATCCGGTTCCATGAGCATGGGAATAGGCACTTCCGGGAATTGGCTTGTATAGACATTGCTGACAGTGCTTGCTGCAGGACTGTCAGAAGACATATCCATATTAAAACACGCAGTAAGAAAAAGAAAACTTGCAAGCAAAATAAATTTTTTCATAGGAACTCCTTATTTTTAAAAGTAATATCCTGTTTTAATAAATGGTGCAACAGAATTTCTTATCGCCAGAATTTTGGCATAAAGAGCAGCAGAATGGTAAAAATTTCCAAGCGTCCGTACAGCATGAGAAAGGAAAGCACAGTCAGGTCGAAATCATTAAAAATACTGAAATTATGAGTTGGTCCCAGCATGCCAAGAGCAGGTCCAATATTGGAAATACAGCTTATTGTTGCAGAAAATGTTGTTTCTAAATCAATATCGGGTGTTGTCAGGACAAGGGTGCCAAGCGCAATACTCAGGATATAAAGCGCAAAAAAGATAAGAACACTTTTGACAGCAGTATCATCAAGGGGATTACCGTTGATTTTGATGCGTTCTATGGCACGGGGGTGGCTTAAGCGGTTGAGTTCATTTCTAATAAGTTTAAAAATAATCATAACCCGCATGAATTTCATGCCGCCGGAGGTTGAGGCCGTACAGCCGCCGCAAATAATGGATAACAGAATAATAAGATGTGTAAAAAGAGGCCATTGCATATAATCTGCTGTGACAAAACCGCTTGTTGTCATGAGGCTGACAAGTTGGAATGCCGCATCGCGTAAAGCCCGTTCTATGGTATAAATGCCCCGTTCTTCGTGCAAAAGGTATTGGGCATGGGTGTCGCTGAAATAAAGACAGGCGGCAATAAGAAATATTCCCACAAGCAGATACAGGGTATAACAGCCCCATTCTTCATTTTTGAAATAGGTTTTTATGCCGTCGTGCAGAAAGAGAAAATGCAGGGTAAAATTGATACTTCCCAAATACATGAAAAAGATCATGGTCCATTGGGTGAGTGGACTGAAAGCCGCAATGGAAACATTTTTGCTGGAAAAACCGCCTGTGGAAAGGGTGGAAAGGGAATGAACCAAAGCGTCAAAAAAAGAAAGTCCCTGTAAATATAAAACAGCAATAAGGGTAAGGGTGAGGACAAAATAAATAACCCATAAAGAACGGGCAGTATCAATCATTTTTGGGGCAACTTTATCCTTGCTGACGCCCGGGGTTTCAGCTTTGTACAGCTGCATGCCTCCTGCACCGATAATAGGCAAAAGGGCAAGAGAAAAAACAATAATTCCCAGTCCGCCAAACCACTGCGTAAAGCTTCGCCAGAATAAAACTCCCTTTGGCAAAATTTCCACATCGGCGAATATACTTCCGCCTGTAGTGCTCAGTCCCGAAGCAGATTCAAAAAAACTTTTGGCAAAGGAAACTTCGGTGATAAAGTAATAGGGCAGCGCACAGATAAAGGTTGCAAAAATCCAGCAAAGTCCCACAATGGCAACTCCGTCACGGGTGGTAAGCTGGATTTTTTCTCCTTTAGGAGGCTTGCTTGCAAGAGCCAGTAAAATCCCGCCAAAAAAAGTGAGTATAAAGCATTTTACAAAAAGAGTTAATGTTGCATATTCTTCATAGAAAAAAGAAACAATACCGGGAAAAACCAGAAAAAGGGCAAGGCATATTGTCAATAAGCCCAAAATAAAGAATATGTTTCTTAATTGCATTGGTATGCCTTTTTATCCCTATTTCTATTTCTATTTTTCCAGTTCAATGCTCAAATGTTCTGCCAGCTTTGCATCTTGGTGAGGCAGTGCTTTTGCTTTTTGGAAATGCTCTTTTGCAAGGGGGTCCTTGTTTAATTGATAGCGGTACAGCATGCCGAGGGAATAGTGCAGTTCTGCGGAATCCTGCAGGGATAATGCCCGTTCCCATTGTTCGGCAGTTTTGTCAAATTGAGAATTTTTGGCAAACACTTGTCCGTATAAAAAGGGAAATACGGCATTGTTGGGTGCAGCTATAATTCCCTGCTGCAGGAGAGTTTCTGCTCCCTCTGTTTCATTATGGGTCAGGAAAATTTCTGCTACGGCAGCAAGGGCAGTTTCATTGTTTGGATTTCCTTGGAGAGCGGCAAGGTTTTCTTCAAGGTATTTTATGCTTGCCGTATCGCTGTGACCTTTTATGTGGCTGACAGCTTTTTGGACAGGATCGGCACTTTCCTGTTCCCGGGCTTGTTCCTGAGCAGCAAGAGCCTTTAGCATTTCTTCAGGGAAAGCTTTTCCCTTAGGCATGTTTTGCATGGCAGGCATGCCCTGATTTGTCTTTGAATCTTTTTGTAAATCCTCAATGGTAAGCCCTTTTTCCTGCATGGCTTTCAACATTGCAGGGGGGATATTTTCCGGAAGCATGGTTTGCGGAGGAAGGTTGGGAGCTTCCTGTTCCCGCATTTGTCCTTGATTTTCCGCAGGCTGGAATGCGACTTTTGTTTCGCTGTTTGCCGTTTGTCTCACGGCTGCCGGCGTGGATTTATTTTTTTCAATATAAAAGTTCACGCTGACGAAAAGCATGGCAAGAACGCCAAGACCGCTTATTGCCAAAATAAGTTTTTTAAAATTCATAGAAACTCCGTTTATTTTTCTGTTTGTTCAGAAAGTATCTGGATTTGTTTTTCAAGTTTACGCTGTTTGCCGGTCAAGAGGAAAAAATACAAGGCAAAGCCAAGCCAAAGGGCAATATTTGCACAAACCAGTGAATAGAGAGCACTCATAAAAAATCCTTATTGTTCTTCTTCGTAAAGAAGTTTTGTTTTTATTGTTTCAAGTTTTAATTCTTGGGTTAATTGTTGTTTTCTGTAGCTGACGAGCCAAAACCATAAAAAGACAAAGGAAAGGACGCAGAAAATAATGGTATGCACCATTTCCGGTTCAAGCCCCGTGCCGTTTGAATGAAAAACGGCAGGGTGAATGGAACGCCAGAGGCGGGTGGCAAAGAAGACCAGAGGAACGTCCATAAATCCGATAATGGCAATGACAGCACAAATATTATTTTTTTGTTCTTTGGGCATGGGCATGCTTCGGATAATAAGGTAAGAAGCAAAAATGAACCATAAGATAAGGGCGGTAGTCAGTTTTGGATCCCAAGTCCACCAGACCCCCCAAGAGTGTTTGCCCCAAAGACTGCCTGTGATAAGGGTTAGGGAGGCAAGAACAAAACCTACTTCCGCATTGGCATGGCTTAAAATATTAAAGCGCTGTGATTTTTTGACAAGATAAAGGATGGCAAAAAGGGCAGAAAAGAAAAAACTGACAAAAGCCCACCATGCAACGGGTAAATGATAATAAAATATTTTTTGGGCAAGTCCGAGGGTTTGTTCCATGGGGGCATAGAAATAGATGAGAAATTGAGAAATGACAGCGGAAAGAATAATGCCTGCCGCAAGGCAAAGGGAAACAGATTTTTTCATGTTATTCTCCATGATAGAGATAGGGGAAAAGGATTAAGCCGACAGCACTGAAAATACAGTCAAAGGCAAGGGCAATGCCGAGCCACTGATAGATTTGTGTTATATCAACAAAGGAATTTTGTAAATCAAGTAATCCCACGGAACTTAAAGAAATAGCGGATAAAAGCAAAGGAATTAATAAGGGAAAGAGGATAATGCTCAACAGGGATTCTTTGCCTGACTGTCCTACACATAAGGCTCCGAGTAAACTTCCGCAGGCGCAAATTCCGACATCGGTTAGGAAAATTCCCAGTAAGGAGTAGAAATAATGCGTTCCCAAATGCTGAGCTAAAAAAACAAAAACTGCTGGGATGAAAATAAGCTGTGAAACAAATAAAAGGAAAATTCCCGCTGTGAATTTACCCAGCCAAACGGTTTGCAACGGACAGGGAAGGGTTTGCAAACCTGCCTTTGCCCCGTTTTGTTCTTCAATGGCATAGAGCATTTGAAAAATGAGTACCTGACAAAAAATAGAGGCAAGCCAAAACATAGTTGAAGCTGAATGGGGAGAAAGCACTTCTCCTGTCTGCAGGGAAAGGCTGAACAGAAAAATGAGCAGCAGTCCCAGCAAAAGAGCTTGGCACAGCCCTGCACTTCTGCTCAAAATAATGGTTAAATCTTTTTTGGCAAGGAGGAATGCTGTTTGTATCATTCGCGTTCTCCTTGTGCGGCAGTAAGCGCCATTTGCTGTTTTTCAATGTGCAGGGTATGGGTGGCATAGCTTAAATCTTTTTGCGGATTGTGGCTGACCCATAAAATACAGGCTTTTTGCGCTTGGAACTCGCGGATAACAGCGTAAAAAAGCTCCTGAGATTCTTTATCAAGTCCAGTGCCCGGTTCGTCCAGCAGCAACAGCTGTGGATTTTGCAGAATAATTCGGGCAATATTGAGGCGCTGCGCCATACCGCGGGAAAAAATCCCTGCCTGATCATGGCTGAATTTTTCTAAAAATACTTTTTTTAGCACAGCCGTAATTTCTTGTTCCGAACAGTCTTTTTGAAAAGCCTTTGCCCAAAACCGTAAATTTTCATAGGCGGATAAATGGGGATAAATAAAGGTTTGGTGCCCTAAATAGCCGATTTCTTTTTTATCCGGAGTACAGGTTATTTTTCCCTGACTTGGTTTTGTCAGCTCTGTGACCATTTTGAGCAAGGTAGATTTTCCTGAACCGTTTTTTCCCGTAATCAGAACGGTTTGCCCCGGATATAAGCAAAAACTTACGTTTTTATAGAGTAAACGTAAGTCATAGAGTTTGCTTATATTTTCAAAGGTCAATACAGGATTATTCATGGTGACTGTTTGATGATGCAGTACTTTGTGCTGTCTTTTTGCGTCTTCTGCAGGCGTAAACAGTAATGAAAGGTGCTAGGCTCATAATGGTTCCCCCAATCCAAAGCCAGTTTACAAGGGGGTGGACGGATAAGCGCATAACAGCACGGGTTTTCTCGTCAAGTCCTAAGAAGGTTGCATAAAATTCTTTGCCAAGGGAGAAAATCGTACTTGCTTCAGCATAGGCATTTTGGGGAAAACTTGCATAAATACGGCGCTGTGCCTGTGTAATGCCTATTTTTTTTCCGTCTTTCATCACAAGAAGTTCTGCTTCCAAAAAGTCGTAGCGTCCGTTTTGTTCGCGTCCTTCGTAGAGTTCATTGAGCTTGACGGTAAATGTATCTATTTGTATTTCTTGTCCTTTTTCAAGAGCAACTTCCTTTTCCACTTTATAGGGACCGGAAAATGCTACACCAAGCGCCATAATGGCAAAACTGATATGGACAAGGATAGGGGAAAGCTTATAAAAGGGATATTTGAGAACAGCAAAGAATAAAATCCAGCTCACTATGCAGGCAAGAGAAAGACTTGCGGCAATAAGAGCGGTTGGTTCCCTGACTGCAAAAACACTCCAGAAAATTCCCATAAACGCGATAAATGTGACAAGGACAACAAGGAAGTTTTTTGTATGGCTAAGTCCTTGCTGCCATGAAATCCATGGGGCAAATGCAGCTAGAGCAAGGATAACCGTAAGCAAGGGCAAAATAATGCTGTTATAGAAATTAGCCTGTAATCCCACAGGGTTGGCAGACCATAATTTGCTGATGACAGGCCAAAGCGTTGCAAAGCCGATGATAATGCTGATGGTGATAAGAACAACAGCACCGGAAAGCAGGAAGCCTTCTTTTGTTTCCAGTCCACTGAAAGGTGTTCCCTTGTTTGGCATTTGCAAAACAACGGCAAAGGCAACAAGCGCTGTTCCGATGACAAAGTTTAACAGCATGGGACCAACTCCGCCGGAGCCAAAGGCATGGACAGAATCAACCACATTGCCGCGCACAAGCCATGTTGCAAAAAAGGCAGAAATACAGGTCAGAGCCATGAAAAGCGTATGGAAGCGCTGGGCTTTATTTCTGTATTGCTCAATAAAGCCGAAATGTATGGCAGCAGTGCCGAAGAACCAAGGAATAGTCGAGGCATTTTCCACCGGGTCCCATGCCCAATAGCCGCCCCAGCCAAGTTCCATATATGCCCACCATGCACCAAGGACAATACCTGCGGTCAGCAGGAGCCATGCAATGAGGATAATGGGTTTAGTGCAGATATGCCAAGCCATTTCTTCCTGAGCAGTATTGTTGTTTTGGGAAAGAGCCTGTGCCAGAGCAAGACAGGCCGGAATAGTAAAGCCGCCGTAACCAAGCAGCAAAAGGGGCGGGTGGAAAATCATGCCCGGGTTTTGCAAAAGAGGGTTTAATCCCCGTCCGTCTGATGGAGCAGGGTTTAATATTTCAAAAGGATTATTATGGGTTGTCAATAATGCCCCGAAAAAAGCAAGAATAACAAAATAGAAAAGCAAATACCAAATTCTGGTTTCAAGGCTCAGACTTTTGTAACTTTCCGTGCTTTGGAAATAGGCACCGCAAAGAACAAGGCATAAAGCCCAAAAAAGCAGAGAACCTGCCTGTCCTCCCCAAAACGCGGTGAGCCGATAAAAGAGGGGCAGGGAAAGATCGCTGTAATCATGGACATATTTTATACTGAAATCATAGCTCCAAAAACCGAAAAAGAGTATGCAGGATGCAACAACATAACAAAGGGTAATAATGATGTTGATGTTTTCCAAAAGCCCAATGGAATAGGCTTTTGCTTTATACAGTTGGAGAATGCAGTAAAGGGACCCCGCAACCGCAAGGGTGAGGGAAAGTATCATAAGAACGTGTGCTAATGGTGTCATAATGTTTTGTAAAATCCGTGTAAAATGGCGTTAGGCGTTTTTTTCTCTATTTTCTTTCTGGTATTTGGAAGGACATTTTGTCATAAGGGTTTTTGCCGTAAAAACAGTCCCTTGCATGGATCCTTCAATAATTACTTCAGAACCGTTGGTAAAGGTATCAGGAACAACCCCTTTATACGTGACATGAATAGTCTGGGCTTTGTTTTCATAATCCTCAAGGAGGAAACTTGCACCCAGTCCGTCCTGAGGGCGTTCGATACTTTCGTTGGCAACAGTCCCGAAAATTCTGGCAGAAAGAGGCGTCTGGGCTTGCTCTTTGGCTAAGGCTTCGGAAACATTAAGGAAATAGACGCTGTTTTGAGAAACTCCTGACCAAACCATATATCCGATACCGAAAGCAAAGAGGAGAAAAGCGACAATAAAAAGGGATGATGATTTTTTTGCCATAGTAAACCTTTTTTGCGATAGTTTATTGTGTTTCAACGTGTTTAATCACTATACAATAAAATAGTTTTATAAGCAAGTAGGAATTATTCTTATTAAGAAAAATTTATAAAATAAACATGGCATCGCCGTAAGAAAAGAAACGATACTTGGCAGTTACAGCATGTTTATAGGCCTGCATGACATGTTCATAGCCCGCAAAGGCAGAAACAAGCATAATCAGGGAAGATTTAGGAAGGTGAAAATTGGTGAGAAGCCCATTGACAAGGTGAAATTGTTTTCCCGGATAGAGAAAAATATTGGTGTAACCAAAACAGCCATGGGCGGGGAAAGGCGTATTGTCCAGTCTCTCACTGTCTTCATAGCAGAAAAAAGTGTTTGCTGCTTCTTTTTTTGCCTGTATAAATGCCTCAGCCATTCCCTCAAGGCTGCGCGTACTTGTGGTTCCCACGGCAATGACAGGGCGATTTTCTGCTTTTGCCCTGTTAACAGCGGAGGCTGTTTGGGCTGAAATCTCCACGTATTCGGAGTGCATGGCATGGTCACGGATATCCTCTGCCCGCACAGGGCTAAACGTGCCGTAGCCGACATGCAGGGTTATTTCTTCCCACGAACAACCTTTATCAAGCAAGAGTTGCTGTATTTCAGGGGTAAAATGCAGTCCGGCCGTGGGGGCGGCAATGGAGCCTATATGATTTTCTTTGGCATAAACAGTTTGGTAGCGCGTAATATCATTTTCCTGTATGCCTTGCTCCCTTTTTATGTATGGTGGAAGCGGCAGGCTTCCGTATTTTTTCAGCAGGGGGATGAGGCTGTTTTGATAGGAAATTTCAACAATATGTTTGCCAAAGTCATGGCGTTCCAAAACAGTGACGTTCATTTCCGGAAATTGCAGTGTTTCACCCATTTTGACCCGTTTTGCTCCTTTGAGCAATACTTCGGTACGGGCTAGACGCAGGGCAGTATCATGCTGAGCATTTTTGCCGATGAGAGCCTTTTTTTCAATAAGTGGTGCCGGTTCCAGAAAAAGCATTTCTATTTTGCTTCCGCTTTGGCGATGTCCTTGGATTCGGGCAGGAATGACTTTGGAATTATTGGCAATAATCAGGGCGTTATCAGGAATAAGATCAACAATATTTTCAAAAGAATAATCCGTATACGCCCCTGTTTGCCGGTCAAGAAAAAGCAAACGGGAATGATCCCTTTTGTCGGCAGGGCATTGGGCTATCCGTTCTTCAGGCAAAAAATAATCGTAACTTTCTAAAAGAAAAAGGTTTTTATCGTTCATAATAGTTAAAAAATATAGTTTTTTACAAGAAAAAAGACAATGGGAACAAGCAGAGAAGGTAAAAGATTAAGGGTTTTGCTGTCTTTTATTTGCAGGATACTGAGCCCGGATGCAGCAATTAAAATTCCTCCCACAAGGGAAAGCTCATTTAATAAATCCCCCTGTAAAAAACCGGAAAGGCTTAATGCCGCGAGATAAAGAGAGCCCTGCCATAAAAAAAGTACGGCGGCAGCAAGCATAATTCCATAGCCGTAAGCGGAAGAAAGCACAATGGAAGTAATAAAATCAAGCGTTGCATTGGTATATAAAAACGTATTATTTCCATTTAACGCACTTTCAACAGGTCCTAAAATTGAAAGTGTCCCGATACAGAAAATTAAAATCGCAGTGGAAAGCCCTTTGCCCAGATGTCCATGCCCAGAGCGGGCTGCCAGCCTATGAAAATTATCGTCAATATTGAAATACGTGCCCAAACCGGAGCCAAGGGCAAGGCTGACAATAAAAAGCACAGGATACTGTGTTTTGGGCATGGTATGCACAACGGCATTAATCCCGATAAAAAGAGCTGCAAGCCCCATGGCTACAAACAGACAGTCCTGAATTTTTGTCGGCAAGGCTTTTTTTACCGTTCCGCCGATGAGTGAACCGAGAATAATACCACTGACATTTGCTATGGTTCCGAGCATAAAAACCTCTCAATGCGAAGAAAACAGAGTAGAAAAAAGAGCATGAAAAAGCAAGAAAAATATGATGCAGGGAAAAGCAAAAAAAAAAGACAAAAGAATACACCGGAAAATTGGAAAGAGAGAAAAATTATATTTCCTGACTGCGCTTTCTGTTTGCCATAACCTGAAAGACCCAGTTAGAAAGAGGAGGAATGCCGTTATCGTCCGGAATACTGTTCCATGTGCTGTAATTTTCCAAATATGCCCAGCGGATAAATCGTATCCCCATGGAATACCATTCGGGATTTTGGGCATTTCTGGCATAGCGTCTGACAGTGGAAAGCATGGAAAGACAAAGAGGCTCTTTCTTTTCATACGGGAAAATTCCGGTAAGAAGGAGTTTGGAGCCTTCTTTGAGCTTTTTGGAAATGGGCGCTTCACCGTTAATCAGGAAAAGCATGCCGCCTGTTGAGAGGTCGACAATGTCGAAATCTTCATCTTGAATGGCGACCCATTGCAATTGATCACTGTTTTCACCGTGGCTTTCAACCCAGATCTTGAGATTGGGAATTTCTCGTTTCGTAATGGGAATCCGGACACAGTTGCGGCGCTGAGAATGCCCGATATAATGGGGTATTGCAATATCAATGAAAAATAAACTATTGTGCACAAAACTGTTTTTTATGCCGCTGATAAAATTGCAGGGAACCTGTTTACCTTCTTTTTCAATATAAAAAAGAAGAGATGCTTCTGCATTTTGAGGAATTTTAATTTCTTGTTTTGTTTGGATAAAAAGGCGGACAATGGATTTATTATGGTCAATGCAATAGACACGAACCTGATGGATAGTTTTTCCTTCGTGGATAATATCAACATAAATGAGTGTCTTATGTGCCTGCGCATAACTGAGGGTACTATGTATGCTTTTTGTACTTTGCTCAGATACGGAAACAACCATTTTATTTAATGATGATGTCATGATACTATATTTTATTTAAGTCTGAAAAAAATGTCAAGTTATATGATTGTTATTTTGCCATATTTTCCGTCAAATCCACAGATTTTTTGGAGAGAATGAGAACGCATTTTAGAAAGCGCCTCGGCTAGAGCAAAATCTGTTTTTGATATTTGTTCTATCGGCACATTTTGTAAAATATTGAGTTCTGAACCGAATAATTTAATATATTTTTCATAAAGAGCGTGAATTTGTTTGCTTTTTGTCCCGACATGGTACACTTCGGAAAGTATTTCTTTGAGCGGAATACAGGATTCAAATCGGATTTCCGGAAGAGGGGCTTCCTTTCTGTCCGCTAACTCTTTTACCCTGCTGTAAACCCCAATGGTGAGGGGTTTGCCGCAGACGGGGCAAAGGTTGTTATGCTTTTTGCTTTCTTCCGGCAGAAAGCAAATATTGCAGTTTCTGTGTCCGTCTGCAAAATATTTTCCTTCTTCAGGGTAAAATTCTACTGTTCCGCAAAAAAGATTATTTTTCTTTTTGAGTGCATCAAACAAACTTTGGTATGTCGGGGCAGAATGGAAAATATTTACTTCCCGCCCGAGGTTTTCTCCGGAATGAGCGTCAGAATTGGAAATAAGCGTATAGCTGTCAAGGGCTGACCACAGCTTGTTCATAGGAGGATCGGAGGAAAGCCCTGTTTCCAGTGCAAAAATTTCTGTTGTTAACTCTTCAAAACAATCTTCAAGATGATTAAAACCTGATTTTGAGCCAAAAACAGAAAACCACGGCGTCCAGATATGCGCCGGGATAAGATAATTGGGATTTTTTACATCTGAAACCGTAAGGAGTATTTCCAGAAGAATTTTTGCATCAAGTCCCAGTATAGGGCGTCCGTCAGCGGATAAATTCCCAATCCGTGCAAGTCTGGCATTCAGTTTTTTCGCTGCTTCTATGTGAGGGACAAAAATGAGTTGGTGATTTTTGCGTGTTGCTCCCAGTTTTTTATAAATACAGCTGATTTCTCCCTGAAGAATAAACTGCGGACTGAAAGAAACAGTTTCCACATGGATATTGGTTTGCGTTAAAATATCATGGGGATGAAGAGGATTTTTTAATTGATAAAATCCCGTTTGTTCATTATATACAAGTTCATCGGCAATTTCCTGCAGCCATATTGGGTGCGTGATATCACCCGTGCCTATAAGGTGGATACCTTTGATATATGCATAGCTTGCAAGGTTTCTCAGGGTGAGATTTTTGGATGTTGCCCGTGAAAACCTCGAGTGTATATGTAAATCTGCGCGAAACATAGTTTAACCTGAAAACGTATTTGCATGAGTATAAAAAACTGCGTATACTTTTGCAAGATGTGATTTGCTGAGGCCATATGGATTTTTATCAACCGGAAGGAAGCTATCGCTTTAGTTCTGATGCTGTATGCATGGCACGTTTTGCCTGCAGTCTGATTTTGGATGAACTGCAAAAGAAAAAGCCGCTCAAGAAGTCTTTTGAACCGTATTTAATAATGGATATTGGCTGTGGCTGCGGAGTCATCGGTATTCTTATCCTGCAATTTTTTAAAGAATTATATCCGGAATTTTATCCGTATCTTCACATTGTAGGCATTGAAAAAGAGGAAGAACTCTATCAGGCGGCAAAATATAATGCCCGTATTTTTGCCCATGAGAAAAATTATTTTGCCGTGCAGGCGGATATTTTTCAAAAAGAAAGTGTGGGACTGGTGCAAAAGTTTGTGCTGGAAACGGTTTTTCTTGATAGGCTCCCCGCCTTGCAAAGACAGGACGGAGGCATTTTGAAAAATCCCCGTTTATTTGATATGGTAATCACAAATCCTCCATGGTATCGGGCAGAAAGCAAGCTCCACAGCGTTTTTGCCTTGAGAAATAAAGCTTTATTTGGAAACGAAAATGTGTTAGAAATGTTTTTTGCCTTTGGTGAAAAGTTTTTGAAAAAAAATGCATCCTTGATAACAGTCGCCAAGAGTGCGTGTTTTATGGATTTTGTGCATGCCATGCCCGAAAAAATCCGGTTAGTCGCCATGCAGTCTGTCCATAAGCCTTTATATAAAAAAGCAATTTTCTTTGTGCTGCAGGGGAAATTCCAAAGTAAAGCCGTTTTTGAAATTTTTGCTCCAACAACGCTCTAAGCTGGAAAGGAAAATATATGAGTTTGGAAAACTATCGGGAAATTGTTGCAATACCGCGTTTGCATGAAGAATTTTCAGAAAATGATCGTGCCAAGGTACTTGATCCGACTATGAAAAACAGCGGGAAAAATACCAAGGTGTATATTCCTTCCCCTGCTTTTTGCTGGGATACGGCGCATGCCCTGCAGTATTTAAAAGATTTGCAGGAAAATACTGCTCAGCTGGCAAAGGAAAAAAATACCTCACTGCTTGACAGACTAGCTTTCCAAAGCCAAAATTCACAGGCATTGACAGCCGATGATCTGCAGGCATTACAGGAATTTTCCGGGAAAAATGCAGAAGAAAATCCCGAAAATCAGCTTTTTGAACGTGCCCAGCGCATGCTCCTTATTGCCTATTATAATGAGAGCTTATATTTGGAACTTGCACAGGTAAATAAAGCCTTGGCAAAACAGCAGGAAAAGCTCAAGTCTTTGCTTGATGAAAATGAACATGTGAAGCAAAATGCGTATTCCATGGATGATGTTCTTCTTTCATGGAAACAAATTTTGCCGGCTTTTATGCTCTATACGCAGGAAGTGTCGGCGTATTTTGTCAATGATGCAGCCATGGCAGAAGAAATCGCTTGTCTGGCAAAAGAAAAGATTGAAGAAGAAAACTCTTTTTGTTATGCAGTGGATAAAGATGTTTTAGCCCGTTTTATAGGAAAAGAGTTTCTTCCTTACTGTAAAAAAAATCAGTACCGCTTTATTGCGAACAAAGAGCAACGTGAGGGTAGTTATGAGTAGCTGCAGCGATTGCATGGATTTAAATTTTATTATTCATTATATTAAAGATAACTGCAAAGGTGTTCCGAAAGGGATTATTTTTGATTGTGACGGTGTTTTGATTGACTCTGTGGAAGCCAATATGGCGTTTTATAATATGATACGTAAAAAATTAGGCTTGCCGGAACTCAATGCCGAGCAAAGGGAATACTGCCAAATGAGCACTGCCGCTCAGGCGCTTGAATATATTACGCCGAGTGCTTTAAAGTCACAAATGCATGAAGTTGTGCGGGAAGTTTCCTATGCCCGCGATATTGAACCTATGATACAGGCTTCTGAAAATTTTGTACCTTTTTTAAAAACCATTGCCGGGAAATTTTTATTGGGTATCCATACCAACAGAACAGGTCCCATTGATTATATGTTAAACAGGCTCGATATGGGGGGATACTTCGATCCTATTATGACTGTCCGTTATTGTGAGCCAAAACCCTCACCGGACGGTGCCCAAAAAATTTTAGCCCAATGGAAAATACAGCCCCATGAGGCGCTTTTTATCGGGGACAGCATTATGGATATGCAGGCGGCAAGAGGGGCGAATATTCCTTTTCTTTCCTACCGCAATGAAAGAATAATGGAAGACGGAACATGCTGTGATTTTGCCTTGCTGGAAAAGGCGTTAATGTTCTTGTATAATGAAAAAAATGCATAGGGTTAAAAATATTTTTCTTTACAAATAAAAATTTTTCGCGTAAACGTGTCGAAAACGTATTAGCTAACTCATGTCAGGTTTTTCTGGCATTGGAGGAGGAACACTTTGACACCTGATGATTTAGAATTTTTCAAAAAACTGCTTGATCAAATGCTTATTGAAGCACAGCAAAACGGTGATTCTACATTAGAGGATTTGACCGAAAGTCCAAGCAGTTACGCTGACCCTACTGACAGAGCTTCCGTTGAATCAGATCGTTCCTTTACATTGCGTATACGGGATAGAGAGCGTAAGCTCATCCACAAAATTTATGATGCACAACAACGTATTGAAAGCGGAACATACGGAATTTGCGAGGAATGCGGTGAAGAAATCGGTTTTGCAAGGCTCAAGGCAAGACCGGTAACAACGCTTTGTGTGGATTGTAAAGCCCGCCAGGAAGAAGGTGAAGATATCCAAGGCAGCTAATCCTGAACAGCTAAAAATATAAAGTTCTTTTATTTCGGTAAAAGAACTTTTTTTTATGAGAGAATATGGACGCACATCTTTTTCGCCGTTTTTGCGAAGATTTACTGCCTGCTTTGATTGGTGCAAGAATAGAAAAAATTTATCAGGTTGCAGACGGTATTATGACATTTTCACTGTATGGACTGGGAAATGTCCGCCAAAAATATTTTGCCCAAAAAAACAGAGATATTGTATCGCCCTTCAATGCCCAAAAATATTATTTGACGTATAAAGAAGGCAAGGACGCTTTTTTACTTTTAAGCCACAGCCGTACAGCAAAAAATGATGAACCGCCCGCCTTTATTATGCGGCTGCGGAAATATTTGACAGGCAAGCATATAAAAACAGCCGCTGCAAATTGGCTCCGGCGGAAAATTATTCTTGAAGTACAGGATGTATGGCTTGAAATTGATTTGCGTCATGGCGTGGAACTCCATTTTGCCTGTCCGCAGCATGCGCTTTGTTCTCCGCAGGATACCTATTTTCCTTTTGAAAATTCTTACCGTTTATCACCGGCTTTGACGGATGATGATTTTTCTGCATACTGGGCGGATTTTTCTCTTTTACCGCAAATAACCGCACAGGATATTTGGAGGGAATTTCAAACACTGACCCCGCTTTTACGCAAAACATTGCCGTATTTGCCTATAGAGGAGCAAGCCTCTTTATATGCCGACCTGCAATACGGGGGCGGGGATGTTTTTGTTTATACAGAAAATGGACGGCAATTAAAAATTAACCGGTCTGTGGAAAATAATCCTCTGCATTTTGCAAGGACAGATGACAGTTTTTTGCTCAGTGCATGGAAACTTCCGCAGGAATTATTAAAAACCATGGGTTATTCCCCTGAGAGCAAAGAACTTATTTTTGAGAATGCTCTTGAGGCGTGTTTATATATTGGGGATATGGTTTTAGCAAAAATCCAAAAGCAAAATGCGGGTACTTCCGTAAAACAATTCCAAGCACAATTAAAACGCCTGACACGTTTGGAAATAAAACTCATCGAAGAGGAAGAACGGCTGAATGCACTGGTACGAAAAAAAGAACAGGCACTTCTTATTCAGGCAAATTTGTACCGATTTTCGGCAGAGCATAAGGCAGAATATATTTTGCTTCATGATTATGCAGGGCGGGAAGTAAAAATATTACTGGATAAAGCGAAGACTGTTCGGGAAAATATGGAAAATTATTTTCATGCGGCTTCTCGGGGTATGCGCGGGCTTGAGCATTTGGTGCGGAGAAAACAAGAACTTGCACAAGAAAAACAGGGACTTTTCGATAAAATCTGGGAAGAAAATGCAGGGGGGGCGATAAAAGAACCTCAAACAAAGAAACGGAAAGACCAGCAAATCCAATATGGCTTACTTGGCAAAATCAAGAATGTCAACAAAAAAGCTAAGTTTAACCAAGAGATTGTCCTTAAAAGTGAAAAAAATAAAAGCACGAGCAAATATCCGAAAGAAGTGCAGGTCTTTCGCAGTTCTGACGGGTTTATGATTTTGCGGGGCAGGGATACGAAGGGGAACGGACTCGTTTTAAAAATGGCTTCGCCTTATGATATATGGGTGCATATTGCCGAAGGAGCCTCTGCCCATGTTCTTATCAAGCGTGACCATGCAAAACAGGAAATACCTTTGCAAACCATGCGGGAGGCAGGAACTCTGGCACTTTTAAAAAGCTGGGTAAAGGGACAGGAAAAAGGCTATATCCAGTATAGCTATGCAAAATTTATCCGTCCCATGAAAAATGCGTCCCAAGGTCTGGTACATGTGGATAAAAGTGAGGGAACAATGGAAATAACTATTGTTCCGGAATATGAAGAGCAATTAAAAATAGAAAAGCACGAATAATTCGTGCTTGTTATAGATATTTTATTTTACTGAGGCAAGGGCAAGGGTTTCCGGAAATTCTGAATTATTGAATAAAAAGTCCATATTCAATAAAATAAGCAGCCGATCGTCTAATTTCCCAACACCCTCAATATATTCGGCACCAACGCCCGCAACAACCGGAGGAGCCTCTTCCACAGTATTGGCAGGTATTCTGAGAACTTCGGAAACAGAATCCACCAAAAAGCCTACAAATTGATTTTCCCAAATCATAACGATAATTCTCGTTTTATCCGTCTGCCCAATTTCAGGCATGTGGAAACGCTTTCTGAAATTGACAACAGGAAGCACACGTCCGCGCAGGTTAATAACCCCTTCAATAAAATGGGGAGCATGGGGCACGGGGGTAATTTGCATGAGGCGGATAATTTCGTTTACTATTAAAATATCAACAGCAAATTCTTCCTGACCGAGTTTAAAAGAAACCAATTGTAATATTTTATTATTTTGTTCATTAACAGCATTAGGTTTTATTTCATGTGCTTGGCTCATAAATATCCCCTTTCAAGAAATTGCAAATCATTCAAGCTACCTTAATACATCGGCTGCTTCGTTTAAAAGTATAGACTTCTTTCGCATATTTTGTTTAATTGCAGTGTATCAAAAAAAATGTACTCGTCAAGATTTTTTACAGGGAACGTACCGCATTAACTAAATAAAATGAATAATATTTTCTATTATAGGTTCGCGTTCAAGAACATCGCGGAAAAAACGCCGCAGGGCAAGGCGTATCATTTCAGGCAGTTTGTCAAGATTTTTACCATTCAAAAGTTCCAATTGCTCAAAAATCAGACATTGGGCATCCTGCAGATAATGGTTAAATTGCTGTTCAAAAACAAAACCATGGGAATATACGTGCGGACCTGTCAAAACACTTCCTGTTTCCTTATCAAGGACAAGAGAAACAATGACAATGCCTTCATTGGATAAAATGCGCCGTTCTTTTAAAACAAGCTGCCCCACATCGCCAACCCCCTTGCCGTCCACAAGAACAAAGCCTGTAGGTTCGCTGTTTTCCTTGACAACACTGCCGTCGCTGTAAAAACAAATGGGCTGCCCGTCCTCTAAAAGGTGGCAATTGGGAGTGCCTATTTCTTTTGCTAACGCAATATGCTGAGATAAGTGCCTGTATTCCCCGTGGAGAGGAATAAAATGTTCCGGTTTGCAAAGGGATAATATGGTTTTGAGCTCTTCATGGCAGGCATGTCCTGTAGCATGGATAATGAATCGGTCGTTATGAAAAACTGTAGCTCCCTGCTTGTACATTTGGTTAATCATACGGGAAACGGCCTTTGCATTGCCCGGGATTGTCCGGGAAGACATGATGACAGTATCCCCCTCCTGCAAGGCAAGGCGTTTATGCTCGCCGGAAGCTATGCGGGTAAGGGCGGAAAGGGCTTCTCCCTGTGTGCCTGTTGCGAGAACAACGGTATTTTCGCGGTGCAGCTCGGTGATTGTTTCATCATTTTCCGGATAGTATCTTTCTTGGGGCAAGTAGCCTAATTCTGTGGCAATATTTATATTGGCAGCAAGGCTTCTTCCGCTGATGATGACATGTTTTTGGTGCTTTTTTGCAAGTTCGAAAACAGTGCCGATACGCTGGATATGGCTGGCAAAAAGGGCTATAATAATGCGTCCGCAGGTTGTTGAGAAAATCCGGTCTAAACCTGCTTTTACCATGGTTTCCGAGGCGGAATGACCATGGTTTTCAATATTGGTGGAATCAGAAAGCAGGAGTTTTATACCATCTTTTTGAAATTCTTTTAAATCATTTTGCAATGCACAGGTATTTTGGAGGGCATAGGTATCTGAATATTCATCCAGTTTAAAATCGCCCGTATAGACAATTTTGCCAATGGGGCTTTCGATAAAATAAGCATAGCCGTCGGGAATTGAATGGCAGACAGGGATTGCCTGAAAAGAAAGAGAGCCAAGCTTTATAGTGTCATAGGCTTCCACTAAAATGAGATTTGCCCGGTCAAGAAGTCCGCGTTCCGAAAGCTTGTGTTTGACAAGGGCAAGGGTAAAAGATGAGCCGTAAATATTGACATTTTTTATGGTACGCAAAAGCCATGGCAGCGCCCCGATATGGTCTTCATGCCCATGTGTCAGGATTACGCCCAGAAATTTTTGGTTTTCCTTTTTAAGCGTATCAAAGGAGGGAATAACGGCATCAACACCAAAATGGCTGTCGTCAGGAAACATCAGCCCGCAGTCCATAAGCAAAGAGCCTTCCGAACATTCCCATTTCTGGCAATTAAGCCCAATTTCTCCCAAGCCCCCCAGAGGGTGTATGCGTAAAAAATCTGCAGCCATTTTTTCTCCTTGCCTGAGTGTAGCGTATCTTTTCAAAAAAGACAAAAACTTTTTCTTACATTTCCTGCGGTTGTCAAGTAAAAAAAGGTAAAAAAATGCCTGTTTTTAGTCTTGCAATAGCTTTGAGATTATGTTAAAAAAAATAAAATTAATTAGGGTGATAGTGAGTTTTCCATGCTGAAACCAAAAAAAGACTTTTCTTGTGCTTTTTTGAATGCTGCGAAGAATTTAAATCTTGCAACGAAGATAACGCTTCTTCGTATTGCCATTATCATCCCCATTTTAATGCTTCTTTCCTCCGCAACAAAAATTGCTTGTTTTTTTGCCTGTTTATTGTTCGTTGTTGCGGCGCTCAGTGATTTTATCGATGGGTATATCGCAAGACGCTGCGGGCAAGTAACCACGCTGGGCAAATTTCTTGATCCTCTGGCTGATAAATTTCTTATTTGCACCGTTTTAATTGAGTTATGTTCCTTGGGCTGGATTCCTGCATGGGCCGTGCATATCATTATTGTCCGTGAACTTGCCGTGACAGGGCTTCGCGCTGTTGCTTCCGACTATGGCATTGTTTTGGCTGCGGATACGTTTGGAAAATGGAAAACAACATTTCAGATTTTAGCCTGTATTCCCTTAATGTTGCATTATGCCTACCTCGGAATTAATTTACACCAAATAGGTGTGATTTTATTATACGTCGCTGTCTTTTTTACTATTTTGTCCGGCTGCAATTATTTTTATACATTTTGTGTCGATATACGTGATAAAGAAGTGTGAGTGGAGCCTATGAAAAAAACTGTTTCTTTATCTTTTTTTTGGCGAACCTTATTTTTGGGTTTTGCATTATTGTTGAATGTCACCCTTGGTTATCGCTTATTTTTCAGTGAGCAAAGCTTTTTTGCGTGGCAGGGGGTGCAGCGGCATTTTTCCAATATGCAGCAACAATTGCTTGATATTCAACAAAAACTGACTTTTTTGAGTGAAGAAATCCGTCTTTTGCAAAGTAATAATGACTATATTGAGCGGGCTGTTCGTGAACGGTTAAATTATGTACGTGAAAATGAAATTTTGTATGTTTTTGAAAAAAAACAATTAGTTAATTCTATTTGGACGGAAACAGAAGAAGATTTGCAAAATGAATAATTTTGTGGTATTATGATAAAATGAAAGGTATGAATATGTCCGTTGATGAAAAAACAGTCAAATATGCAAAATTAGAATGGTATAAAGAAGTTCTTTCTTTAGAGCCAAATTCAAAACTGTTTTTACCTCTTGCAAGACTGCTCGCCGAACTTGGTACTGAAGATAATAATGCCGACATGATGAATGAGGCATTTGAAGTGCTGCGGCGTGGTCTTGATATTCAGCCTGAATTTATGGAAGCCCGCCTTTTTTTGATTGAATTATTGAATACATGCGGCTGCAAAGCACAATGCGGGGCTGAAGTTGCCCGCCTTGCGTCCTTATTTTTGAGTTATCCGGATTTTTGGGATGCGTGGCGTGAATATGCCATTATCGAGCATGAGAGTTCTGATTTTACTGCTGCTCTTGGTTTCATGAGTGCAATTATGCGCAATAAATCCCTGAGCATAGTGCAGGTTTTGGAAGCAGGGCTCAATACTTTAAAAACAAATTCCGTGCCCTTATTTTCACCGGAAACGGTTAATGCTGCTAAAAATATTGAAAAAAGCGGTATAGCCAAAATGCCGCAGGAACATTTTTCACAAATAAAAACCTGTCTTGAAGGTCTTTCCAATCAGCAGGAAACCGCTAATTCTGCGTCTTTTACTGTATCAGAACAGCCTGTGGATCCGGAGCAAGTACAGGAAGAAAATCTGCCGAAACCTGAAAATTTTGCGGAACCGACTCTGCCGGAAGAAAAGTTTGCAGAAGAACATTTTGCTGCTGAACAGGCTGATACCGATAAGCAAATCATGCCTTCAGAGCTTACTGATGTTTTGCCAAAAGCCCATGTTGATAATTATATGAATTTTGCAGAACAGCAAAATACTCTTGTGCAGGATAAAACAAAAAGTACCAAAGAAACCTTGGCAGAGCTTATCAAAGACGCAAATATTACCATAGAGCCGGTAGAAAATTCCCTTTTCAGAACCAAGAGTATGGCTGATTTATTGGCAGAACAAGGGGACTATAAAGGTGCCTTGGAAATTTATCATGAATTATTGGCAAAAGGCTATGGAAATAAAGAAGAGTTAGAGGAACGCATAGCTGATATCAAAATTCTTGCACCTGAGCTTGATGTTAAAATAGATAAATCAAAATTACTTGCCATTGATGATTTGGTGGATACATCTTTTGGAACAATGGCAGAAAGTTTATCTACTTTACAGGCCGGAAATCTTGATTTGGATACTGTACCGGCAGAAAACACAGAATTGCAGCCGGAAACCGCTCAGGCGGAAATGGAGCTTGCCGTTTCTGAGGCAGATGCGGGAGCGCAGGCAGAAGCTGCTGCCCCGGAATTTACTGAGGAACAAATTTCTGCTTCAATGAATCAATCTGAAGCTGTTTTTGAAACCATGCCAAATACAATGGAAACAAGAGCAGAAGAATCTCTTACTGAAGAGCAGGGCAGCAAAGCGGAAAAAAAAGCAAAATCACAAACAGATGTAGCAGATTTACTGACAAAACTTGCGGAACGGTTGGAAATCCGGGCAAGTTAGGAGTGTCATTTGAAAAAGAATACTATTTTATGTTTATGTTTAGCCATGGCATGTTCTGCCTGTCTGGCTATTACTGATTCTCAAACGTATAAAGATACGAAAAGATTTTATTATACGTATGTTAATAAGCCTGCTGTTGTGGACTATACTGTTGCTGAAATTTCTCCTATTGACAGCAGACTGACAAAAACATTTGCAAAAATGGACAAAGAGTTAACCCAGTTGGAACGTGCACTGGACGGTATTTTAGATATTACCAATGTGGAGGCTATTACTAATTTATTTTCACAATTTTCATGGATTTCACATGTTTATGCATTGAGCCCTGAAGGAGAAGTCTTGGGAGCTATTCCTTCTTATGTTCCTGATAATGTAAATTTTGCTTATATCCAAGAAAAGGAAATAAAAGCACGTGAGATTATTGCTGAAATCCAAGAAAATCCTTTGGGGTATGAAATTATTTTATTCCGTCCCTATATGATGAGCGGGGAAATTCAAGCTTTTCTTGCTGTCACATTTGATCCTAAATCCCTCTTGCCCTATGTGGGTGACCCTTCTCATGTTCTGTTTTTATCTGAGCAGGCACCTTTTTGGACAGGTGAGCATTATTATGAGGATACCCCTTTTGCGTTGGATTGGACGCAAGAGCTTAAAAGTAAATCTTATGATACGGTCAGCAATGATTCCTATGAAGGGGCATGGATTGTGCGCTATTATGGCGGACAGCGGCTGATATACGGTATCATGGAAGAAAAAGGGAAAGAATAATTTTATACAAGCCCCCCCTTTGGCATTTTACGGGGGCTTTTTTATGTTGTTTTTTATTTGAGGTATAGTATGGCAGAAATCAGTGTTATTGAGCATATTCATTCCATGCAGCTGAAGTGGTCACCTACAGCAACAGGGCAGTTTACGTCACTTTTGCATGATTTAATTTTATCTGCAAAAATTATTTCCCGCAGCGTGACCAAAGCAGGGCTTGTGGATATTTTAGGCGGAACCGGTGATATCAATGTGCAGGGAGAGTTAGTACAGAAATTGGATGACTTTGCCAACAGCGTCATGATTTATCGGATGAAAAATTGCGGTGTGGTTTGTGCCCTTGGCTCCGAAGAAGAAGATGAGCTTGTTGTTATTGATAAAGACAAAAAACGCGGAAATTATGTGATTTTTTTTGATCCTCTCGACGGTTCTTCCAATATTGACGCCAATGTCAGCATCGGGACAATTTTTTCTATTTACCGTGTGAGTGACGATGTAGAGCTGACCAAAAAAAATATTTTATGCCAAGGCGATAAGCAAGTTGCAGCCGGATATTTTCTTTACGGACCTTCTACCATGATGGTGTATTCCACAGGGCATGGTGTGTTTGGTTTTACGCTTGACCCCAGTGTTGGTGAATTTTTACTTTCTCATGACAATATTAAAATTCCTGAAACCGGAAAATATTATTCCGTGAATGCTGCCTATTATGACAGGTGGAGCAAGGAAGATAAAAAGGCTATGGATCTTTTTACCCACGGTGATTATTCACTGCGTTATGTGGGCTCTTTAGTGGCTGATTTTCATAGAACTTTGCTTTACGGCGGGCTTTATGCCTATCCTGCGGATACAAAAAATACTCATGGAAAACTCCGCTTGCTCTATGAAGCAAATCCGCTTTCCTTTTTGATGGAACAGGCAGGGGGGCTTGCTTTAAATGGTGAGGGAAAGCGTATTCTTGAAATTGTGCCGGAACAAATCCATACACGGACGCCTTTTATTTTTGGTTCTAAAAAAGAAGTTGAAAAATATAGAAGTGCATTTGTCTAGGCTTCAGCCTGCTTTTTTATACATGTTTTTTATGGGAGAGCCGCCTTTGTCACTGTTCGGAACAGTCCAAGCTCATGCTGCTGTATAACTTGTAAACTTGCAAAGGCTGTCACTTCCCGAAAAAGCATGCAGGATAATTAATGCAGTTTTTCCTGCTGAATTGAATACGCTGTCATTTTTGTTGAGATAATGGTTTCAAAACCATATTTTTATTGAGGGGCATATATGCTTGTTCTTGGAATTGAAACTTCCTGTGATGATACGGGCTTGGCATTAGTTGATGACAAGGGACTTGTTTCCTCTGTTATGGCTTCTCAAGTTGAGCTTCATGCCCTTTTTGGGGGTGTCGTTCCGGAACTTGCGTCAAGGGAGCATGCCCGTTTTATTGGACCGCTTTTTGATAAGCTGCTGGCTGAAAGCGGAAAAACGTTAGCAGATATAGACAGAATTGCGGTTACCAGAGGACCGGGTTTACTCGGCAGTTTACTCGTAGGGGTAGCTTTTGCAAAAAGCCTGTCTTTGGCAGCCGATATTCCTCTCATTGGCATAAATCACCTCCATGCCCATTTGCTGGTTGCAGGTTTGGAAAATCCTTTGACTTTTCCTGCGCTGGGCATTTTAGTGTCAGGCGGGCATACGCATTTAATCCAAATGAACAGTCCCGTTGATATGAAAGTATGGGGGAAAACCCTTGATGATGCAGCGGGCGAGGCTTGCGACAAGTTTGGAAAAATACTCGGACTGCCCTATCCCGGCGGAATGTATTTGGATAAATTAGGACAGCTCGGAAGTGTTGATAAAAGTCTTTTTCCTCGTCCCTATACAAAAAATGAAAATTATGATTTTAGTTTCAGCGGCATGAAAACAGCGGCGTCTTTATGGCTGGAGCAGCATCAAAATGCCCGGCTCTCACTTCCTCCTCTTGGGCAAAAGTATGCTGACGATTTTTTTGAAAAAGCGGATGAAGAAGCAAAAAATGCTTCTGCTTCTTATTTATATGCCATGGCTGATACTCTTGTGATTAAAGCAAAACGGGTTTTAAAAGAATTTTCTCCCACGTGTCTTGTTGCTGCAGGGGGTGTGGCGGCAAATAGTTTTGTCCGAAAACAGCTGTCTGATTTTGCACAGGAAATCCATTTGCCTTTGTATATTCCAAAACATAAATTTTGCTCCGACAATGGAATTATGGTTGCATATACAGGGTTATTACTGGCAAAAATGGGCTTACGGCACGACGAAAATTTAACTGCGCTGGCACGCGGAAAACCTATTCCGAACGACTATTTGGAAATGCTTTAAAATGCATTTTCCGGCGTTGACAGAAACGTATTTTAACCTTAATTAAATAAAGAAAAAAATTAAATGTGCGCTCATAGGAGCAAAAGGAGAATAATATGGCTATCGAAGTAACTGATGCAAATTTTGACGCAACTGTTTTAAAAAATACTCTTCCGGTTTTAGTTGATTTCTGGGCTCCATGGTGTGGTCCTTGTCGTGCAGTTAGCCCTATTGTTGAAGAAATTTCCAAAGAACTTGACGGTAAAGTTGCGGTCTGCAAAGTGAATGTTGATGAAAATCAGGCTTCACCAAGCCGTTTTGGTATCCGTGCTATTCCGACTTTAATTGTGTTTAAAGACGGAGAAGTTGTGGATCAGATAACAGGTGCTGTTGCAAAAAACAATATTATGGATTTAATTAACAAGGCATTGTAATATGTTACAGTTTGATGCGGTTGTTATTGGTTCCGGTCCCGCAGGACTGAACGCAAGCCTTTATCTTATACGCGCAGGGCTTCGTACTGCTCTTATTGAAAAAAACAGCGCAGGCGGACAGGTTTTGAGCACCTCGGAAATCGAAAATTATTTAGGCTTTCCAAAAGGTGTAAAAGGCTGGGAATTAGCTGACCTTTTTTCTGCCCATGTTGCGGAATATCCTGTTGAGCATATCCGAAATGAAGTTCTTAACATGGAAACTCAGGAAGAAAACGGACCGATGCATATTCTTCATATGCAAGGGGGAGAAGATATAAAAACGCGTACCGTGATTATTGCAACGGGTGCAGCGAGCCGTCCTCTTGGTGTTAAAGAAGAAGAAAAATATAAGGGCAAAGGCGTTTCTTACTGTGCGTTATGTGACGGTAATTTTTATCGCGGACTGGATGTTGCCATTGTCGGCGGGGGAAATGCGGCTTTGGAAGAAGCCTTATACCTTTCCCGTATTGTGAATAAAGTATACCTTATCCATCGCCGTGAAGGGTTTAGAGGCGCACAGATTTATCTTGATAAAATCCGTGCTGTTCCTGAAAAAATCGAACTGGTTACCAGTGCTGTTGTCGATAGTCTCGAAGGGGAGCCGACCTTGAAAAAAGTGGTTGTCCGTCATGTGACAACAAATGAAAAACGTGAAATTCCTGCAGAGGGTATTTTTGTGTATATTGGGCATGTTCCCAATGCACAATTTGCACCTGAAGGACTTGAACGGAATGAACAGGGCTTTTTAGTCACAGACCAAGAAATGCAGACTAATATTGCCGGTATTTTTGCCGCGGGTGATATCAGGGCAAAATTATGCCGTCAAGTTTGTACTGCTGTTGGTGACGGGGCAGTTGCAGCCAGCTCTGCTATCCGCTATTTGGAGCACTTAAATGCGTAATATAGTTATTTCTTTGATTTTCTGTTTTTCTTTAACCGGCTGTGGCGGTCTTATTGATGATTATTTCATGGAAACCCCGACAGATACAGTGCAGGAAAAATTTGAAGTTGCCGCAGAGTCCATGCAGTCAAATGAGTATGGTAAAGCAGCGCTCTTGTTTACAGAAATCAAGGATAACTACCCCTTTAGCCCCTATGTTATCGAATCAGAATTGGGGCTTGCCGATGCTTTGTATTTAAATGAAGAATATCTTGATGCTGCTGATGCATACCGTGATTTTGAAAACCTGCATCCACGTCATGAGGCAATTCCCTATGTGCTTTTACAGGTGGCGCGATCTTTGCGGTTGAGTTACCGCTCTATTGACAGAGCGTCAACCAATGTGCAGGTTGCAGAAGAGTATGCCAGCCGTGTTTTAAATGAGTATCCTGATACGGAGTATGCAGAAATTGCAGAAAAAGAATTAAAAACATGCCGTAATCTGTTGGCGGAAAGGGAAGTTTTCATCAGTAACGTCTACTGGAACATGGGGAACTATGAAGCTGCCTATAACAGATATCTCCGCATTATGGAACAATTCCCCGATGTTGAGCATGTATACGACTATGCCCAAAAACAGGCTGAAGCCTCCTATATCCGCTTTAGAAAAGAAGAATCTGAAGAGATGAGAGAGAAAAAAGAAGGCACGTGGAAAAGCTGGTTTAAAAGCTGGTTGTAAAAGGAGCATAAAAATACTTTGAAAATACAGCGAAAAAGCCCCTCTTATTAAAGAGGGGCTTTTTTGTACACGATTTTTATTGTGTATTATGCATTTTCAATAATTTTTTGCTTTGCTGCAGTATCTTGTTGATTTTATACTACTGAGAGCATTTCAGTACGACATTCAGAACACACCAATAAGTATTTCCGTATAATATTCGTAAGTTATATTTTTTTTGAGGGAAATGATTTCATAAAAAATCAAGTAATCCCTTTCATGATTTTTAGAAAGAAAAGCACAGAACATTATGTCAGCGTTTTTTGATATTAACCTGCCGTGCCCGAGCAATGGCTAAGTCATTTTCCGCTGTATCTTTGGTAATGACAGAACCTGCGCCCACCAAGGTATTTTTTGCAATTTTGACGGGTGCCACAAAGGCGCAGTTAGAGCCAAGAAAAGCATTATCTCCGATGATTGTCCGGTGTTTATTTTTTCCGTCATAGTTGCAGGTAATACAGCCGGCACCTACATTAACGCCGCTTCCCACCTGACTGTCCCCAATATAGGAAAGGTGATTGACTTTTGAGCCTGTACCGATAACACTTTTTTTAATTTCACAAAAATTACCCAAGTGCACATCATCAGCAAGTTTTGCCTCCGGACGCAGGCGGGCATAGGGACCAAGCTTAGCATTATTTCCCACCGCGGCATTTTCAAAATGACAAAAACTTTGTACAACACAATTTTCGCCAATTTTCGTATTTTTAATCACGCAATGGGAGTTAATCGTGGTGAAACTTTCAATTTCGCTTTTTCCGTAAATTTCACAGGGACCAAAGATTTCCACTCCTCTTTGGATAACTGCAAAAGGACTTATGCGTATACTTTGCGGATTATGCATGACAACACCGTTCTGCATGAGGGAGAGATTAATTTCCTGCTGCAAAATTTCTTCTGCCTGATTGAGTTCAAGGGGATTATTCACTCCAAGCAGAGCCTTTGCATTTTCAAAGCAGAATGCTTCAACAGGGATATTTTCCTTTTTGGCAAGGCTGATAATATCGGTTAAATAATATTCTTTGCCGGCGTTGCTGTTGGAAAGTTTTGGGAGATACTCCAGCAATACTTTTGCATCGACCAAATAAATACCGGAATTGACCTCAAAAATTTCACTACCCGGATAGGCAAGACGAAAATCTTTTGCCTCAATAATTTGTGCTACATTGCCCGTATTTTCGGTGTGTGTTTTTATAGGGGCATGCTGCACATTCTTGCGGAAATTTTCCCGCATGACACGTCCGTAATTTTGTCCGCTGTCCAACAAAAGACTTATAAAACTAAGAGGATAGTCCTTTGCTTTTTCAATAAATTCTTCCAGTAATTCTTTTTTGATAAGAGGCACATCAGCGTTTAAAATGAGAATTTTTGTATTTTCCACATCGATGCTGTCTTTAATTTTTTCCATGGCGCAAAGCACAGCATGTCCGGTGCCTAATTGCTTTGTTTGCAGCACACAGTGACTGCCTGCAGCTTCCCCAAATTCTTTGTTTAAATGTTTTTCCACCAGCTCGGCTTTATGCCCGATAACAGTCCAAACGGAAGAACTGACGTAAGCGGCGGTTTGGTAAACATGGGAAAGCATAGCCTCACCCAAAACTGTCTGCAATGCCTTTGGATTGGCAGAGGGCATTCTTGTGCCTTTTCCTGCGGCAAGAATAAGTGTACATATTTGCATAATTTTTCCTTTTTTATGGACGAGCCAGCCAAACAAAGAAAACTCCAAGAAGAAGGAGAAAATAACCGTAATATCTTAATTGGTATGGATCAATGTTTGCCAATTGAAATAAAAAATCTCTCATTTTTTCCGGACTGATAAGCCAAGGCAATGCTTCCAAAAAACAGGCAAAACCAAGACCGGTAAGAAGATATTTGAAAAATTCATTCATTGCAGCTCATATCCGCGTTTTAAAATTGCCAGCACATCGTCTTTTGAAAGGGGCAGGACAAAAGTCCCTGCGCGTTCAGGGGTAAACATTTCATCAATTTTACTTTGTGCTTCCTCAAGAGAACAATGTTTGCGGATAAGAATATAGGGCTTATAGCGGGTTAAAAATTCATGCATTCTGTTGATAAAGCCTTGGTCTAACGGAGTCATAAAAGCATTTTTTTCAATAATTAATTCCATAATGGGCAATAAAAATGCGGAGCATGCCAAACCGTGGGGTGCGCCATAATGCAGGGTCAAAGGATAGGAGATGGAATGGGAAATGGAGCTGTGGCTTTGGCTGATGGCAATGCCTGCTTCCATGGCTGCTTCCTGCAAATAATAGCGGTTTTTCATGTCATACGGTTCATGCTCAATATAATGCAGGGAATTCATGACAATTTCCAAAGCCCTTTTTGCATAAAAGAGACTGAGCGGTGTTGCGTGCTTATTCCACAGGGTTTCAAGAGCATGGGAAAAAGTATCCAAGGCACTGTATACTGTTTGTTTCCAAGGTAATGTTTTTGTAAAAAACGGATCAAGCAAGGCAAGTTTTGCATAACAGGCTCGCGTTGCTAACGAGCATTTTTTCATTTTCTGCCTGTCCCATATGGTGGCAAAACTGGTTACTTCTGAGCCGGTGCCTGCTGTTGTCGGAATGGCAACGAGCGGAATGGCTTTGGCGGGTAAGGGGCTTTTGTCGCGTAACCATGCATGCAGGGGCTTTTCATAGTCTGTCTGCATAAAGGCACAGGAGAGAGCTTTGGCACTGTCAATGACAGAACCCCCGCCAAGGGCAATAATTGTTTGATACGTTTTGTGTTTATTTTGGCTGTAGAACGTATCAAGTTTATCTAAATCAGGTTCCGGCTGGGCGGTAAACACTTCATAGGGCAGGGATAAATAGTTTGTAATTTCCGCTAATTGTCCGCGCTCTTGTATACCTTTTGTCGTGACAATCAAAAGAGGACTTTTTTCAGGCAATACGGTATTGATTTCCTTACGGCAATCAAGTCCTGCATGGATTTCTACAGGATTATAATGTGTCCATCCAATCATGGTTACCTCACTAGCATAAGAGAATGGATAAATAGTACAAAAAAAAAGGAGAAAAGCAAAGCTTCTCTCCATTAATTTTTTTTGCTTTGGATGAGGATTATTTTTTGAGAAAATAATTGGTTTTGCTGTCGTTATCCGCAAGCCGGTCAATTGATGGCAGCTGCCGCTTCCCGTATTTCCTCATCGCCTCTTTTCCTTTTCATAAAACGAAAAGTTTGGGATTATGGCATTTGGATAAGGTTTTGTTTAAGCATATCGGAAATCTGGTCAACGTCCTTATCACCGCGTCCGGAAAGGCAAACAAGGATTTTTTTGCCTTTCATGTCAGGAGCAATTTTAATGGCATGGGCAAGGGCATGGGCAGATTCCAGAGCAGGAATAATGCCTTGCGTTTTAGAAAGAATAAAGAAGGCGTCAATGGCTTCCTTATCCGTAACGGCAACATAGCTTGCCCGTCCGATATCTTTTAAGTAGGCAAGTTCAGGGCTGACGGAAGGATAGTCAAGTCCTGCGGAAATAGAATAAACAGGCGCTACTTCACCCTTATCATCGAGGCAAATATAACTTTTGAAACCATGCAAAACTCCTTCTTTGCCATAAACAAGGCTGGCGGCATTATCGCCTACTTTGCTTCCGCGTCCTCCGGGTTCCGCTCCCACAAGGGCAACTTCTTTTTCTTCAATAAAATGAGCAAACATGCCTGTTGCGTTGGAGCCGCCGCCAACACAGGCAATAACCATGTCAGGCAGGGTATTGGTCATTTCTTTGAATTGTGCTTTTGCTTCAAAGCTGATAACGGATTGGAAATGGCGTACCATTTCCGGGTAAGGGTAAGGACCGACAGCGGAACCTAAAAGATAATAACTGTCTTTGTCGTTGATATATGCATCCAAAGCCTCATCAACAGCTTCTTTCAGTGTTCTTTGTCCGCTTTGGGCTGAAACAACTTCCGCTCCCATCATCCGCATACGCAGGACATTGAGCTCTTGGCGTTTGATGTCTTCTTCACCCATGTAAATGGTGCATTTTAATCCGTAAAGGGCAGATACGGCTGCTGCTGCAACCCCGTGTTGTCCTGCTCCTGTTTCTGCAATAATATGTTTTTTGCCTAAGCGTTTTGCAAGGAGCAGCTGCCCCAGAGCATTATTGAGCTTGTGAGCCCCTAAATGGTTGAGATCTTCACGTTTCAAATAAATATCCGCGCCGCCCAATTGTTTGGAGAGGTTTTCGCAATGAAAAATAGGGGTTGGACGACCACAAAAATGCTTGTAAAGATTGTCTAATTCAGCTAAAAAGTCTTTGTCGTTTTTGTATTTCAAAAAACATTCGGCAACTTCGTCAAGACGATCCTTCATGTCATCGGAAACAAATTGTCCGCCGTGACGTCCAAAAAAGCCGATTTTGTTTTCCTGCATGTTTTGAGCTTGAGTGTTTTGAGATTGGCAAGACATAGTTTTCTCCTTTTTTTTCTTCCGAACTATGCCTAGTCTGAAGAATAAAAAAAAACGACCAAGCATATTCGGTCGTAATTTTTTTAGGTTAAAATTTGGCTGCAAAAAATCCGACCCGTTATCTAACGAGCCACCACCAAGAAATATATGTGTGTTGTATTTTTTGCGTATTCATAATGTTGCTTATATACAGAGCAAAAATTTTTGTCAAGCAAAAAGTGAGGAAAGCATGGGACATAAAAAGAAAGTATATATCGACCCGAAAACATTGAATTTACCCTTTGCGGGCTGTGACAGCCATGCCCATATTGTAACGGCACCTTTATGGGAAGAGAGGGATGCTGTTTTGGAACGGGCAAAAGAAGCAGGCGTAAAAACCATTGGCGAAGTGCTCCTTGGGCATACGCAGTATAAGAACTGCAAAGATTATTTTAATGATAAAGAAGATGTCTTTTTTATTTATGGTCTGCATCCGACGGATTTATTGGAAATTGAGGAAGGCGAAGTGGAACGTATTTATAATGACATTGTGCAGGATAAAAAAGAAAAGCAAAAAATCAAAGCTGTCGGGGAAATAGGACTGGATTATTTTTGGCAGGAAGTTCCCCATGATTTGCAGCATGACTATTTTCGGAAAATGCTGGCTGTGGCAAAAAAATGCGAACTGCCTGTTGTTATCCACAGCCGTGATGCCTTTGAAGATACCGTTGCGATTTTGCTTGAAGAAGGTTTTGACGGGTATCCTTTGCTGTGGCATTGCTTTGACCGTGACAGCGAGTGTGCAAAAATTGTTATGTCCCATGGCTGGCATATTTCCATTCCCGGCTCTGTAACCTATAAGGCAAATGCGCATGTACGGGAAGCTCTGCACGTTTTGGACAGGAAACGTTTGCTGGTTGAAACGGACAGTCCCTATTTGAGCCCCGAACCATGGCGGGGCAAGCCCAATGAGCCGGCATTTACCGTCTTTACAGCGGAATGTGTGGCAAAGGAATTAGGCATGGAAACCGCAGAACTTTGGGCACAATGCGGAAATAATGCCCGTCGATTTTTTGGAATGAACGAATCTTAAGATGAGGGCTAAGTTTTTTTTCCATAAAACCGATAAGAAAAGTATACTGTGAAAGGAGGTTTTTATGGAAATAGATACTTCTTGTTTAAGTACTGCCCAAGGCCAAATGTCACTTGGCATTCAAAGGCAAAGCCTTGATTTCCAAGCTGATATGACAAATCAGCTTGTACAAGGATCACTTGACGCTGCAAATTCCGCACGTGCAAGTCAGGGCATTGGAACGCATTTAAATATAACAGTTTAATGGTGTTATATTTTTTGGATGTTCTTCCTGAACAACACATAAAAACGCTCATTTTGAGCGTTTTTATGTGTTTAAAAAGTCAAGAATATACGGCAGACTTTGTTCTTCCGGTCTAAACCATTTTATGCGGCTGTCCGCTCTAAACCATGTCCACTGCCGCTTTGCGTAGGCACGGGTATTTTTATTCCAAAGTTCTTGACATTCCTGCAAATTATATTCCCCCAAAAGATAGCGGGCAAGTTCGATGCAGCCTATGCCTGTCCAGCCCGGAGCAGTGATATCCGGACAATTTTCAAGGGCTTTTTTCGCTTCCTCAAGAGCTCCGTTTTGGAGCATGACGTCTGTCCGTTTATAGAGAAAAGGCGTTAGTTCTGTGAGCGGCAAGCCAATGCCTATGCGTAAAACATCGTAATTAGTTTGCTGCGGAGTTATTTTATGCCAGTCGCTGAATTTTTTTCCTGTGGCGGCATAAACTTCCAGAGCACGGGCAATGCGCTGTTTGTCATTAAAATGAATTTTTTGTGCATATTCGCTGTCTGTTTTTTGCAGTTCTTCATAAAGGAGGCAGCTTCCTTTTTCAGTTATTTCTTTGATAAAATGTTCATGGATATCTTTCGGAATATCCGGTATTGCAGCCATTCCGTCGAATAAAGCCCGGAAATAAAAGCCTGTTCCGCCCACAAGTACGGGAATTTGTTTGTTTTTCCATGCATGTTCAATTTCCGCTTTTGCCCTTTCCTGCCATTCACCTGCAGAGCTTGTTTCCTCTGTTTTTAAATAGCCAAAAAGTTTATGGGGGCAGAGGGATTTTTCTTCTTCACTTGGTTGTGCTGAAATAATGGGGAAATCTTTGTAGATCTGACGGGAATCCGTATTGATGATGCAAATGGGCAGACCGGCTTTTGCCATGGCAAGGGATTGGGCGGTTTTGCCTGCACCGGTAGGTCCCATGATACAAATAACTTTATTCATGCGGCTGCTGCGGTTGCTGCTGATATTTTTTGCAAAGGGCTTTCCAAACATTTGGGGGGATTAAATCTGATATATCACCGCCTAAACCGGCGACAGTTTTTAAATTGGTGGAGCTTACATACATGAGATGAAAATCAGCCATTAAAAAAATAGTCTGGATAGAAGGAGAGAGTTTTCTGTTCATGAGTGCCATTTGGAATTCATAATCAAAATCAGAAATAGCCCGCAGTCCCCGGACAATAGCAATTGCGCCGTGTTTTTGTGCGTATTCCGCCAATAAACCGTCAAAAGGTTCAACGATAATTTGCTCTTTGTACGGGGTTGTCTGAAAAAACTCATGGGTAAGCCGGACACGCTCTTCAAGGGAAAATAAGGTGTTTTTGCCTGTATCGTTGGCAACACCCACTATAAGTTTATCCAAAAGAGGCAGGCTTCTTGTAATAATGCTTATATGTCCGTTATGAATAGGGTCAAAGGTACCTGCATAAATACCTATTCTTTGTACCATATAATTATCCTTGTAGAACCATAATTTCTGTCCAGTTCAAGAGTAAGTCCCTCAAAGCTGTCTGTGTTCAGTTTGCTGTGCTTTTCTACTTCTGCAATAACAAATGCCCCGTCCTCAAGCCATTCTCGGCGAAGAAGATTTTTGAGGGTTTGGGGCAAAACATTTTCCGCATAGGGCGGGTCGATGAAAACCACAGAAACGGTTTCCGCAGGTCTTTTTCCTGCGTATTTAATGGCGTCTTCCGTGGCGATAATACATTTTTCGCTGATACCCAAGGTACTTGCATTTTTTGCAATGCAGGCAGAGGCTTTTGGGTCTTTTTCCACAAAATAGGCTTTTTGTGCACCACGGCTTATGGCTTCAAACGCCAAAGAGCCGCTGCCTGCATATAAATCTAAAATAATGCTTTCAGCCCAAATAACTCCTCGGGCTTCAAGCAGGGAAAAGAGGGATTCTCTCACTTTTCCCATTGCGGGTCTATATCCGGGACCACTCACGGTTTTTAAGGTGCGTCCTTTCAAAGCACCGGCAATAATTTTCATATACTTCCTAAAATGTCCCTTTATAACTGGGCGATAAGCTTGTAAATATCGTTATTGAGCTTTGCAACCTTATCATGGATTTCAGTTTGGTCTTCCCATGCGAGTGAATCAACATTATTAAGCTTGTGATGGAGCTGCTTGAGACGGAAATCAAGATCATCAAAGATGAATTGCCAATCGAGTTTTGGCATGGTGTGCTTAGCAAGAGTCATAACAGCCTGTTCTTCATCGCTCGCTTTGGCAGTCAGTTCAAGTTCGTCCAAATAAGCAGGAATAATGGTATTCAAATCAAATTTTTGTTTGATAAGTTTTCCCAGCTCTTCTTGGGATTCTTTTTCCCCGTGGACGAGGATAATTTGCGGATGGCATTTTGCAATGGCGCTCACCCATTCGAGGAGCTGTTTTTGACCTGCGTGTGCAGAAAAACCGTTAATAGTGAAAATTTTTGCTGACACATTCAAATCATTATTCATAATGTTAACAGTGGAAGCACCTTCAACAATTTTACGTCCAAGGGTACCGACAGCCTGAAAGCCTACAAAAACAATAGATGTTTCCGGACGCCAAATATTGTGTTTTAAATGGTGTTTGATACGCCCTGCGTTACACATGCCGCTTGCAGAAAGAATAATCATTGGTCCGTCCATGGCGTTCAGAGCCTGTGATTCTTCTGTTCCTAAGGTGTAATTAATTGCAAAGCCAAAATCGACAATAGGCGGTAAATCGTCTTTTATTTCAGGAAGATCAAGGTCATTTTTATATTTTTCAAAAACTTCCGTTGCTTTAATTGCTAAAGGGCTGTCCAGATAAATCGGCATATCATGCGGTAATTTTCCTTCACGGTAGAGCAAAAAGAGGCAATAAATAATTTCCTGTGCTCTTTCAACCGCAAAGGTCGGGATAATAACTTTACCGCCTAATTTGTAGCTGCGGTTAATGGCTTTGGAAAGTTCTTCAAGGCTGTTTTCATCATCCTTGTGGTTTCTGTTGCCATATGTAGATTCAAGGAACAGATAATCGGTTTTTTCAAGTGGCTGCGGGTCATGCAAAAGCATATTTTCATGTCTGCCAAGGTCACCGGAAAATGTCAGACGCTTTGTTTCACCGTTTTCAGTAATATCAATAACAATAAAGGCAGCACCCAATATATGGGCAGCGTATTTATAGGTAACTTTAATATTGGGGACAGGTTCAAAGGTTTTATTAAATTCAACAGGAGAAAATTGTTTTAAACAAGCTTGCGCTTCTTCAAGACTGTACAAAAGGTCGTCGTCTTTTTTCTTTTTCCCTTTTCTTTTTCTTTGTTTTTCACGCCAAGTATATTCCATTTCCTGAATGTGGGCACTATCTTCAAGCATGAGGGAAACAAAATCAAGGGTCGGAGCAGTGCAGTAAACAGTTCCTTTAAATCCATTGGCAGCAATACGGGGAATAAGACCTGAATGGTCGATATGGGCATGGGTCAGCAAAATAAAATCTAAAGAATCAGGTCGGTAAAGCTCGGAATTAAAGTTTCTGTCTTCAATAGCTTTGTTACCTTGGTGCATTCCGCAGTCAATGGCAAATCTGTGACCTGCCGCTTCGACGATATGGCAGGAACCCGTAACTGTTTGGGCAGCACCTAAAAATTGTACTTTCATAAAACCTCACTTTAATTAATGCGTTAAGGATTATTACTTTTTTTTATCATATGCTTTTTTTTGGACTTTGGAAAGTGTTTTACAAAAAAATTAAAATTTGATTGATTTTTTTTATTTTTTTTTCTATGATAAAAAAAATACAAAGGAGAGGTGTTATTATGTTTAGACATCAATTTCAGGGTGAAAATGATATTAATATGGAATCTTGGCGCGTGTTTAGAATGCTGGGAGAACTTGTTGACGGGATTGATACATTAAAAGATCTTCCTCCCTGCGTATCTATTTTTGGCTCAGCCCGGTCCCAAGAAACAGACCCGCTGTATCAAGCAGCCAGAACTATTGCAAAACAAGTGACAGAATTAGGCTGCGGCGTTATCACAGGCGGTGGTCCAGGCTACATGGAAGCCGGTAACAGAGGTGCAAAAGAAGCAAAAGGTGTTTCTGTCGGCTTGCATATCGAATTGCCTCATGAACAGGAGCCTAATCCGTTCCTTACTCTTCGCTGTAATTTCAGATACTTCTTCCTGCGTAAGCTTATGTTCGTAAAATATGCCTTCGCCTTTGTTGTTATGCCCGGCGGTTTTGGTACCCTTGATGAACTTTTTGAAGCTGCTGTTTTGGTTCAAACACATAAAATCAGCAAATTCCCCATTATTTTATATGACAGCAACTACTGGAAAGGTATGATTGACTGGGTTCGCGCACAAATGGTTACCCGCGGATATTTGAGAGAAGAAGAAATTGATATGTTCACAATCTGCGACACCCCTGAAGAAGTAATGAGCGTTATCAAGGATTACAGAGCATTAGAAAAGAACTACAGACAAATGTAAAAGCTACATGCAAGAACATGATTTTGTGACTGCAAAAACATGGGGACCCGTTCCAAAAGCTCCGCATGGGTATACATGGGAACAGCTCATGGAATTGGCTCTTGCTGAGGCAAGAGCCGGAGCGAAAGCAGGAGAAATCCCCGTGGGTGCCCTTGTGTGCGATATGCAGGGAACAATTTTAGCTGCGGCACATAATGCGAGTATCAAAGAAAATGATCCCACTGCCCATGCTGAAATTGCAGCCCTTCGAATAGCAGGGAAAAAACGGAAAAACTACCGTTTATCCGACTGTGTGCTTGTGGTGACATTAGAGCCATGCATAATGTGCATGGGGGCAATCCGTGAGGCACGGCTTGCCGGTCTTGTATATGGTGCATACGATAAAAGAGCCGGAGCAATTTGTTCTTGTTATGAAGGACTGAATTGTCCTGCTCTTGGTGTTAATACATGGCATTATGGCGGGGTTCTGGCTGATGATGCCATAGCCCTTTTACAAAAATTTTTTAAGGAAAAGCGATAGAATGAGCAGTACTATTGATGAAATTACAATAAATTATGAAGAAGACGGAGTTTTACTGGTAAAAGAAGTTGATAAAGAAATTTTATCAAAGGGCTTAAATACAACGATTTTCTTTCGCTATAAAGAATATATTGCTGATGCGGACGACTACGGTCCTGATAAATTTACCATTCGCCGTTATAAAAAAATTGGCGGTGAATTCCGTCAGCAGGCAAAGTTTAATATTTCCAGTGTCCGTCAGGGAAAAATTATTGCTGAAACATTGACACGCTGGATAAAAGAAGTGGAAGCAGAAGAATAATTTTTTGGATTTTACAAAAATAAAAATGAACATAGCACCGGCTTCAAGCCATAAATATTAACGCTCCTCTTTTTTGTTCTGTTATGACATTGTATAATAAAGCAGAAATACGCCTTGTAAAATCGCTCATGGAAGATTGGTGGCGGCGCGGCTCACAGGTTTTGCACCTTGGGCTGCATTCTTCTGTTTATCCGGAATTTTTTTGGGACAGCGGGCTCGATGTCACCGTGTGCGAAGAAAATCATCTTGCTGCTGAAGAAGCACGCAAGCGTTCCGGACCAAGAATTTCCTATCAGATTGGCAAGGCTGATTATTTGCCCTTTGAAGATGACAGCTTTGAATACGCTTTTTTTTCTTTGTATGCCTGTTCGGTATATTATGATAAATACGGTATCTCAACGTGTTTGCAGCAAAATTGTTTTTTTGAGAAAATTTTGCCGGAACTTTGCCGGGTGACACAGCGCAGTATAATTATCCTTGCAAAAAATAATTTTTCTTGGAACAGGGCAAAATGTCAGGGAAAATTTTATAATCCCTATAGCTTATGGCGAGAATGTAAATCTTGGTGCTCCAATGAACAAAAAGAACAAAGGGGGCGTGTTCGCTTTGCGAGTACCGGTTTTGTGCCCCGTTTTATGCTGCCTCTCATGCCTAAAAAATTGGATTTTTTAAACTGTTCTGTTTCCTATTTGCCCTTTGGTGCTTTGATAGGCTATAATTTGACGTTTAATGCTCCGCCTGTGACAGGGATCGGGGAATTCATCAAAAAAGAACAGCGAAAATTAGAGCAGATGTCTTGTATACAGCGGAACAGTTCGTTTCAAAATATGAAAAAATAATGTTTTATCATAGATACGGGTGATTTTATATTGCGTAGGGTTAATGACAAAAATTTTTGGTCAATCTTTTTTTATGGGGGAAATGAATTATCTTTGCTGTCACTATCCGCAGAGCTTGTTCACTCGCTGACGGCTGCCGTTCATACCCCTCACCTTTTATTCCAAAAAACAAGAGTTATATGCTGTAAATGAAGGAATAACAGGTAGTTATCAGCCACTTTCTTTAACAGAGCGAAAAAGAAAAGTAAAAAAATTCTCTCAAAAAAGAGGAAGATATATGATTAATTTAAAAACCAATAACTCTCTTGTAAAAAAAATAGGCTTTCTTTTTATTCTTACTCTTTTATTGCAGCTGCCCGTATATTTTATTAACTAGTTGATGACAGAGAATATTCCTATCGCAATATGACAGAAGAGCTTGGAAAAGAATGGGGAAGAAAACAAACTATTGCAGGAGTTTTTTTGATGGTGCCTGTTTATAGTCTGGAAAAATATTATGACGATGAGCTGGAAAAGGAAGACAAACGGTACGTTACAAGAAAATTAGTCATACTTCCTGAGGAGTTAAACGTAAAAATTCATTTAAACGATGAAGTGCGGCAAAGAGGAATATACAAAACGGCTGTTTATACTGCAGATATTATTCTATCGGGAACTTTTCCAAGTATAACACTTCCTGATGGTGATGTTCCTGAGAATCTTGAGGCAGGACTTGGGATAAGAGATACAAAATCCATTATGAAGATTGAAGAGTTTATTATTGAGGAAGAAAATATAGAGCTTGAATCAGGAACCGGGCTGAAAGCGTATGGAATGAATACCGGTATTTCAGGAGCTATAAAACAGGACCTTAATCGGGCGGAAAAAATCCGTTTTTCTGTAAAATTAAGTTTAAGAGGAAGTGAGGGGATAGATATTCTTCCTTTTGGAAAGAATAATCATTTTGAAATAAGCTCACCTTGGAAATCTCCAAAGTTTTATGGCATCTTGCCCAATTCAAAAATCATAGATGAAACAGGGTTTAAAGCTGAATGGGAAGTCTCTTCCTTTGTCAGAAATTATAAGCAAGTTTTAGGAGGCGGCTCATCTAATGAAATCCTCTCTAATGAGATCCGCGAAGTGAAAATCGGAGTGGATTTGTATGAGGGAGTTACCCATTACAGACAAGTGATGAGGGCTGTAAAATACAGCATGCTTTTTATCATGTTAAGCCTTTTTGTCGTCTATTGTTTTGAAGTAATCAGCAAACGTTTTACGCATTATGTCCAGTATGGCGTTGTTGGATTTTCACTGACACTGTTTTATTTGGTTTTACTTTCCATGTCGGAATATTTCAGCTTTGGTATGGCATACATTATAGCTGCTTTAATGGTTATCATTCCAAATTCGTTGTATATAAAAGCCGTTACAGCCAATGATAAATACGGATTGGGAATGTTTGTCTTTTTATCAGGAATATACGCAGTCTTGTATTCTATTTTAAAAATGGAGCAATACGCGCTTATGACAGGAACACTTTTATTGGTCATAGTTCTCTATGTCATTATGTATCTGACAAGACATATTGAAATTATTGAAGAAAAATAGGGTATTTCCACCTTGATATTCAAAATATTAATATCTCGTCAGTATATATTAAAATTGACGCCGCAATGGCGGCAAAATCATTTCTCTTATGCCGAGTTTACGAGGCTTGCGGCAGCCGTCAGCGAAGAACGGCTTTACGATAGAACACTTCCGTATGACATTCGGAACACACCAATGAGATTTATAATATTTTTTATTTTTCTTGGGGGAAATGATTTCCCCCAATCCCCCTCAATGCTGTTATAAATAATATTCATAACAGGGAAAATATTTTTCATTCTTAATGTTAACCGGAAACGCTTTAGCGGAGCAGAGATAATCATTTCCATCATGAAAAGACAAAAGCCGGAAATGCACGCAGGAAAAACAATTTTATTTTTAAAATGCCTTTATCTGAATGGCTGAATGGTATTCTTTGAGGATATCCCAGAGAAATTGCTGCTGACAGCTTGCTTTGAGAACAGCAAGTACTTCCCCCGCATTATTGACTTCTTCATTAATTCCTAAAAATTGGCAAAGGTACTGCAAAAGCGGGGCGGGGTCTGGTTCACGTGCACGTATGCTTTTCAGACTTTGGCTTGCATGACGTTTGGCGAGGCGTTCACCTTTCTCGTCAAGAAGCAGAGGAATATGGGCATAGTGCGGAACTTGGTAACCAAGCAAATGAAAGAGATAAAGCTGCCGCGGGGTGGAGGTGAGAATATCTGCTCCCCGAACAACTTGATTGATACCCATGCACATATCATCTATGCTCACAGCAAATTGGTATGCCCAGACTTTGTCGGAACGCTGCAGGGCAAAATCGCCCCCGCAGGCATTTAAATCAAATTCTTGTTTGCCCAGAACCAAATCATTGAAAGAAAAAACAGGGGAAAGGGTAAATATTTCCTTAGGAATAGTCTTTTCTTCGATCCTTTCAAACGGAGGGCAGGCAAGGCGCAGACAGGCATTTTTATCCTTATTTTTTTGCCGTTCTTCAGCAGATAAAAAACGGCAGGTTCTGTGATACACAGCTCCCATATCCGGCATAATAAGCCTGTTGCTCGGCGTTATGATTTGCGGAGCGCCTGCAAGTTCCCGCAATTCTTTTCGCGTACAAAAACAGGGATAAACAAAATTTTTCAGCTTCTCCAAATACTGTTCATAGATTGAAAATCGTTTGCTTTGAAAAATGATTTCTCCGTCATAATCAATACCCAGCCATGCAAAATCTTCCAGAACAGCGTCCGTAAATTCCGGTTTGGAGCGTGCCGGATCAATATCTTCCATACGTAAATATATTTTGCCGCCCTCTAAACGGGCAGAAAGCCATGCCAGCAAAAAAGACCATGCATTGCCAAGATGCAAATAGCCGGTTGGGCTTGGTGCCAAGCGTCCAATAACTTGTGCTGCGTGTTTGTCCCGTGTTTGTTCCTGCATTTATTCCAGAGCCGGTTTTGCGTGATTTTCTTTGATATTTCTAAAAAAATGTTCCAAAATACTGTTGGATACCAGCATGCCGTTGCGGGTAAAATAAACATAGCCGTTTTTTATCCGCATAAGATTATTTTTATCTAAAAGCTGCAATAGTTTGCTGTGTTCTTTAAGAAAATTTCCCTTGCTGAGTTCATTGTACTCGACAACATTTAACCCTTTAGCGGTGCGCAGGCGGAGCATAACCAGTTCACAAAGCTGTTCTGTTTTTGATAAATATTCAGTCGTATAACTCATTTTGCCCGTGTATGTTTTTCCTTGGATTTGTGCCGCAATATCGTTGGCAAAGCCCGAGGAAATATCAAGAGCCCAATCCTCCAGAACGGCACTGTGGGTTCGGCGGATATTGCCTACCGTGCTTGCGGCAGATGGTCCAATGCCGAGATAGTCATTACCCAGCCAATAGCCTAAATTATGCCGACATTGGTAGCCCATTTTTGCGTAATTGGAAATTTCATACTGCATGTAGCCTGCTTCTTCGAGCATGGCAGAGGCGGTTTTATACATTTGGGCTTGTTCCTGTTCACCGGCGAGTTTGAGTTTACCCTCTTTATCCAATAAATCAAAATAACTCCCTTCTTCAATGCTCAAGCTATAGGCGGAAATATGTTCGGGAGCAAGCTTTATGGCTTGTTTTAAATCATCGATCCATGTCCGCAGGCGCTGCTCGGGAATTGCCCAGATAAAATCCAAACTGATATTAGCAAAACCGGCAGAACGCAGGGCATGATAGGCTTTTTGCGCGTCATGAGGGGAATGAGGACGCCCAAGTACTTGCAGGTATTTATTATTTAAGGATTGTACGCCAAGAGAAACACGGTTAAAACCCATTTTCCTATAGGCAACAGCCTTGACAGTTGACACGCTTTCAGGATTTGCCTCCAAAGAAATTTCACAATCCTCCAAGACAGAAAAATGCCCGATAATGTAAAATAAAATATCTTCCATATCTTTAATCGGGATATAGGAGGGCGTTCCGCCGCCAAAGAAAATACTGGTAACAGGTGTATTTTTATAGTATTCGGCAAGTATGGAAAGTTCTTTTAATATGGTTGCTTTCCAAAGCTGAAATTCCGGACTTTGCTTGAGGGGATGTTCTTCCGAAAAATGAAAACAAAATTCTTTGGGAAGCTTCATGCGTTTGGCTTTTTTTATCTGCTTTTTTTGGGGTGAAAATTCACTGACACCCAATTTAGCCCGCAGAAGGTCTGCTTGTTCCTTGGATAAAAAAGCGTCTGCAAGGGTAAGCGTCTGCACCGAATTCGTATTCTCTTCCGTAAGGACAAACTGCGATGAGTGTTCCTGCTTTTTCCCTGTTAAAAAAGAAGAAAGGGACTGCACAGTTTGGGCATTTTGGGGGATAACTTCCTCTATTCCTTCATAAATATTGGTCGAGGTATCAATTTGTGTCAGTTTAGGGCGGAAATTCTCCAAAATATTTAATTGACTTGTCGGAAGGGAAAAAAATGCACAGTAATGACATTTTTTTACACAAAAGGGAACATGGATATATAGCTGCATACTCTTTTCTCAAAGTGATTTAAAAAAATAAAAATAGATTTTAATGATAAAAGCAAGAAAAAAATTAAATTTTTTTAAAAAAATGTTGACAGAACAATAAAAAATCGATAAATATTCAATTCACCTCTTCGTGAGGCAATCTCTGGGCAGCAGAGAAGGACAGGTTGAGCTTGTCCTACTGTGTTTTCAACATATTGAAAACGTTTGACATTTACAGGCGTCACCATGCCGGTATTGTCAACCGTATAAACATAAAATGCCCGTGCATTTTGTGTTGAAAGGTTATCCAACAAGCAAAAAGGCTTGTGCATGCGTGATCCCTGTGGGACCACCTATCTCTTTACGAATAATTCGTATCAGACAGGATTGGCAAACCCGGGTCGGCTTACATTTTTATGATACTTTTTCGTTACGAAACGGGTGAGGCTAGTTCTCTTTCTTGTAAAATCATAAAAAAGTCGCCCAATGTGACAGCATGAGGGTTTTTGTCGTTGTCTGGTAACAAGGTGTATGGAATGAGAAGTAAGCATTTCCTGAGTTCTTGTTTGCTTCTTTTTGATGGTCAATGAAAATTGACCGACCGCCGGAAAATGGCGGTGGATACTCCGAAAGAAATTTTCAGTATCTTTCGGAGCGAATTGCCTAAAATGGAGATTCGCAATGACAACAGTTGGCAGTGATCGTATCCGTATTAAGCTTAAGGCTTACGATTATCGCATCCTGGATAAGGCTGTAGCGGAAATCGTGGATACAGCGCGTAATACAGGCGCTGGGGTAGCAGGACCAATTCCTTTACCCACTAACGTACATAAATACACGGTTAACCGCTCTGTGCACGTTGATAAGAAATCACGTGAACAGTTTGAAATGAGAGTTCATAAACGTCTTATGGATATCCTCGACCCCACGCAGCAGACCGTGGACGCTCTTGGTAAACTTTCTTTACCAGCTGGCGTGGATGTGGAAATTAAGCTCTAGTGAGGGGCGTTATGTCTGAGAAAATGGGAATATTAGGACGTAAATTGGGTATGACCCGTATCTTTGCTGGTGACGGTACCGCAGTACCTGTTACTGTAATTATGGCAGGTCCGTGCCCTATTACACAAGTAAAGACGGCGGAAAAAGATGGGTATCATGCTCTTCAAATCGCCTTCGAAGAAGCTAAGGAAAAGCATGTGTCTAAAGCCATGCAAGGGCATTTTGCCAAAGCCAGCACAAAAAACTATCGCATTGTTCGTGAACTTCGTTTGAATGACGCAGCCACGCAGCAGGTTGGTGAAGTTCTCACCGTTGATATGTTTAGCGCCGGCGATAAAATCAAAGTAACAGGAACAAGTATTGGTAAAGGTTACCAAGGTGTAATGCGCCGCTGGAACTTTGCGGGTATTTCTGACGGACACGGTAACGAAAAAGTTCACCGTAACGCCGGTTCTATCGGTAACAATACTTTTCCAGGACACGTTTTCAAAGGAAGAAAAATGGCAGGTCAATGGGGTAACGAACGTGTTACCGAACAAGGACTTACCATTGTGGAAGTTCGTCAGGATGATGGTGTTATCCTCGTAAAAGGCGCAGTTCCCGGTCCTAAAAACGGTCTCGTATTCGTACGTAAGCAGTAGTTAGGAGAAAATAATGGCTACTTTAAAAGTTTACGATCAAATGAAACAAGAACAAGGTGAAATCACTCTTGCTCCTGAAGTATTTGAAGTAGAGGTACGCCCTGAGATTCTTAACTTGGTTGTTCGTGCTCATCGTGCTGCTTTACGTGCAGGTACTCATCAAGTTAAAACTCGTGCGTTTGTAAGTGGTGGTGGTAAAAAACCTTTCAAACAAAAAGGCACAGGTAATGCCCGTCAGGGAAGCAATCGCTCACCTATTATGCGCGGCGGTGCAATTATCTTTGGACCACAACCTCGTGATTATAGTTTTAAAGTTAATAAAAAAGTGCGCACTTTGGCTTTGCGTATGGCTTTATCTTCCCGTGTTGTCGACAATGACGTCATGGTTGTTAAATCCATTGACCTGGCTGAAGCAAAAACCAAAAACTTTGCAAAAGTTGCAAAAGATCTTGGTTTGACAAAAGCACTTGTGGTTACCCCTGGTGATGATATGCTGAAAGATAATACTGTAGCGCTTGCTGCTCGTAATATCCCGGGCATTACGGTGGTAACACCAGAAAAGGTTAATGTTTATGAAGTGCTCAATCACAAGCAAGTTGTCCTCCTTGAAGGAAGCTTGTCACACCTTGAAGCACGTCTTAAATAGCCTTGAGTGAGGAATGAAAATGGATTATACCAAGATTCTTCTCCGCCCTGTGGTAACCGAAAAAGCATCCATGCTCCGCGAAGGTGCAGAGCAAATCGCTTTTTTTGTTGCTCCCAAGGCAAATAAGATCGAAATCGGAAAAGCTGTTGAAGAAGCTTTTAAGGTTAAGGTCGTAAAAGTGAATGTGATTACGGTTAAATCACGTGCTCGCGTGCGTGCAGGCCGTGTAAAAGGACGTATTGCCGGTTATCGCAAAGCATACGTAACCCTTGCTAAAGGTGACAAAATCGAATTCTTCGAGGGAGTGTAAGACATGGCAGTTCGTAAATTAAAACCTACTTCTGCTGGTCGTCGTTTCCAAACTGTTTCTGATTTTGCTGAAATTACCAGAAACACATCCGAAAAGTCGCTCACTGAAGGTTTGACGAAAAAAAGCGGTCGTAATAATAACGGACGCGTAACAAGCCGCCGCCGTGGCGGAGGTCATAAACGCCTGTATCGTATTATCGACTTCAAACGTAATAAAATGGACATTCCAGCAACGGTTGCCCATATTGAATATGATCCGAACCGTACAGCACGTATTGCTCTTTTGCATTATGCTGACGGTGAAAAGCGTTACATTTTAGCCCCAGTCGGCATTAAACAAGGTGATGCTGTTATTTCAGGCGAAAAAGCAGATATCAAACCGGGTAATGCTCTTCCGATGGCTCGTATTCCCGTAGGTACAAACCTGCATAATATCGAACTCAATCCGGGTCGCGGCGGTCAAATGTGCCGTGCTGCCGGAACCTATGCTCAATTAGTTGCCAAAGAAGGCAAATATGCAACCTTGCGTTTGCCTTCCGGTGAAGTACGTCGTGTACTTTTGACCTGTATTGCTACAATCGGTCAAGTCGGCAACGTACAGCATGAAAACATTAACCTTGGCAAAGCCGGACGTAACCGTTGGTTATCCCGCCGTCCTAAGGTTCGTGGTGTTGCAATGAACCCTGTTGATCACCCGTTAGGTGGTGGTGAAGGTCGTAGTTCCGGTGGTCGTCACCCTGTAACTCCTTGGGGTATTCCAACCAAGGGGTACAAAACTCGTGATCCGAAGAAACCTTCAAACCGTCTTATTGTAAAACGCCGCGGTCAGAAGTAAGAGGAGCCGATCATTATGCCTAGATCATTAAAAAAAGGGCCATTTGTTGACGGCCACCTCATGAAGAAAGTAGAAGCTTCAGCCGGAGCAGGCGACCATAAAGTTGTAAAAACATGGTCACGCCGTTCTACCATTCTTCCGGAAATGGTTGGCCTTACCTTTGCCGTACATAACGGTAAAAAATTCATTCCAGTTTTTGTTACAGAAAACATGGTAGGTCACAAGCTTGGTGAATTTGCTCCAACTCGTACTTATTATGGTCACGCTGCTGACAAAAAAACAAAAGCAAAAAAATAGCGGGTAACGTACATGGAATCTAAAGCAATTGCAAAATATCAACGCGTATCTCCTCGTAAGACCCGTCTCGTTGCTCAAAACGTAAAGGGCTTACCGGTTGAAGACGCATTGAATATGCTTAAATTCACGCCTAATAAACCAGCTGGTGTTTTATATGGTGTAGTTCGTTCAGCGTTGGCTAATGCAAACCAATCCAATATCGACGTTGACTCAATGATTGTAAAAGACGTTATTGTCAACGAAGGTCCGACTTGGAAACGTTTTATGCCGCGCTCACAAGGTCGTGCAATGCATATTCGCAAACGCACAAGCCATATCACCGTAATTCTCGCGGAAGGACAGGAGTAAGGCTATGGGTCAAAAAGTACATCCTTACGGCTTCCGGCTCGGATATAATAAAAACTGGCTTTCCCGCTGGTACAGTAAAAAAGATTATGCTTCCTTTGTTTTTGAAGACAATAAAATTCGCAAACATGTGAAGAAACTTCTTTACCCAGCAGGAATTTCCAAAGTTGAGATCGAACGCTTCGGCGATAAAATCCGCCTTATTCTTTCAACCGCCCGTCCCGGTATCATTATCGGACGTAAGGGTGCTGAAATTGAAAAACTCCGCGGAGATCTCAAGAAAAAATTCGGCCGTGAATTTGCACTTGAAGTTAATGAAATTCGTCGCCCCGAAATCGATGCACAATTAGTAGCAGAAGCAATTGGCGCTCAATTGGAACGCCGTGTTGCTTTCAGACGTGCTATGAAACGTACTGTTGCTATGGCTCGCAAATTCGGAGCAGAAGGTATCAAAGTTACAGCCGGCGGACGTTTGGCAGGTGCTGAAATTGCACGTTCCGAATGGTATCGTGAAGGCAGAGTACCTTTGCAAACCCTTCGTGCAGACATTGATTACGGATTTTCCGAAGCTAGCACCACCTATGGTATCATCGGTATCAAAGTGTGGATCTACAAAGGTGAAATCCTTGATAAAGAGGTGGAACAATAATGCTTGCGCCAAAAAGAATTAAATTCCGTAAATGGCAGAAAGGTCGTTTACGTGGTCCTGCTACTCGTGGTGCTACCGTAGCTTTCGGTGACATTGCATTGAAAGCGGTGGAACATGGCAAGCTTTCCAGCCAACAAATCGAAGCGGCTCGTATCGCAATGATGCGTCATATTCGCCGTGGCGGTCAAGTTTGGATTCGTGTGTTCCCCGATCATCCTGTCACTGCAAAGCCTCTTGAAACTCGTCAAGGCAGCGGTAAAGGTGCACCGGTTGGCTGGTGTGCTCCTGTAAAACCGGGTCGTGTCCTTTATGAAATCAAGGGAGTTGACCTTGAACTTGCAAAAACAGCATTGACGCGTGCTTCTCACAAGCTGCCGATCAAGACTGTTATTGTAACAAGAGAAGGGGCTTTCTAATATGAAAATGACTGAAATTCGTGAATTGAGCGAAAAAGATTTGAAAGATAAATTGACGTCACTTCGTCAGGAGCTTTTCAATCTTCGTTTTCAACATGCAACAGCACAGCTTGAAAAAACTGCCTCAATTCCTGCCACTAAAAAAGATATTGCCCGTGTTTTGACAGTGATGTCAGAAAAAGGCATTAAGGCATAGGAGCGTCTATGAATAGCGCAATTGAACAGCGCAAGGGCAGAACGCTCGTAGGTATCGTTATAAGCGATAAGAGCGACAAAACCATTGTTGTGCGTGTAGAAACGTTGGTAAAACATCCGCGTTTGGGAAAATATGTGCGTCGCCGTAAAAAATGTACTGCACATGACCCAATGAATGAATGTGGTATCGGCGATAAAGTTAAAATTGTTGAATACAGACCCATGAGCCGCAATAAACGCTGGCACTTAGTGTCTGTGCTTGAAAAAGCTATCTAGCCTAAAAAAATTTTTTTCACGCATATTTTTGCTTTTCTTTTTCGAAAAAGTAGCATAGTATGCGTGAAGAAAAATTTTAGGATTGATTTTTTTAAGAGGAATAAGCCATGATTCAAGTAGAATCTCGACTTCAAGTGGCGGACAATTCCGGTGCTAAAGAAGTGGCTTGTATTAAAGTTCTCGGTGGTTCCCACCGCCGCTATGCTTCTGTTGGTGACATTATTATGGTGTCTGTAAAAGACGCAATGCCGCACGCAAAAGTGAAAAAAGGCGATGTAATGCAAGCCGTTATCGTTCGTACCGCAAAAGAAGTTCGCCGTACAGATGGTTCCTATATCAAATTCGACACCAACGCAGCCGTGCTTCTTTCTAAGCAAGGTGAACCAGTAGGTACACGTATTTTCGGACCGGTAGCACGTGAACTTCGTGCTATGAACTTTATGAAAATCGTGTCCCTTGCGCCTGAAGTGTTGTAGGAGCATTGTGATATGAATAATTATCGTATTCGTAAAGGTGACGTAGTAAAAGTTATCGCAGGTAAAGACGCAGAAGTTGGCAAAGTAGGCAAGGTTTTAAAAATCTTGAAGAAATCCGACCGCGTCCTCGTTGAAAAAGTTAATATGGCTAAACGCAATGTAAAGCCTAATCCTTATAAACGTGAACCCGGCGGTATTGTTGACAAAGAAATGCCCATTCATGTTTCTAACGTAATGGTAGTATGCCAAAACTGCAATACTCCGACCCGCGTTGGATACAGAATGGAAAATGACAAAAAAGTTCGCTTCTGCAAGAAGTGCAACAAAACGCTTTAGAGGGTGCATTGATGAGCCGTCTTGAAACTATTTACAGAGATAAAGTTGTTCCGGTATTGCAAAAGGAATTTAACTATAAATCCTCCATGCAGGTTCCTGGAATTGAGAAAATCTCTTTGAATATCGGACTTGGTACTGCTGCACAAAATAACAAAGTTATTGAAGAAGCAGTCCAAGAATTGACAGCTATTGCAGGTCAAAAAGCAGTCGTAACCCGTGCTAAAAAGTCTATTGCGGCATTCAAACTCCGTGAAGGTATGCCGATCGGTGTTCGCGTAACGCTTCGCAAAGACCGTATGTGGGACTTTTTAGATAAGCTTATGAACTTTGCTTTGCCGCGTGTTCGTGACTTCCGCGGTATTCCTGACCGTGGATTTGACGGTCGCGGAAACTTTACTCTTGGTATCAAAGAACATATGATTTTCCCGGAAATGGAATCTGATCGTATCGAAAACAGCAAAGGTCTTAATATTACTATTGTTACAACCGCAACCACGGACAAGGAAGGCAAGATGCTTCTCGATGAGCTTGGTATGCCTTTCCGTAAGTAAGGAGTTAGAGTATGTCCCGTACTGCTCTTGAAGTAAAAGCTACTCGTAAACCAAAGTTCTCTACTCGTGGTTACAATCGTTGTCCAATTTGCGGTCGTCCACGAAGCTATATGCGCCATTTTGGTTTATGCCGTATTTGTTTTAGAAAAATGGCTCTCCAGGGAGAACTTCCCGGAGTTCGCAAATCAAGCTGGTAATCAGCTACAATAATTAGGAGAAATCCCATGACCGATCCCATTGCCGATATGCTTACGCGTATCCGCAACGCACACATGGCCCTTCATAAGGAAGTAAGTGTGCCGCGCTCGAAGATGAAAGAAGCTTTAGCTGGAATCCTCAAGCAGGAAGGCTATGTGGAAGATGTTAAGGTCGAAGACCGCAGCATCACCATTGAGCTAAAGTATGTCAAAGGCCGCCCTGCGATCAATGGTTTACGCCGTATCAGTAAGCCCGGTCGCCGCATCTATGTAAACGCTCACCATATTCCCCGCGTACAAAACGGACTTGGTATTTGCATTTTGTCTACCTCTAAAGGTGTTCTTGACGGTGCAAGTGCTCTTGAACGCAACAGCGGTGGAGAACTTCTTTGTGAAGTTTGGTAAGCCAACATACTTAGCAAGGTGGAAATACAATGTCTAGAATAGGTAAATTGCCCATCACTCTCCCACAAGGCGTTGAAGTGAAATTGGGTCAAGATATAGTGGAAGTAAAAGGACCAAAAGGTTCTTTGACAACTCCGCTTTGTGACCTTTTGGAATACGAAGTATCTGACGGTAAAGTTACTCTTACCCGTAAAGATTTGGAAGACAGAACAACTGCTCAGCAGCACGGTCTTCGCCGTACCCTTTTAGCTAACTGCATTGAAGGTGTAACAAAAGGTTTTTCAAAAACCATGGAAGTAATCGGTGTTGGTTTCAAAGTTGCAGTAAAAGGCAATATTGTTGAACTTGCACTTGGATTTTCTCATCCTGTTATCGTAGAACTTCCAAAAGGTATTGAAGCCAAAGCGGATGGAACAAAGCTCACCATTTCAGGTATCGACAAACAGTTGGTTGGTGAAATGTGTGCTAAAATTCGTCGTTTGCGTAAGCCTGAACCTTACAAAGGCAAAGGTATTAAATACGAAAATGAAATTATTCGCCGCAAAGCTGGTAAGTCCGGCGCTAAGGGCAAATAGGGGTTATAGATATGATGCTTTCTAAAAATGAAGTTCGCGTGAAGCGTAAAATTCGCATTCGCAAGCGACTCTCCGGCACATCTGAACGCCCTCGTTTAGTGGTGTTTCGCTCTAATTTGCATATTTATGCCCAAATTATTGATGATATGACTGGATCAACTTTAGCTCAGGCTTCTACTTTAACACTTTCCAAAAATGGTGAAAAAGTAGCCTGCAATAAAGCTGGAGCTGAAAAAGTTGGTAAAGAAGTCGCTCGTATTGCGAAAGATAAAAACATTACAAAAGTTGTTTTTGACCGCAATGGTTACCTCTATCACGGACGCATCAAAGCTGTTGCCGACGGTGCTCGTGAAGGTGGCTTAGAGTTCTAATGGACAGCCTTAAGGCTAAAATCTGACTATCATAGTACAGGAAAAAACATGGAACAAAAGCAAGAAACGCAAGATTCCGGTCTTATTGAAAAAATCGTCCATTTGAACCGGGTTGCAAAAGTTGTTAAGGGCGGTAGACGCTTTAGTTTTAGTGCCCTTGTTGTTGTTGGAGATGGAAACGGAAGTGTCGGCTTCGGACTTGGTAAAGCTCAGGAAGTGCCTGAAGCACTCCGTAAAGCTAGTGAAAGAGCTAGAAAATCCATGGTAAAAATTCCCCTTGTTGACGGAACATTGCCATACGAAGTTTTAGGTCGTTTTGGTGCCGGTCGTGTGCTTTTGAAACCTGCATCCCGCGGTACCGGTGTTATTGCCGGCGGTGCGGTTCGTGCAGTGATGGAAGCAGTCGGAGTTACTGACGTTCTTTCTAAGGCTATTGGAACAAACAATTCCCATAATGTGCTTCGTGCAACTATGGAAGGACTCACTTCTTTACGCAGTGCAGAACAAGTTTCTGAAGTTCGCGGCAAGAAGCTTGAAGCTCCTCGTAAATAAGGGAGAAAATAGCCATGTCCGAAATTAAAGTAAAACTTATGCGCAGCCGTATCGGTCTCAAGCCTGCACAAAAGAAAGTTCTTGATGCACTTGGACTGAAACGCCGTGAAATGGTTAAAACTTTTAATGACAATGCTGCTGTCCGCGGCATGATTGAACAAGTTAAACACCTAGTTGAGGTCAGCAAATAATGAGACTTAACGAACTTTATCCATTCGCTGAAGAACGTAAAACACGTAAACGTGTTGGTCGTGGTGACGGTTCTGGCTTTGGTCACACAGCAGGTAAAGGCCATAAAGGTCAAAATGCCCGTGCCGGTGGTGGCGTAAGAGCTGGCTTTGAAGGTGGTCAAATGCCTTTGCAGCGTCGTTTGCCAAAACGTGGCTTTAAAAACTTTGATTTTAAAGTTACTTTTGAAGTAATCAACCTCGATCGTTTAGAAGCGTCTTTTGACGGTAAAACTGAAATTACACTAGATGACATTTACAGCCGTGGTCTTTGCAGTTACGGCGCACCCGTAAAAATCTTGGGCGGCGGAAACGTAACCAAAGCTTTGTCTGTAGAAGCTCATCGTTTTGCGAAATCTGCTAAAGCTAAAATTGAAGCAGCTGGCGGAAAAGTAAACGAATTATGTCAATGTGAATGCTGCTGCACTAAAGAAGCAGAAAAGGAATAGCACGTGGCAGGCGCAGTTGATAAATTAGCATCTTCAAGTGAATTGCGTGTAAAAATTGCATGGACATTCTTTTTATTGGTTTGTTACCGTGTAGGTGCGCATATTCCTGTACCCGGTGTTGATACTGCTGCTCTTGCTGACTTCTTCGCTCGTTTGCAAGGTTCCGTTTTTGCCTTGTTAGATATGTTTTCCGGGGGCGGCCTGTCCAATGTGTCAGTTTTCGCCCTTGGGATTATGCCGTACATCTCAGCTTCCATTATCATGCAGTTATTGCAGGTAATCAGCCCTGATATCAAACGTATGGCTAAAGAAGAAGGACAGGCAGGACGTCGCAAAATTACACAATATACACGTTACTTGACAGTCTTTATTACCATTATTCAAGGCTTCGGCATTGCTGCCATGCTTGAAGGTATGACAAGTCCGGGAAGTAACTTACCTGTTGTTTTAAATCCAGGATTAGAGTTTAAATTTGTTACCGTTATTACCTTGACTACTGGTACAGTGCTTATCATGTGGTTAGGGGAACAAATCACTTCCCGTGGTATTGGAAACGGTATCTCATTAATCATCTTTTCCGGTATCGTTGTCGGTATTCCAAGTGCAATTGGTCGTGTCTATCAACTTGTCAGCGCAGGGGATATGAATATTCTCTTCCTTATCTTACTTGTTGTTGTCATGGCAGCTGTTCTTTTCGGCATTGTGTTTGTGGAACGAGCCCAGCGCAGAATTCCTATTCATTATGCCAAAAGACAATTGGGAAGAAAGGTGTATGGCGGTCAAACAACCCACTTGCCTTTAAGAATAAACACTGCCGGTGTTATTCCACCCATCTTTGCACAAAGTTTACTTTTATTCCCTGCAACTATTGGCTCTTTTTCAACAGCGCTGTGGCTGCAGGAAATAGTACGGTGGTTCCAACCATCCAGTATTATTTATAATATTTTCTTTATAGCACTTATTTTCTTCTTCTGCTATTTTTATACTGCTGTTATTTTTGATCCGAAAGATATTGCAGAAAATTTGAAAAAAGCAGGTGGTTTTGTTCCGGGTATTCGCCCCGGTGATAAGACCAGAGAATATATAGATTCAGTACTCAGTCGTCTTACATTGTGGGGCGGTGTGTACATTTCTGCTATTTCTATTCTTCCTATGTTCCTTATTTCCAAGTTCAACGTGCCGTTTTATTTCGGCGGTACAAGCTTGCTGATTTTGGTAGGCGTTGCTATGGACTTTATGGGACAAGTTGAATCTCATATGATTTCAAAACAATATGACAGCTTAATGGAAAAGAATAGAATTAAAGGACGCTAGGAATGAAAAAGTTTCGCGGTGTATTTTTAAAAAACGAACATGAAATTGCCAAAATGCGCATTGCAAACGGTATGGTTTCATGTGTTTTAGATGCACTTGGCGAAGCTGTCAGACCCGGCATTTCAACTATGTTCCTTGAAGAAATTGCTCAGGATATTTGTCGAAAGATGAATGTTAGACCAGCCTTTCAAGGATATTGCGGATTTCCGTTTGCACTTTGCTGCTCTGTAAACGAAACAATTGTACACGGCTTTCCTTCAAAGGAGAGAATTCTTCAGGAAGGTGATATTGTCAGCTGTGATATGGGGGTTTGTTATGAGGGCTTTTACGGAGATAGTGCCCGGACTTTTTTTGTCGGGGAAGTATCTCAGGAAGCAAAAGACCTTTGCAGAGTGACAGAAGAAAGTTTGCATTGCGGAATTGCGGCTGCTAAAATCGGCAATACCTTGTTTGATATTTCTGCGGCGGTGCAGCGACATGCAGAAAAAAATGGTTTGAAAGTAATCCGTAACTATGTCGGTCATGGAATTGGAGCAAATCTTCACGAAAAACCGGAAGTTCCCAACTTTGTGCCAAAGGGAGGGTTTGATATTCCCCTGCATGAAGGAATGGTGCTTGCTATTGAGCCCATGCTTGCTGTTGGGACCTATGAGGTCACAATACTTCCCGACAAATGGACAGCCAATACCAAAGACGGTAGTTTGGCTGCACATTTTGAACATAGTGTTGCGATTACATCAGACGGACCTGAAATTTTAAGTTTATCTTCAAATTATACAGGTACTTACTGATAAAATATGGAAATGGCGAGGATAGCCTCTTGACAAGGATAAAAAAATCCTCTAATAAACACAATTCCAACGCTAATGTTGAGTTTTGAATATAACGGAGAGAGCGATGAAAGTTAGGCCGTCCGTAAAAAAAATATGCCCTAAGTGTAAAGTAATTAGACGTAAGGGTGTTCTTAGAGTTATCTGCGAAAACCCCAGACATAAACAACGTCAGGGCTAGGTTGCAGGAGTAGTACTGTGGCAAGAATTGCAGGTGTTGATTTGCCTCGTGGCAAAAGAGCGGATATTGCGCTCACCTATATCTATGGCATTGGTCCAAAGACCTCTTTACAAATTTTTGAAGCTACCAAGATTGAATGGAATCGTAGCATAGATGATTTGAGTGCAGATGAGGTGAACGAACTCCGTAAGGAAATTGAAACAAATTATAAGGTTGAAGGCGATCTTCGTCGTGAAGTAAGTTCTAACATCAAACGTTTAATGGATGTTGGTTGCTATCGCGGACTTCGTCACCGTCGTGGTTTGCCTGTTCATGGTCAACGCACAAAAACCAATGCACGTACCCGTAAGGGTCCGCGTCGTGGTGCTGTGGGTAAAAAGAAGTAAGGGTATTGCCCTCTCATATTTTCTGGATACAGTAAATCCAAGGGAAGTGTACAATGGCAAGAGCCAAACGCGCAGTTAAAAAAAGAGAAAAGAAGAACGTTCCATTGGGTGTGGCCCATATTCAAGCGTCCTTCAATAATACCATTATTACCTTTACCGATACTCGTGGCAATGCTATCAGTTGGGCATCTGCCGGACAAAGCGGTTTTAAAGGTTCACGTAAATCCACTCCTTTTGCTGCTCAGGTAGCTGCAGAAACCGCAGCTAAAAAAGCACAGGATAACGGAATGCGTACAGTTGGTGTTTATGTTAAGGGTCCCGGTGCCGGTCGTGAATCTGCATTGCGTGCAATTAACGCAGCAGGTTTCAAAGTTGCGTTCATTCGTGACGTAACACCTATTCCTCATAACGGATGTCGTCCTCCAAAACGACGCCGCGTATAATTAGGAGATAGAACCGTGGCTAAATATAATGATGCAAAATGCCGTATATGCCGCCGTGAAGGTGCAAAATTATTTTTGAAAGGTGATCGCTGCTTTACTGATAAATGTTCACAAGATCGCCGTCCTTATGCACCCGGTCAACATGGTCGTGCAAGAAAGAAGCTCAGTGAATATGCACTCATGCTTCGTGAAAAGCAAAAAGTACGTCGTATGTACGGTGTATTAGAAAAACAATTCAGAGGATATTTTTATTCTTCTGATATGGCGAAAGGTGTTACCGGGGAAAACCTTCTCAAAACATTGGAACGCCGCTTAGATAACGTTGTTTACCGTATGGGATTTGCAAATTCTCGTGCACAGGCACGTCAGCTTGTTCGTCATGGTATTTTTACCTTGAACGGACACAAAGTTGATATTCCTTCTTTACAGGTTAAAGTTGGAGATGTGATTGTTGTGAACGAAAAGAACAGAACAATTCCTGTTATTGCTGATGCTCAAGGCGCAATTGCCCGTCGTGGCTGCCCGGTATGGCTTGAAGTTGACGGAGCAGCGTTCAAAGGTACTGTGAAAGCATTGCCTCAACGTGACGATATTCAAACTCCTATCAGTGAGTCCCTTATCGTCGAACTTTACTCCAAATAACAGACAGGAGTTCGCATGTCCACAAATCAAGCCAATAGGCTCATCAATGCTCGTAATTGGGCAGTGCTTGTTAAACCTGATCAAATTGTTCGCAATAATGAAGTTTCCGGTCCAATGTATGGAAAATTCACCTGCGAACCGCTTGAAAGAGGATATGGCACAACCATTGGCAATGCCTTGCGCCGAGTATTGTTAGCTTCATTACAAGGTTCTGCTTTTGTGTCTGTGAAAATTGCAGGTGTGCAACATGAGTTCACCACAATTCCCGGAGTTCTTGAAGACGTTACCGATATTATTCTGAATATCAAACAAGTTCGTCTTGCAATGGATACCGATGTTCCTCAAAAATTAACCTTGAAAGTTAATAAAAAAGGTGTGGTAACTGCTGCTGATATTCAAGAAAATCAACACGTTGCTGTGTTGAACCCGGAATTGCATATTGCAACGCTCACAGAAGACATTGAATTTGACCTTGAATTAGAAGCACGTATGGGTAAGGGTTATGTACCTGCTGATATGCATGTTGGTTTAAACGAGGAAATCGGGCTTATTAAGCTTGATTCCAGTTTTTCTCCTGTACGTAAAGTTTCCTATACTATTGAACAGGCACGTGTTGGTCAAATGACTAACTATGACAAGCTGATTTTAGAAGTTTGGACAGATGGTTCTCTTACTCCTGAAGATGCAATTGCATATAGTGCTAAAATTATAAAAGAACAGATTTCTGTGTTTATCAATTTTGATGAACAAATATCTGATGAAAGTTGTCTTGGTTCATCTGAAGCGGGAGATATTAACGAAAATCTCTTTATGAGTATTGATGATCTCGAACTTTCCGTACGTGCTACAAATTGCCTGCGCGGTGCTCAAATTGCGACCGTTGGCGAACTTGTGCAGCGTTCTGAAAATGATATGCTCAAAACAAAGAATTTTGGGAAAAAATCTCTTGATGAAATTAAAGCCCTGCTTATCCGCATGGGACTTGATTTCGGTATGAAGATTGACGGTTTTGACAAAAAATACCAAGAATGGAAAAGGAAGCAACACCATGAGGCATAACAATTCAGGTAGAAAGCTGGGAAGAAATCCTTCTCACCGCAAAGCTTTGTTTAATAACATGGCTAAAAACCTTTTGATTCATGGTCGTATTCGCACTACTGTTGCTAAAGCAAAAGATTTGCGCAGTGTAGTTGAACCATTAATTACTTTGGCTCAACGCAATGATGTTCATTCACGCCGTCTTGCTTTTCGTGTACTTGGCGATCACCAATTAGTAAAAACACTTTTTGATGAAATTGCTCCACAATATGCAGGTATTCCTGGTGGTTACACAAGAATTATGAAACTTGCAATGCCAAGAAAAGGTGACAGTGCTCCAATGGCTATTATCGAATTGACAAAGAATGCAAGCGATAATCAAGCTGAAAAAAGTGCTGAATAAGACTTAAGTATAAACTTGCAAAAAAGCCCTTGAATTGTTCGAGGGCTTTTTTTTGTTAAAAAATTTGCTTTTATTGTGGAAATTTCCAGTTTAATTTTTCATGGAACTTTTCTGAAAATGGAGAGAATTGATTTTTTTAATGGAATTACTCTCCCAAACCTTTACACGCAAAATAGTTCCGGACAGTCTTAGAGCAATTCCTGTTAACATCAAGAAATATTAATTCCCTGTTATGGACAACGTC
>CAJTMS010000006.1 GCA_910577155.1 uncultured Mailhella sp.
CTTTAAAAGATTGCCGCGTCGTTTACGCTCCTCGCAATGACGGAGAGATGAGAATGGTACTCCATTAACACGTCATTGCGAGCGGATAGCGAAGCAATCTATTTAATTCTTGATGTTATAAGGAAATACTCTATTATCTATCATTTGGATACGTCAAAAAATGACGTATCCAATCCAAACAGCAAAAAAAAAATGAAAACATAATCTTAATAATAAAACAAGAAAAATTTTTACGCTGAAATGAAAAGGATAAGAATATATTTTAAACTAGGGTGTGTTTCTAAATTTTTCTTTTAATTGTTTTTAAGTTATGATATAAAGCAGTTATGAACAAGACAAAAATAACAGATGAACAATGGAAATTGTTTTCTTTGTATCTAACAAGAAACAATAAGAGTAAGGCAGGCAGACCTCAAAGGATTGATGACAGAATTGCTTTTGAGGGCATTATTTATGTTTTAAAAACAGGTATTCCATGGCGGTATTTGCCAAAGAAATTTGGAGCATGGCAAACTGTTTATAAACTCTTTGCCAGATGGGCTAAATCAGGAGCATTAGAAAAGCTGTTGGACACCTTTAAAGAAAGTGCTGACAATGAATGGCTGTCAATAGACAGCAGCAGTATAAAAGTCCACAAGCATGGTTCAGCCCCACGAGGCGGACAAAAAAAAACAAAGCATAGGACGAAGCAAAGGGGGGATAACCACCAAAATCCATGCGGTGACTGATGCTTTGGGAAATCCTTTGAAAATTATTTTATCAGCAGGAAATGTCCATGACTCAAAGCTTGCAGAAGATTTGCTCTTTGGAATGGAAGCAAAAGCCGTCTTGGCAGATAAAGGTTACAACACGAATAAGATTGCAGCCCTCATAAAAGAAAAGAATAGTGAAGTTGTAATCCCACCGTTTAAAAATGCTGTAAATCCAAGGAATTATGACAAGCATTTATATAAAGAACGCCATGTAATAGAATGCTTCTTCCAAAAAATAAAAGAAAGCCGCAGAGTTGCAACAAGGTATGATAAATTGCAAATAATGTATAAAAATTTTGTTCTTATTGCTTGTTGTTTGGTTTGGTTAAGATAATTTGGAAACACACCCTAGAGCATTTCCTGTTAACATCAAGAATATTAATTCCCTGTTATGGACAACATCCATAACAGGAGATGAGGGGAATTGGGGGGAAATCATTTCCCCCAAGAAAAATAAAAATTACGAATATTATAGGGAAACGCTCTAATTAAAATAAAAAAGGATTAATGAATATACCATAAGAGCACGATATATTCTATTAATCCATAAAAGCTTGTGCCTAAAAAAAGGTAGGTTAAAAACATTGCAAATTAAACGACAAAAAGTCCCCAAAGGGACTTCGTGTCAAAACGGTGCGAAAAAATTAAGCTTTTTCGATAGCGTTCACAGCTTTAGCTAAACGGGAAACTTTGCGTGCAGCTTTCTTCCAGTGAATAACGCCTTTGCCTGCGCTTTTATCAAGAGCAACAGTAGCACCTTTGAGTGCTTGTTCAGCAGCAGCTTTATCACCGGCAGAAATTGCAGTACGTACTTCTTTTACGAGATTTTTCATACGAGTACGAGCAGCACGGTTGCGAGCGTTACGTTTAATGCTTTGTCTATGACGCTTAAGAGCTGATTTATGATTAGCCACGAAATCCTCCAAAAAAACGGAATGATATCCATTTATTGTTTATATGTTCTCACGCGAACAATTTATTTATACGCAATACATATAATTGTCAAGCAATAATATGCTATAAAAACAATCTTTGCATTGTTTTAAAAAGAGGTTGATAAACAAAAATAATCCACTCACGAATAAAACATAACCTCTTGTTTTTATAAAACAAAAACAAGCAATGAGGGGATATGGGAGAGCGCTAGCCGTTGCCAACTTGTTGGCTTACGGATAGCGAAAGCAGAGATAATCATTTCCTCCATAGAAAATTATTTATAAGAAAATTTTAAATCATATTTAGCAATTATAAAATCAACCTAAAACCGAAATAAAACAACAATCTTATATTTGCAGGTTTGCAAAATCAGCCATTCTGTTCATTCGGCTCATAATTGCAAAAAGCATATTCATACGGTTTTCCCGTACGTTTTTATCCTCTGCCATAACCATGACATTTTCAAAAAAAGCATCCACAAATGGACGAAGTTTTGCCATGCTTTCCATAATAGGCATGAAATTATTATTGGTAAAGTTTGCATCAAAATCTTTAGCAAAGGTTTTAATTGCTTTGCCAAGTTCTTTTTCCGCATCGTTTTCAAATAACGTTGTTTTATAGGTACAGGACAATTTATGTTCAGCTTTTGCCAAAATATTGGTCATACGTTTCAAAACTTGAGCATTGGCTGTGAAGTCTTCATTACGCATAAAGGCTTTCAAGGTATTCAAACGTTTTTCTGTTGCCCAGACGTTATCTGCTTCCAGCTTTCCTTTGACGTCTTTGCCGTTCATTACAGCATCAACGACAAGGGTTTCATTGCCTTCACCAACAAAATAATGTTTTAAACGTGCCTGACAAAATTCAAGGAGTTTTTCCAAAGTTTCTTTTTTGTTAAATTTCCATTTAATATCTTTTGCATAGAAAGAATATGCTTTTTCAAATAATTCTGACAAAGGAATTTCATAACCAAATTCAAGCAAAATTCTGCAGATACCAAGAGCAGCCCGGCGAAGTGCATACGGGTCAGCCGTACCGGTAGGAATATTGCCAAGCCCAAAACAGCCAACCAAGGTATCCGCCTTATCAGCCATGGAAAGGCAAGCGCCCAAGTCGCTCATAGGCAAAAGACTGGCGGGACCTGTCGGTAAGTATTGTTCGGCAAGAGCCATGGCAAACGGAGGCTCCCAGCCTTCTTTTATAGCATAAATGCTGCCCATGGTTCCTTGTAAGGTATCAAATTCCCCGACCATTTTTGACATCAGGTCAGCTTTGCACCAGCGACCTGCCCTTTGTGCCAGAAGCACACCGTTATCCAAATGGTCACCGCCGCGAAGATCCACTTTTTCACCCAGCCAGCCGCAAAGCTGTTCCAAACGGCGGCTTTTATCCCCCATAGAACCAAGAGGACCAAGGAAAATAACAGAATCAAGCATGGGTATCCATGTATTGAAACTGTCTTTTAAATCTTCTTTCCAATAGAAACGGGCATCTTCCAGTCTTGCACGGACAACACGTTCCCAGCCTGCACGTACAACTTCAATATCTTCCGGTTCAATATTGAGAACGGTTAAAAATTTATTGAGCAATTTTCTGTTTTGTCCTTGGATACCAAAACATTTTTGGTGATGTTCAATAGTTGTTAAAATAACTTCTTTGGGCAATTCAAGGAAACTTTCATCAAAACTGCAAATAAGCGGAACAGGCTTTTCCACGAGCCCCTGCACTTCGTCCAGCAAGTCATTGTTCCAAATAATTTTTGCGCCTTCTTTGAGTTCAGCAACCAAGGTATTTGCTGTATCAATAATATATTGGCGGCGTTTGGCTGCATCACAAACAACCTGACTTTTTTCAAGAAGCACAGTTTCCAAATCATCAGCATGTCCAAGAACATATGGTCCAAAGCCATGAATTCTGTGTCCATAGGTTTGGTTGGAAGATGTCACATCACCCACTTTAAAAATGACAGGCACATGGTCGAGCATGGCTAAAATCCACTGTAAAGGACGGGCATATGCAAAGCTTTCCTCACCCCAGCGCATACGTTTGGGAAACGGCAGAGCGGCAATAATTTGCGGGCAAATTTCCTGTAAAACTTCTTCCGCTTTTCTGCCGCCTGTTTTTTTATTGACAGAAATATATTCACCTTTTTCAGTTTTTACACGCACAATATCATTTTCCGCTGCGTTTTGTCCTCGGATAAAGCCTTGTCCCGCCTTGCTTAAATTACCTTCTTTATCATAGGCGATAGTCACGGCAGGTCCCATGGCAGTTTCTTCAACTATTGGTTGAACTTTATCCAGATTATATATGTGCAATATTGCTCTGCGAGGAGTAGAATGTGCTTCGATTTTTTCAAAACCTAAACGATTTTCATTTAAAAGTGCTGTAAAACGGCTTACTAATTCTTTTTCAGTATTTTGTAAAAAACGTGCAGGAATTTCCTCTGTACCAATTTCTAAAATAAAATGACTCATAGCTTCCTCACAAATTATTTATTGATGGTATTGAGCAGCGGATAATTTAATGCTTTGCGCTGTTCCGCATAAAGACGGGAAATGCCGGACGCCAAGGCACGTACCCTTCCAATATAACCTGCCCGTTCTGTAATGGAAATAGCATTGCGGGCATCAAGCAGGTTAAAGGTATGGGAACATTTCATACAATAATCATAAGCAGGCAGAGGCAGACCAAGCTCAATAAGACGATTGCATTCCGCCTCAAAATCGTTGAAATGCTGCAAATGCATTTGTGCATTGCTTTCTTCAAAATTATAGCGGGATTGCTCTACTTCATTTTGGTGATATACCTGCCCATAGGTCACATGATCATTCCACATAATATCATAAACAGAATCTTTCCCCTGCAAATACATGGTCAAGCGTTCCAAACCATAGGTAATTTCAACACTGACAGGACTTAATTCTATACCGCCGACTTGCTGAAAATAGGTAAACTGGGTAACTTCCATGCCGTTAAGCCATACTTCCCAGCCAAGTCCCCATGCACCTAAGGTTGGAGATTCCCAGTCATCTTCCACAAAACGGATATCATGTTCAGCCGGGTCAAGATTTAATGCCCGAAGGCTTCCCAGATAGAGTTCCTGAATGTTTTTAGGAGAAGGTTTAATGATAACCTGAAATTGAAAATAGTGCTGCAAACGGTTCGGGTTATCGCCGTATCTTCCGTCTGTAGGACGGCGGGAAGGTTCTACATAGGCTGTTTTCCATGGCTCAGGACCTAAAACCCGTAAAAATGTTGAGGGGTTAAACGTCCCTGCACCGCACTCGATATCCATTGGCTGTACAATGACGCAGCCTTGTTTTGCCCAGTATTGCTGCAAGGTTAAAATAACATCTTGAAAATTCATACTTAACTCCTCACTAAATATCATTTTTCCACGCTAGGCAAAGCCGTGACGGAAACTTCCGTCATTCCATTCCAGCCCGACATGGTAAAGAATATGTGCATCTATTATTCTTCCAAGTTCCCGGAAAATTCCACTGTCCACATTTTCCAATGCCCAATATTCAGGTGAATATTCTTGGATATTATCGAGAATGTCACGTGTTTGCCGGGAAGCAAGCAAGCCCATAGTTCCTGAAGGTTTGCAGGAAGCGCAGGTAAAATACCCTTCAGAAACTAAAAAGACAGAATTGCCCTCTAATTCTTTTCCGCATCTGGCGCAGCATTTCGGATCTAATAAATATCCCTGTTCTGCAACAATGCGTAAACGAAAAAGTATGGGCAGCATTGCCATTACCGTTTCTGCGTCATTAAGGAGACGAAGCATGGATTTTGTCAATAAAAAAATCTTTTCGCTGTCGTCCGGTGTTACCCCAAGCGCCTCAACAAAGCGTATGCAGTTTGCTGCCATGCCCTGTCGTTTAAAATTCGTCCGCAAGGTTTGGAATTGCTCTAATAAGGTTGTTTCCTGCAAATTAATAAATTGCCCATTTTTAGAACTGGCAATTCTTGCAGTAATATAATTATAGCTGTCCAAACACCCGCTAAAACGGCGCCTGCTTCTGCTTCCGCCAAAAGCAAACGCAGTCACAATGCCATGATTATGGGTCAGCAAGCGTACCCATAAATCTGTTTCACGAAATTTCCCAATCCGTAAAACAATTCCATTATCAATAAATTCCACACCATTGCCTGTTAATCAAGCTGCATTGCACGTTTTAAAGCCACAGTTCCGGTGCGGGCAATTTCTTTTATGCCAAAACGACTTAATAAATTCAAAATTGCTTGTAATTTATCGTATGTTCCTGTTGCTTCAATGGTAAATTCATTTATGCTGACATCAACAACTTTACAGCGGAAAATATCCACAATACGCAAAATTTCTTCCCGTTTTGTTTCTTCCGCATTAACCTTCACAAGCATCATTTCCCGTTCTACGTGAGTATGGTCAATAAAATCAACAACTTTAATAACAATAACAAGTTTACGCAATTGCTTGATAATTTGTTCAACAATTTGTTCATCGCCGTATGTTGTCACCGTCATATGGGAAACACCGTCTTCCAACGCCGGTGCAACGTTTAAAGATTCAATATTAAAGCCACGTCCGCTGAAAAGCCCTGCAACGCGAGAAAGTACCCCGGGTTCGTTTTCCACTAAAATAGATAAAACTCTACGCATATCAACTCCTAAACTAAAAGCATATCATCAAGAGAAGCACCAGCAGGTACCATTGGATAAACATTTTCTTCGCGCTCAACAACAACATCAATAATTGCCGCATGCTTAGAAGTCAGTGCTTTCGGCAGAATCGTTTTCAAATCTTCCTTAGTTTTAATTCTGTACCCTTCCGCGCCATAAGCCTCAGCCAATTTTACAAAATCAGGCTGCGCTTCCATATTGGTATGGGCGTAATTCTTTTCATAAAAAAATTCCTGCCACTGGCGTACCATACCCATATATTGGTTATTCAAAATCAAAACTTTTACAGGCAGATTATTTGCAACAGCTGTCATTAATTCCTGAATATTCATCTGAATGGAGGCATCGCCTGCCACATCGATAACGGTTTTATCAGGGAAGGCAATTTGTGCCCCGATGGCAGCAGGAAGTCCATAGCCCATAGTACCAAGTCCGCCGGAAGTAATGAGCGTTCTTGGTTCTTTGAACGCTAAAAACTGAGCTGCCCACATTTGATTTTGTCCCACTTCAGTGGTAATAATATAGTCATCATTCAAAATAAAACGCACGGCTTCAAGTACCTGCTGAGGACGCAGCACATCTTTGGGAGTATAATAAAAAAGCGGATGAGCCTTTTTCCAGCCATAAAGAACATCCAGCCATGACTGATGTTTTTCTTTGAAATCAATGGGATTGCTTTCCAGCTTTGTTGCCATAATTTCAGAAAGTTCCTGCAAAGCAGGATAAATATGCCCGACAACGGGAACGTCCACCTGCACATTTTTGCGGATAGAAGTCGGATCAACATCAATATGAACAATTTTTGCTTTTTTTCCGAAATGATCCAAACGACCTGTGACACGGTCATCAAAACGGCAGCCGATGGCAAGGATTAAATCTGCATTGCTGACCGCTTTATTGGCAGTATAGGTGCCATGCATGCCAAGCATGCCAATATAGAACGGATCAAGGGTGCTGATTGCCCCAAGTCCCATAAGTGTACAGGTTACAGGAAGCTGATAGGAACTGACAAGATAGCGCAGTAATTGGCTGGCGTTCGCAGAAATGACTCCGCCCCCCGCAATAACAACCGGACTTTCCGCTTTGCAGACTAAATCCGCAACGCGGCGCAGCTGGTTTAAATTTGGCTTATAGGTAGGATTATACGTACGCATACGCACGTCTTCAGGCCAGATAAATTTCGTTTTTTTTGTCATTAAATCTTTTGGAAAATCAACAAGAACAGGTCCGGGACGTCCGGAGCGTGCCAAATGGAATGCCTCACGGATAATACGGGGCAGCTGTGTTAAATCTTTAACCAGATAATTGTGCTTTGTACAAGGACGGGTAATGCCTACAATATCAACTTCCTGAAAGGCGTCATTCCCGATTAAATGGGTATGAACCTGTCCGGTAATCACCACCATGGGAATAGAATCAGCAAAAGCTGTGGCAATTCCGGTTACCGTATTTGTTGCTCCGGGTCCGCTTGTGGCAATGCAGCAGCCAACTTTCCCGGAAGCTCTGGCATACCCGTCAGCAGCATGGGCTGCTCCCTGTTCATGGCGGACAAGAACATGACGGAGTTCCGGGTGATTTCTCATTTCATGGTATAGATCAAGGACAGCACCGCCAGGATAACCAAAAATGACTTCAACACCTTCCCGTTTCAAGCATTCCATTAAAATTGCAGCACCAGTCATTTCTTCCATAAAATACCTCGAAATCACAAAAGTTATACACCATTGCCTTATAGAATTGTTAAGTTGTTACTATGCCAAAAGACACAAAAAAAAACAACACTTTTTTTTCCAAGTGTTGTTTTTCTCTTTTTCAATGTTTTTAGAAAGTTACAATATATTATTTTGTTTTGCTTTCAAGCAAACTTAATAAATTTGTTTTAACTTCCAGTTTTTCTTTTTTGAGGGTTTTCAACTCAACTTCTTCAGCCGGAGTGTGGAAAGGTCTTTCTTCTAATTTTTGAATGACTTTTTTTAATTCAAGGTGCTTTTCATATAATTCTTTGACTTGACTGTCGGTTTGAGCCAATTCCTCAATTTTTTTAATTTCGTCTGCTTGCATAAGCACACTCCTTTAACTTTTATTTAAATTTCTCTATTTAAACCTTTAAGGTTATAGCCAAATCGTATAAACTGCCAATCACAATGCCGTCAAATAACTGCAGCAGAACAATCAGCACAATGGGAGATAAATCAATCCCCCCAATCATCACAAAGGGGCAATATTTTCTAATGCGGTAAAAAACAGGTTCAGTCAAGGTATTAATGATACGCACAATAGGATTATACGGATCTGCATTTACCCATGTCAAAATACATGCAATAAATACAACAAAAGAATATATTGTTATCAGTCTGGATTTCCTGCCACAGTAAGCAGGATATTACCCAAAACAAACATAAACCCTCCAAAAGCATTCAATTAGATAATAATCATTTTTTGTTAGTCCGTCAATACTATAAATAAACACTCTGTTATAGAAAGCGGTCGGTAAATAAATAGTATCCCTTCACTTACAAAATATAACTGCTTGTTTTTCTGAAAGAAAAATAAGCGATATAAGGGTACGGGAAAACATTTCCCCATAAAAAATTTACCGGAAATTTTTGTAATTAAATCTAATCGTTATAAAAATCAATCTTAAACATACCAAAGCATAAATACATTATTCACATTGACAACGTAAACTCTTTATTCCTAAAGAAAAGAGAATATCTGCCTTATTGGGAGGATAAACTTCGACAACAACTCCAAGCCCAAAAACGCTATGCTCTACAAAATCATCTTTATGCACGAGCAAATCCATAGCATAGGGTTTTGCATTACCGGAATAGCTCACCATTCTGTCTTTCCATTTTGCCTGCATTTCTTCCAGTGCTTTCAAATTTGCCCGTTCTGATTTGGAAACAGAAACTTTTGCTGCTGCAGGAGCTTTTTCTTTTAGTTCAGAAATTCTTGCACTTCTTTGTGTTGACTCTTTTACAGCTTGAGAGCGTTCTTCCCCTGCCCGTACCCGCACAGGTTTTGCTGCGGTTTCTTCTTTTTTCTTTGCAGGAGGATAATATTTATGCACACTGCCGCACGCGCAGCATTCCACTTTTGCAATTTCACCATTAAGCATGGAAACAACAACATGCCCCATTAAATCTTTACACCGTGTGCAGCGAGCCTCTATTCTTTGTCCTACAGTAACTGCCATACCATACCCTCACAACTGTCTATGATAAACGTATCATACGTATATTTTACAAGAAAGACAATAGATTTATTTTGCATTTAACCTGTTTCCCCTGCAAAAATAATATTCTATGCCATTACAAAATTCATATAAAAAAACACCTAAAAAACAAAGACTTAATATGCCTGTAAACATGGGGAGCATATCCCCTCTTCCCCAAGAATCCATAATAAGAAAACCTAAGCCTTCCTGCGTTGCAAAGGATTCAGTTATAAATAAGACCGCTATTGCCGTACCGGAGGCAATGCGAAGGGCGGTAAGCGCAGAAGGCAAGGCATAGGGAATAAGCAAATGCATAAGTTTTTCCAGCCGATAATGTTTTTTGGGTGTTCCCTCAATATGCAAAGGCAGCAGTGATTTAAAGGAATAATAATATTTTTTGTCAAGATGCAAAATACTTGCTCTTGTTACCACAACAATTTGATACGAAACAGTCAGCACTATCAGGAAAATCCGTGAAAAATCGCCAATACCCATAATCAAAAAGAAAAGCGGTAAAAAAACAATTTTCGGAATGGGATAGGTAATAAAAACAAAAGGAGAAAAAAAGCTGTCAAAACGTTTCTTATACCCCATGTATATCCCCAGCGGAAAAGAAAAAAGAAAAGAAACAGCAAGTGCGGTACAGACACGATAAGAGCTTATTCCAAAATGAATCCAAAATTCATGGGTCAGCAAATAATCCCCCATAAAGGAGAAAACATGCACTGGCTTTGGCAAAATAAATTCACCAAAATACAGCGCTCCCATATGCCAAAGCAAAAGAATACATGCAAGGGTCAAACAATATTTTATGCAGTAAGCGACGTTTTTCATAGTGTCTCTGCGAAGGGTTTTTGTAAAGAATGATGAATAATTTTGCAAAGTTCAAAATATTCTTTTTTATCGCGGATATTTTCCTCTGCAAAATAGGGATTTTCATAAAGGGTATAGTGAGAATTTCGCCTTTCGCCGGCTTTTGACAAGGACAAAATATTTCCTCCCAAATATACCGCTTCGCTGACACTATGCGTAACAAGCACAAAGGTAAACCGATATTTTTCCCATAAGGATAAAATCAAATTTTGCAAATTCTCGCGGTTAATGGCGTCCACACTGGAAAAAGGCTCATCCAGCAAAATAATTTCCGGCTTGGAAATCAATGCTCTGCCAAGGGCAAGGCGTTGTTTTTGCCCGCCGGAAAGCTCCTGCGGATACCGCTTTTCAAGCCCTGTAAGCCCTAATTCCTGCAGCATTAACGCAACCTGTTCCTGCATATAATCTTTCGCACATTTTGCCAGCTGTAAAGGAAGCATAAGATTTTCCGTTGCATTTTTCCAAGGGAAAAGCCCGTATTCCTGCAATACATAGGATAAACGGGGCATTCTTTTATGAACTTTTAAAAACGATTCACCGGAATGAGCGGTAAATTCTATTCTGCCTGCCTGATAGTCCTGCAATTGAGCCAAAAGTGTCAGCAAAGTACTTTTCCCGCACCCGGATTTCCCGATAACGGACAAACTTTTCCCGGATAACACGGAAAAGGAAATATTCTCAAGCACTGAAACCGTGCCGTACTGTTTTGACAAGCCTTGCACGTTTATGCCTGCCTGATACTGTTCCAAAGGAGAAGAAAGCGTATGCGGCATATTAAAAATTGGGTAATAACTCTGTGGCAAGAGGTTTGGTATGTATTAATTTTCTATCATATAACCACGTAAAATATAAATCCAATTCCTGTTCAGTCGGAAGATAGCACGGTGTATTTTTTTTATCAAAACCGATCATTGTATACGCGTCTTTGCCGTCCTGTGATAAAAGCTTGCAGTGAAGCATAGTTTCTTTATATTTTTCAGGATATTGATTAATTAAATCGGCACATTCATTTAATGCCTGCCGAAATTGTGTATACACTTCAGGAGTTAACTTTTCCTTGGCAAAACTGATTACTGCAAGGGGCAAACGTAAATTAGTATCATCAAGCAAAACTGCTGCCCCGCGGGCTTCCAGCGTTGATACAAGAGGCTCCGGCAAAAGAGCCGTATCCACTTGCCCTGCCATAAGAAGCTGCAAGCGCATGGCAACAGAACGGATATCTTGGCGTTCAATATAGTCTTCAGGAAGATTTCTGCTCGCTAAAAATTGCGTCAATAAAAAATCAATAATAGTATCCTTGCCCACAGCAACGGTCTTGCCCTGTAATTCTTCCACAGAGGTGATGTTTTTTTGCGGGGATACCACAAGTCCAAAATGCCGTTGGTCCGGACGGGAATAAGAAGTTGTTGCTATAATAGTTTGAGGTGTTCCGGATAAATGTTGAAGTGTTGCATTAATAATACACGTAAAATACCCGTCAATAGCTCCGCTGCGCATGGCTGCCCCCATTTCAATAGCACTTTGAAAAGGGATAATTTCCACGGATAACCCATGTTTTTCAAAAACTTTTTCCTGAACCCCCACATAGAGCAAAAGAGAATCGGCAGCAGGCATTCCCCCTATTTTCAATGCCGGTTGGGCAAAAACAATGCAGGGAAAGAAAAAAAGCAGACAACAAAACAAAACTATGTGCAAAATATCTTTTTTCATAACAACCTCAAGATGTTAAGCAAGAATAGGACTTAAGTGAATTGAGTATACAAAAGATTATTTACAAAGCCAACAAAAAAGTATACTCAAAGCCAAAAGAGTGTGAAAGGATTTAATATGAAACAATTTATTATTGCTACTATCGTTGCAATCACGGCTTTTTTTTCTGCCCATTCCGGTTTGGCAAACACACAAGACAAGCTGCAAAATGAACAAAAATTTCAGAAAATAGATAGAAATTTGCAGGCTATGATAGGACAAATGCTCATGTTTGGCATGCGGGGTCAAAGCCTTACGGAAGATACAGAAATACGAAAAATGCTTGCAGAAGGCAAAGTCGGGGGTATTATTCTCTTTTATACCCATGGCAATATTGTGCCCTATAATTTGGCAAATAGAGAACAAATTATCAAGCTTACCCGTTCACTGCAAGAAACCAGTCCCTATCCTTTATTGATAGGCGTTGATCAGGAAGGAGGCAAAGTTCAGCGTTTAAGTGAAAAAAATGGGTTTAAAAATTACCCTACAGCATACAGCCTAGGAAAAACTGACAAGGAAGAATACACCTATCAGGTGGCTGACGATATTGCCGTCACCTTGAAAGAATGTGGTTTTAATTTAAATTTTGCTCCCAGTGTTGATTTGCATAATCCAAACTCCCCTGCCATTGGCGGAAAAGAAAGGGCTTTTCATGAAACAGGATTAAAAACTTTTCACCATGCCTATGCGTATGCAAAAGCCATGCGGAAAAACGGCATTATTCCCGCAATCAAGCATTTTCCCGGGCACGGCAATGCCATAAAAGATACCCATGAAGGATTTACGGATATTACCAATACGTGGCAAGACAAGGAACTTTTCCCCTATACGGAATTTATCAAAAAAAAGTATGACGGCATGATTATGGTTGCCCATGTGTACCATCAAAAACTGGACACTGTTCCCGCAAGTTTATCCTATAATTGTATCACAAAACTGCTGCGCCAAAAAATGAAATTTGACGGTGTGGTGATTACGGACGATATGCAAATGGGTGCCATTGTAAAGCATTATTCCCTCAAAGAAAGTATTTACAGAGCAATTGCAGCCGGAAACGATATTCTGCTTTTCAGCAATAATTTCAAATACGATCCAAAACTTCCCGAACAAGTCTACAATTGTGTTGCAGAGCTTGTCAGCGAAGGCAAAATTTCCAAAGAACGTATCCTGACGTCTTGGCAACGGATACGCAAATTGAAACTTGCGTATTTGTAAGTTGTTAGCGTTCCAGCAACACCACTGTTTCCACATGGGGAGTATGGGGAAATAAATCCACTCCCTGTATGGCTTTTATGGAATACTTTTGGGTAAGTTTTGCCAAATCACGAGCCAATGTTGTGGGATTGCAGGAAACAAGAATTAAAAATTGCGGTGCATATTGCAAAATGGCGGAAATTGCTTCATCTTCAATGCCGGCACGGGGCGGATCTAAAATAAGCAAATTGGGCAAAGAAAATTGTTTAAAAAATGTTTGCAGCTTTTTGCTTGCGGCACAGGCAAATTTTGCAAAATCACATTGATTAAATTGAGCATTTTCTTTTGCCAAATCAATGGCTTTTTCTATCACCTCAACTCCAAGCAAAAAAGGCTTTTTATAGGAATAGTCAGGGGCAGTAACAGAAAGTCCTTTCACATATTCTAAAGAAAAATTTTTCTTATTTTCAAGGCACAGACCAGCCAACGACAAGCCAATGGAGCCAATGCCGCAATAAAAATCCCAGATATGCGCATTTTTTTGCGGCAGTACCAAAGCCGCAAAATCATAAATCACTTGATAGAGGACTTCTGCCATTTTGGAGTTGACTTGGAAAAACGCAGAATTGCCAAGCTTAAATTGCAGTTGTCTTCCGGCAACAGCTAATGTCTCAAAAAGCATAGTGTTGCCAAATTCCCGAACAATTTTTTCTCCATAGGCAATGTCGGTTTTCGCTTTGCGCTCACTGTGCACCAACCCTGCAATATCATTTTTTAATGCTTCATAACAGGCTGCAATGCTTTGCTCTTCTTCTTTTCTATGCTGCTTTGAGTATGGGTATGTAATAAGCTCCACTGTCCATGTATTTTGAAAAAAACGCAGTACGGCATAACGATAAAAATCATACTGAAAATTCTGTAATTGAGAACGCAAAAGCGCAAGAATTTTCATGGCATGAGGGTTTTGCAATTGACAGTCCGTCACTTCCGCCAGTTCATGGCTGTTTTTTCTGCGCAAGCCAAGTTTTAGCTTTGCATGCTGCAAGGAAAAGGCAAATTCCATTTTATTGCGGTAAAAAAGTGTAGAATTTCCATGAGAGAAAGGAGAAAGCAAAGGATAAAAATATTGTTCAACATCCTGTACTTTCCCCAGCCGTTTCAAAGCATTTTTGATTTGTGTTTCTTTTTCCTGTACCTGCTTTTCATACGCCAAATTTTGCCATGCACAGCCGCCGCATTCTTTTTGATGCGGACATATGCCGGTAGTTGCAAAAGGAGATTGCAGTATAATTTCAACCGGCTGAGCAACAAGATAATTCTTTTTTTGAGCTGTAATTTCTGCCCGTACTGTTTGCCCGAGAAGAGCATTTTCCACAAAAACCGCCATCCCCCGATAGGGGGAATTTTCTTCTATTTTTCCGACAGCACGCCCATCATGGCTCATGCCCGTAAGGTGAACAGTGACATACTTTTTCATATTTGCTCAAAAAAAGTATCTTTTCCTTATAAAATATATTGGCTCAAATCCTTGTTTTCCCGAATATCATCCAAGTGTTCGTTGACATAGTCTTTGTTGATGACAATATGCTGATACTTTCGTTCCGGTGCTTCAAAAGAAATATCAGAAAGGATTTTTTCAAGAATGGTATATAAACGTCTTGCGCCGATATTTTCTGATTCCGCATTGATTTCTTCTGCAAAACCTGCAATTTCTAGTAAACCGTCTTCCGTAAAAGAAAGCTGCACATCTTCTGTCTGTAAGAGTGCTGTATACTGCTTTTGCAGGGAATTATCAGGCTCGGTTAAAATGCGATAAAATTCGTCTTTGCCAAGGGGCTGCAATTCCACCCGCAAAGGAAAACGTCCCTGCAGTTCAGGAATTAAATCAGAAGGTTTGCTGAAATGAAATGCGCCGGCGGCAATGAATAAAATATGGTCTGTTTTTATCATACCGTATTTTGTATTAACCGTGCTTCCTTCAACAATGGGCAATAAATCCCGCTGCACACCTTCACGGGAAACTTCCGAGCTTCTTTGGGAATTTGCAGAACTTGCCACCTTATCAATTTCATCAATGAAAACAATACCGCTTTGCTCCACACGCTCTTTAGCAATTTCAATGAGCTTGTCTTCATCAATAAGCTTATCCGATTCCTGCTGCAATAAAATATTGTAGGCAGCTTTTGTTTTCAGACGCTTACGCTGTGTTTTTGCAGGAGATATTTTACCCATAAGGGTTTTTATCTGATCGCCAATTTGATCCATACCGGGCATGGCAAACATATCTATTTGCGGAGAGGTTTCTTTGACTTCCAGTTCTACCTCATGGTTGTCCAAATGTCCCAAATGCCATAAATTACGCAGTTTTTCCCGCGTTGTTTCACGGTTTCCCTCACTGGGATTATGGGGCAGCAACAGATCCAGCAAACGTTCTTCCGCCGCTTTTTCAGCCTGAGCTTTTACCCGTTGATTTTCTTCATCGCGTATAAGTTTAATCCCGATATCGAGTAAATCACGTATCATTGACTCCACATCACGTCCAACGTAACCAACTTCGGTATATTTTGTTGCTTCTACTTTAACAAAAGGGGCTCCTGTCAGTTTAGCCAGTCTGCGGGCAATTTCTGTTTTCCCCACCCCCGTAGGTCCCATTAAAATAATATTTTTAGGGGCAATTTCATCACGCATTTCCGGTTCCAGTTTTTGCCTGCGCCAACGGTTGCGCACAGCAATAGCCACCATTTTTTTTGCCTGCTCCTGTCCAACAATATATTTATCTAATTCATTAACAATTTCACGGGGTGTTAAATTATTCATATATAATCCTTTTTATAATTTTATTAAAGCAAAGCATTAAGCTTTTCAAAAATTTCTCCTAAATCGTTTGCTTTATAGCTGGCAACACTATCAATATAGGTTGGTGAAGCATTGACTATGCCAAGCTTCCCCCCTGCCCTGTGGGTAATTTCCGGAATTGCAGCCGCGGGATATACGGTTAAACTTGTGCCAAGCACCAAAAGAAAATCCGCGTGCCGGGCATGATATTCAGCATTGTCTAAATCATATTCAGGCAGAGATTCCCCGAAAAAAACAATTTTAGGCTTGATAATTCCGCCGCAATGGGGGCAATATGGCACTTCTTTTTCCTGTATCATGGAAAGAACAGTATCAAAATCAAATTCTTTGCCACATGACAGACAATAATGTTTCATAGGTGAGCCGTGCAGTTCAAATACAGTTTTTGATCCTGCTTTTTGGTGCAGCAAATCAATATTTTGTGTAATAACAGCTTTTATCAAGCCCTTTTGTTCCATTTTTGCCAATGTTTCATGCACAATATTGGGCTTAGCTGCAACTTCATACAAAAAATTACGGGTATTTTTATAATAATAACTTGGATCTTTTCTAAAATAATGGATATCAAAAAGTTTATTTGCATCAATATCCTTGCGGGAATACAAACCGCCGACACCACGAAAATCGGGTATGCCTGACAATGTGGAAATACCTGCCCCTGTCAGTACGGCAACATGCTTTGATTTTTGAATAATATCCAATAATTCTTGAGCCTTATTACTTTCTTTCATATTAATACCCTCGGTTTTGCTTACTGTATAATACTTTTTGTTTATTTGCAATAATACGAATGTGATTAACATTAATTTATTGACATCATTATAAAAAAAAACTATTTTTCAAGAAAAAATAATTACTTTGAGATGAAAACGATAATGAAAAAAACACAGCCGATTGAAAAAACAACAGATCAACGAAAGCTTAAAGGCGAGCAAACACGGGAAAAACTTGTCATTGAAGCAATCCGCCTTTTTGGGCAATATGGATACAAAGCAACCAATACTCGGGCTCTGGCAGAAGCAGCGAAATGCAATCTCGGTCTTATCACCTTTCATTTTGGCGGAAAACAGGGACTTTATGAAGCGGCTATCCTCAGGGTAAAAAATCGTCTTATGGAAATGCTGACCCCTTCTGTCATAAAACTTGAAAACCTTGCAAAAGGCAATATGGAAGGCGAAAAGCTTTTTCAGGAATTAGCAAACGAAATTAACGCACTGGCTATCAAATTTATCGGTATGGAACAGGTTGCGGGGCATGCCCTCTTTCTTTTACAAAATATCAATGAAAAAAATACCTATAATATTACAGTGTACCGTGATGTGTTTTCCCCTCTTATTGCCAGCATTGAAGTCATTATCAATAAAGCAACCAATGCCATCAATCCCTCACGGGCAAGGCTGAGTGCCTTTATGCTTATCAATACCACACTGGGTTTTTTACGTGACTATCCTGTTTTTTTTCCGGAAACAGAAGCAAGCTCAATAAAACAACCTTCCATTGATAATCTTGTGGAACTTCTCTCTCACCATTTAATGAGTGAATATCATACCTATTTTCAATTTAAAATGGATAACGACTTAAAATAATTTATTTTTGCTCTGTTATAGAAAGAGGTTGATAACCAATCACTTATAAAACATATCTTCTTGTTTTTCTGAAAGAAAAACAAGCAATACGGGGGTATGGGGGAAATCATTTCCCCCATAAAAAGAAAATCTTATAATTATATTTCGTAGTTATAAAATCAACCGTAAACTATAACAAAGCATTTATTTTTTGTCATAGTATTACACTTGGACATAAAAAAAGCGACCTCATGTGAAGCCGCTTTTTTATATTATGCAAATATCAGCAATTAAAATTCACCAAACCATTTGGTGTGGACTTCTTTTTCTTTGCCATTTTCTTTAATTGTTTTGAATCCGGCAGCAAGTTTATCCATAAGAGCAGTATTGTCTTTCAAAACTAAGAAACCAATGACTTCTGCATCTTGACTGGTAAATGCAATCTTCATTTTACCTTTGTAACCTTCTTTTTGGCTGGCATAATATTTAGCAACAGGGTCATCGCACATAACAGCGTCAAGACGTCCGTTTGCCAAGTCTTCAAGAGCAAGCCCCACTTCATCATAGGTTACAAGTTCATAATCAGCATCAATTTTCTTCAGCGCTTCACCGGCAGTTGTACCGATTTGGATACCAACTTTCTTTCCGCCCTTCAAGTCTTCAGGCTTTGCAATCGGGCTGTCATTAAGAACAACAAGAGCTTGAACAATATTATAAACCGGTTCTGAGAAGAGGTATTTCTTCTGACGGGCTTCAGTAATGGTTACACAAGAAGCAATAACATCGGCATTATGAGATTCAATTTCACCGAAAATGCCTTCCCATGTAGCATTTTTCCATGTGCATTTAATGTTTGCAGCTTCACAAATTGCGTCAAGAAGATCAATTTCAAAACCAATAATTTTTTTATCCATGTCAATAAACTGCATGGGAGGCCAAGTTGGGTTTGTAGCAATCACAATTGCGTCATCTGCAGCCCCTGCTTGACCAATCATCAAAGATAAAGCTAAAAACATTGAAGATAAAATCTTTTTCATTTCAACTCCAAAAAAAATACTTTTATATTGTTAAACAAAATAATTTTTCAAAAATGAAAAATTCCCTAAACTGAAGGCACTATAAAATAAATACTGATAATAGTCTAGAAAAATATATCTTGTGAAAAAAATTTTTATAAAAAAAGAGAAAAAAATGCCAAAAAAAGAAAGAAAAATTTATACGTATTTTACATTTTTGTAAATTTTACTTTAAGCGTATGGAATCCATGATAAACACAAAATCGGAACTCTCCCCAATTCCTGTTTTTGTAATCAGCATATCCTTTCGTCCTTTATAATATTCCACTAATGTCCACGCATTTCGATATCCATATAAGTGCTCAAAATAATATATGGAATTTGTACGTTTGGTGAAATTATAACCGGCATAGGCTTTCATAATTGCCCGTGCATAACTTTCTAAACTTATGTTGTAAACAGAAATTTTTTTGACAATAAACGTAGCTTGCTGGGATTTATTTTCAAGTACAGCCTGTTCTTTCGTAGACTTCGTGACTTCCCAGTTTAAAGGAAGAGCAACTTCCATAAACTCCAGTTTTTCTTCAAGAGCATAGGCAGGAGTAACAAATAATGCACAGAGCAAACAAATGGCAAATAAAACACGCTTCTTCATTTTTAACCTCATGTTTTTCTTAAAGCATATAATTTCATTTTTTGTCAATATCAGCAAAAAATAAATTAATTTTAAACTTTGCCGAGTTTATATTGAAAAGTTAAACTCTTTCCTGTATACTCCAAAAAAATTTTTATAGGGAGTTACTATGCCTCTTTATGAATTTCATTGTTTAAATTGTGATACCGAATTTGAAGAACTTGTTTTTTCCCAAACCGAATTACCTCCTTGTCCGCATTGTTCCAGCCGTAACACGGAAAAACTTATTTCAAGACCTTGCAGAAACAGACAATCAAGCGGTTCTGCTCTTGATATTCCAAGCATGTCATCCCAGCCTTCAGGCGGCTGTGCAGGCTGTTCCGGCGGATCTTGTGCAACATGCGGACATTAATCCGCATTATTTGGTATGTTAAGGATTATCAATGAAAAAAATTACTATTGCAACACGCGGCAGTGCATTAGCCCTATGGCAGGCTAATCATATCAAAGAACTTTTACAAAATAAATATAAAGAGTTAGAAATAGAATTAAGCATTATTAAAACAAAAGGAGATATCATTTTAGATGTTCCTCTGGCTAAAGTCGGAGGAAAAGGGCTTTTTGTCAAAGAAATTGAAGATGCACTCCTGAGCGGTAATGCAGATTTAGCTGTGCACAGCATGAAAGACGTCCCCATGGTTCTTCCTAAAGGACTGATATTGGGAGCCATCCCTGAACGTGAAGACAGATATGATGTTTTTCTTTCCAAAAACTACAAAAATATCGGAGAATTACCGCAAAATGCAGTTTTGGGCACAAGCAGTCTGCGCAGGCAGGCACAAATTTTAGCGCTCCGTCCGGATTTATCTATAAAAATGCTTCGCGGAAACGTGCAGACACGTATCAATAAAATGCTTAATGGAGAATTTGACGCCATTATTTTAGCATCAGCAGGCATTAAACGTTTGGGATTATCGGTTCCGTATCAAGTTCCCCTCACTGCTCCACAATTTTTGCCAGCCTGCGGACAGGGAGCATTGGGGATTGAAATCCGTGAAGACAGACAAGATATTATTGACCTTATTGCTTTTCTCAATCACCAAGAAACGCAAATTTGTGTTGAGGCTGAACGGGCTTTTCTCAAAACACTTGACGGCGGCTGTCAGGTTCCCATTGCGTCCCATACACAATTAAACGGTAATACCCTTGTTTTGGAAGGGCTTGTGGCAGAACCGAATGCAAGTAAAATTATCCGCTATACACTGGAAGACAGCGTTGATAACCGCATTGCATTGGGTGAAAATGTCGCCAGAAAAATTTTAGAAAATGGCGGAAAAGAAATTCTTGAACAAGTATATGCAGAGGAATTAAAATGAGCAAAATTACCCCACTTCCGGCAAATAAACTGTATACATCTTTTGATGCAAAAAAAATCCCTTGGGAAACAAGCAGCGATATTCCCAAATCTTTGCGAAAAGATTTTTCTCAGCCCCGTGCAGTAAACGCCCTTACCCTTGCGTTAAATATTAAAGACAATGGATATAATGTTTATTTAGCCGGAGACAGTGATCTTGGCAGAGCCTATATGCTTTCCCAGTTTCTCAAACCCATTGCCCTTAAAAAAGAAACACCGCCGGACTTGCTTTATGTCAATAACTTTGAAAATGAAGACAATCCCATTTTATTAAAAGTTATTGCAGGACAAGGAAAAATTTTAAAGTCAGAACTTGCTAAGATTTTGCTGCAAATTAAAAAAGAAATTCCTTTGCGTTTTGAAACTCATGCCTATGAAAAAAAACGGCAGGCTCTTTTATCCAATTTCCAAAAAATCCGTGAAAGCTTTATCCACGAAATGGATACTATTGCTGAAAAACAAGGTTTTAACTTAGATATTGACGAACAGGGCAGCCTTACTCTTTATCCGTTAATTGAAGGAAAACGTCTCAGCGATGAAGACTTTGAGATGTTAGACGTTAATATCCGCTCTGCTATCAAACGCAAAAGCGATCATTTGCTCCACAGCATGACCGCCGTTATTAAAAAGTTGAGTAAAGCAGAACGTGATTATAAACAAAATCAAAAAGAACTTGATAAAGAAGTCATGGTTGATGTTTTGCATAAATATTTTACTCCTTTTCAGGAAAAGTTTTGCAGCCATGCAGGAAAATACGAGGAAAGCATAAAGACTTTTTTTGAAAACATGTATAAAGACATGATTGAGAATATGGATTTATTCTTGGCCAAAGAAACACCTATTCCTCTGAGCCTTGCAGAACTGACACTCCCCGCGCTTCCGGCACAGGAACATAATTTATCCCGTTATGAACTCAATCTTTTTGTTGATAACAGCAATCTCAAAGGTGCTCCTGTTATTTTTGAAAGCCACCCGACCTTTTTCAATGTGCTTGGCTGTATTGAACGAGAATCGGAAATGGGGGCTTTATCCACCAACTTTACCTTAATTAAAGCAGGTTCCGTACATAGAGCAAACGGCGGCTATTTGGCTTTTCATATTGAAGATATCCTTGCTCACCCCAGTGCATGGGATGGTTTAATGCGTGTGCTTCGTGCTCAAAAAAGTAAAGTTGAAGACGACAGCAACGAACTTATCAAAACCAAAACCATTTCCCCGGATGCGCTTGATTTGGATTTAAAAGTTATTCTCATTGGAACTGATCAGATTTATGAAACCTTACTGGAAAATGATGATAGATTTTCCAAATTGTTCAAAATTAAAGCCCAAATGAGTCTTGATACAGAAAGAAACGCACAAAATATCAAAGCATGGCTGCACAATCTTGCCCATATTATTGAAGAATCCAACCTGCTTCCTTTTGACAGAGAAGCGCTTGCAACCTTGGTCGATTATTCTACCCTTGTGTGCGAAGACCATACAAAAATTACTCTCAAATTCCCGCTTATCCGCGAAACCATGATCGAAGCTTCAGCCTTGGCAAGTATCGACAAAAAAGACATGGTAGGCAAAGACTATGTTTATAAAGCCTATTATGAAAAAATGCACCGCTCTGCCTATATTGAAGAACTCTTCATGGAAGAATACAACAGGGATATGATTAAAATCCAAACATCAGGCTATGGGGTTGGCAGAGTGAACGGCTTATCTGTCACCTATGCAGGACAATTTGAATTTGGGCTTCCTCACCAGATTTCCTGTACTGTGGGCGTTGGACATGGCGGAATTATTGACCTTGAACGGGAATCCGAACTTGCGGGACCAATTCATACCAAAGCCATGATGATTTTAAAAAGTTATCTGGTTGCGCAATTTGCACAAAATAAACCTCTTGTGCTGACAGGAAGCCTTTGCTTTGAACAAAGTTACAATGGCATTGAAGGCGACTCTGCTTCCGGTGCGGAACTTGTGGCGCTGCTTTCTGCTATTTCCAAAACTCCAATCAATTTGAGCCTTGCCATGACCGGTGCTGTCAGTCAGGCTGGTGATATTATGGCTGTTGGCGGAGTAACCAGAAAAATTGAAGGATTTTTCAAACTTTGTGAACAAAGAGGGCTTACCGGCAAACAAGGTGTTATTATTCCAAAAGATAATATTGAGCACCTCATGCTCAATGAAAAAGTACGCAATGCAGTTGAAAATGGCATGTTTGCCATTTATCCCGTCAGCCATGTAACCGAAGCTCTGGAGCTTTTAACCGGTATTCCGGCAGGAAAACGCTCAAAATCAGGCTCTTTCCCCAAAAATACCCTCTTCCATACTGTCGATATGGAATTGCATGAACTTGGCTGGCTTGCTGAAAACTCTTTCAAGACCCGCAGAAAGAAAGAAAAAGGCAAATAATGATACAGCAATAAAACCAATTATCCCCACACACAACAAAACCGTTATACATGACAACGTATAACGGTTTTGAATTTGGTGGGTTTGGGAGGGATAATCCCTCCCAAGAAAAAAGAAAATAAAATTAAAATTAATACGCAAACAATGGGAAACGGCTGGCAAAGTCTGCAACAGCGCGGTTAATTTTTTCTAAGTGTGCATCATCGGTGACATGGGCAAGGACATCAATAATCCATTCAGCAACCTGATCCATTTCTTTTTCTTTCATGCCGCGGGTAGTGAGTGCAGGCGTACCGATACGCACACCGCTTGTAACAAAGGGTGAACGGCTTTCAAAAGGAACGGTATTTTTATTCACTGTAATGCCTGCCTTATCAAGGGCATGTTCTGCATCTTTACCCGTAATATCTTTATTGGTTAAATCCAAGAGCATCAAGTGGTTGTCTGTACCGCCGGAAACAATGTCATAGCCGGCGTCAAGCAGACGTTTTGCCAAATGGCCGGCATTTTTTACAACTTGCTTTTGGTATTCGATAAATTCAGGGTGAAGAGCCTCACCAAAGGCAACAGCTTTTGCAGCAATAACATGCATGAGAGGTCCGCCTTGGATACCGGGGAAAATTTGGCTGTTAATGGTTTTTGCCATATTATTTTCTTCAGTGCTGTTTGCTAAAATCATACCGCCGCGGGGACCGCGCAAGGTCTTGTGAGTTGTTGTGGTTGTTATATGTGCATGAGGAACAGGAGAGGGATGTAAACCTGCGGCAACGAGCCCTGCAATATGAGCCATATCGACCATAAGTTTGGCGCCTACACTGTCGGCAATTTTGCGGAACCGTTCAAAATCAATGATACGGGAATAGGCGCTCGCCCCTGCTACAATAACTTGCGGTTTCTTTTCATGGGCAATTTCTTCTAATTTATCATAGTCAATTCTGCCGGTTTCTTTATCCACACCATAGAAAATAATATTGAAAAGCTTACCGGAAAAGTTTACAGGGCTGCCATGGGTCAAATGTCCCCCATGGGATAAATCCATACCCAAAATCGTATCTCCAGGTTTGGCAATGGCAAAATAGGCACCCATATTTGCCTGACTGCCGGAATGAGGCTGCACGTTTACATAGTTACAGCCAAAAATTTCCATAGCACGTTCCTGCGCAATGGTTTCAGGAATATCAACATATTCGCAGCCGCCGTAATAGCGCTTGGAAGGATATCCTTCAGCATATTTATGGGTTAATATGGACCCCTGTGCTTCACGGACAGCATTGGACACAAAGTTTTCTGACGCAATCAGTTCCAATTTGGTTACCTGACGTCTATTTTCATTGTAAATTGCTTCTGCAATTCTTGGGTCTTGGGAAATAATATTCTGCATGGCTAAACTCCTCATAATTATTAAAAAAAACGCTATAAACAGTGAAACTCATTTATAGCGTTTTATCAAAATTTTAGCAATAAAAATTATGCTTCATAACGTTTATAGAGCATACTTGCGTTTGTACCGCCGAAGCCAAAATTACTGCAAAGAACATATTTGGGATCAAGTTTTTTCGGTCCGTGAGCCATATAATTTAAATCACACATGGGGTCGGGATTTTCAAGATTGAGAGTTCCCGGAACAGTTCCGCTTTCAAGGGTCAACACGGAAATAACACTTTCAACCCCACCTGCTGCGCCAAGCAAATGTCCCAATTGGGATTTATTGGAACAAATGGCAATATCTTTCGCATGCTCACCAAAAACTTGCTTAATAGCTTTTGTTTCTGCTTCGTCATTAGCATGGGTTGAGGTACCATGGGCGTTGATACTGTCAATTTCATGGGGAGCAACATTTGCATCTTCAAGAGCACGCTTCATGGAAAGAGCCATGCCTGCACCGCTTTCAAGAGGGGCAACCATGTGATTGGCATCATCAGAAGCGCCAAAGCCAACAACTTCAGCGTAAATATGTGCATTACGGGCAAGGGCACTCTCTAAACTTTCCAAAAGCAGCAAACCTGCCCCTTCGCCCATAACAAAGCCGCCGCGTTCAGCATCAAAAGGACGGGAAGCTTTTTCGGGAGTATCATTATACTTGGTACAAAGAGCTTTCATGGAAGTAAAGCCGGAAATACCCATGGGAGTAATGGTGGATTCCGCTCCGCCGGTAATCATGGCGTCACAGCGACCCATGACAATTTCAGTATAAGCAGCTCCAATGGAATGGGTTGCAGAAGCACAGGCACTGGTCAGCACATAGTTGGGACCTTTAGCGCCGACCATAATGGCAATTTGTCCCGGTGACATATTGGAAATAAGCATGGGGATATAGAAAGGTGAAATACGGGACGGACCGGCTTCAAGCAGTTTTGAATGGAACATTTCAATAGTGTTCAAACCGCCAAGCCCGACACCGATGATAACTCCGAGCCGATCAGCGTTTTCGTCAGTTACTTTATACCCTGAATTTTCCATAAGCTGCATTGCGGCGCATACGGAAAACTGAGTAAATCTATCCATGCGTTTGCTTTGTTTTGCCGGAATATAAGTATCTGGATTAAAATCAGGAATTTCTCCTGCAATATCAGTATCAAAACCGGTGGTATCAAAACTTGTAATTTTTTTAATACCGGATTTTCCTGCCAAAATTCCTTCCCATGTGTTTTTCACATCAAGTCCCAACGGGGTAATGGCAGCAATACCTGTAACGACAACACGTTTTCTAGACATCTTATATCCTCATTTTTTTGTATAAAAAAGAGGACGCCCTGAGGCGTCCTGCAAAATTATTCGCCTACATGTTTTTTTACGTAGTCGATAGCGTCTTGAACTTTTAAAATCTTTTGTGCATCTTCATCTTTAATTTCGCAATCAAAGGCATCTTCCATAGCCATGATAAGCTCAGTCAAATCAAGAGAGTCAGCACCTAAATCTTCAACAAAAGATGCATCCATTTTTACTTCTTCTTCAGAAACACCTAATTGATCTTTGATAATTGTTTTAATTTTTGCTTCAACAGACATATTCCCTCCAAACGGGTTTTTATTTTTTAGTTAACAATAGAGACCACCGTTAACCGATAGTACCTGACCAGTAATATATGCAGCTTTGTCAGAAGCTAAAAATGATACGGCATCGGCTACATTTTGAACAGAACCAAAACAACCGAGCGGGATAGCTTCAGCATATTTCGCTTTCACATCTTCCGGAAGTTTTGCTGTCATATCTGTTTCAATAAAACCGGGAGCAACAGCATTGACAGTAATGGAACGGGAGCCAAATTCTTTTGCAGCGGATTTTGTTATACCGATAAGACCAGCTTTAGCAGCAGCATAGTTAGCTTGTCCAGCATTGCCCATAAGACCGACAACAGAAACAATGTTGACAACACGACCGCCGCGCTGCTTTGCCATTATTTTTGTTGCTTCTCTCAGACATGTAAAAGCACCTTTTAAATTAATGTCAATAACAGCATTAAAATCTTCATCTTTCATGCGAAGAATTAAACCATCTTTGGTAATACCTGCGTTATTGACTAAAACATCTAAACGGACTTTGTCTTTGATTTCTTCCTGAAAAAATTTGCTGACGGCTTCACCATCGCCAACATTGAGGCAAAATGCTTTTGCACATCCCCCTTGGGAGATAATTTCCTGAACAACGCTTTCTGCTTCCTGCGGCTTTGAAACATAGGTAAGATAAACTTGATAACCGTCTTTTGCAAGGGTAAGGGCAATAGCTTTGCCAATTCCCCGTGAGGCTCCAGTAACAAGAGCTGTAGAAACTAATTCATTACTCATAATCATACTCTATAGTATCAATTTATTCACAAATATTAAAACAGATTTTATATTTTTTCAAGCTAAAATTTTACTTATTTGAAATTTTTTAAAGGCGCTTTTTTATGATGCAAGAAGAGCTGAGCCCCATGTGAGCCCGGCACCAAATGCCGTCAATACTATTTTTTGTCCTTTTTTTAAAATCCCCTGTTCCCTTGCCTCTGCCATTGCCAGCACTATGGATGCCGCTGACGTATTGCCATATTTATCTAAATTAGTAAAAACTTTTTCTTGGGGAAGCTGCAAACGTTCCCGCACTGCGTCGATAATACGAAGATTTGCCTGATGTGCAATAAATAAATCGATATCTTCTGCCTGTAATGCGTTTTTATGCAATAATTTTAAACTTTCCTGCGCCATGCCGCGTACTGCATATTTAAAAACTTCCCTGCCCTGCATGGTTAAAAAGAAATCTTCCGAAATGGTATCCCCGACCTGCACTTTTTTATCTGTTCCGCCGCCAATACGGATTAAATCCTTATAATCTCCGTCTGCACCAACGGACACATCAAGAAGACGAAAAAGAGCATTGCCTTTGGCGCTGATAATACAAGCGCCCGCTGCGTCACCAAATAAAATACTGGTGCTTCTGTCCTGATAATTCATTTTTCGGGAAAGACATTCAGCCGCGACAAGTAAAATAGTGGCATGAGGATTTAATGCTAAAAAAGCCCGGGCGAGTTCCAAGCCATAAACAAAGCCGGAACAGGCAGCATTAAAATCAAGACAAACAAGACCGGGATTATGCGAAGATATGAGCTGCAAACCGGAATAGGCTGAAAGAGCGAGTTTCTCCGCTAATACGCAGGCAACACTGGGAGAAAGCGTTTCCGGTGTACAGGTTGCAACAAGTACATGGGTTATTTCAGAAAAAGAAATTTGTGCTTCTTCTATGGCTTTGACTGCAGCAAGAAAAGCATAATCAGAAATATTTTCGTTGTCTTTAACGATATGGCGAGTTTTAATACCTGTGCGCGTCACTATCCATTCGTCACTTGTATCCATTATTTTTTCCAAATCTTGATTGGTAAGAATTTTATCAGGCACACTTACCCCAAGTCCGGAAATATGACAGTTAACATTCATGATACAATACGTTACACAGAGGAACGAGCAAAACTCGTCAATTCTTCATTTTCTTTAAGGATTGCCAAAAGACGATTATGGGTATCTTTTTCAATATAGGTATTTGCCATAAGCACGGCATTTTCAATGGCTTTTGCATTACTGGAACCATGACAGACAAAGCTGATACCCTGCAAACCGAGAAGAGGCGCTCCGCCATATTCGGAATAATCAATTTTTTTGGCAAGATTTTTGAATGCTTTTCTTGCTAAAAAGGCACCAATTTTAGGCATTAACCCATTGCCTAACAACTCTTCTTTTAAAATATCAATAAGAGAAAGAGCAAGACCTTCGCTCAATTTCAAAGCGACATTGCCAACAAAGCCGTCACACACGACAACATCAACATCACCAATAAAAATATCACGACCTTCAGCATTGCCGACAAAATTAATGTTATTCGCGGACTTTAAAAGGTCATAGGCTTCTTTCACCGTATTTGTGCCTTTGCCTTCTTCTTCGCCAATACTTAAAATCCCAACTCGAGGCTCTGCATAGCCTAAAATATCCTGTGCAAAGGCAGAGCCCATTAACCCAAACTGGAATAAATAATAGGGCTTGCACTCAACATTGGCACCAACATCTAAAATTAATCGCGGAGTTGTTTTAGAAGGCATAATGGTGGCTAAACAAGGACGCTCAACACCGGGTATTCTTCCAATAATGAACATGCCGCACGCCACACATGCACCGGAATGTCCGGCACTGATGACAGCGTGGGCTTTTCCTTCTTTCACAAGCCGGCACGCAACCTGGATAGAAGAATCTTTCTTTTGGCGTAAAATATCAGATGGCTTTTCATTCATTTCCACAACTTGTGACGCGTGAACAATAGAAAAGTCAACTTGTTTTAAATTTTCAGGAAGTGTGTCAATCACTTCCCGTACGGCATTTTCAATCCCTACGAGAAGAATTTTTGCTCCACACTTTTGAGCAGCAGATAACGCTCCAGGGACAACAACAGAAGGACCAAAATCGCCTCCCATTGCGTCCACTGCCAAAATATTATTATTCTTCATTGGAGCTTACTGCTTCTACTTGGCGACCTTTATATTTTCCGCATGTTGGGCAAACAGCATGAGGAACAGTAGGCGCACCGCAAGAGCAATAAATCACTGCAGGTTTTGCAACACGGTCGTGAGAACGACGCATACCTTTTTTAGAATGTGATTTTTTATTTTGTTGAACAGCCATTCCAATCTCCTTGACTAAGCTTTTGGCTTTATTGTATTTTTAAATTTCGCAGGACAGCTAAACGAGGATCTTTTCCGCCTTCCTCGCAATTGCATGTTCCTTCATTTAAATTTTTACCGCATGTTGGACAAACACCCTTACAGTCACTTCTGCACAAAGGTTTTGTAGGCAATGTCAGTACAAATTCTTCCCAAAGCAATGCTCCCATATCAACAATAAGAGCATTTTTATCTTTAAAAAGTACTCTGTTATCTTCAAGCAAATCTTCTGACTGAACAGAAAAATCGTCTTGAGGATAGCCTTCAAATTCATCAAACGAATAGTCAACAGGAATTTCTGTTTCTTCTGCACACCTGTCACAGGGAACAGAAACTTTCCCCCGAAGTTTTCCCCTGAAAAGAACGCCGTCCTCTTCCGGAAGAATAAAAACTTCTGCCTGAATATCGTCAATGATTTTGCAGGAGATATGAAATTCTTTCAGTGGCTCAAGCCATATGTTTTGATTATTATATTGAAATGTTTGACCATTCTGTGGAACATCTCGCAATAACATCTGAAATTCTTTCATACTTTCTCCTTGCGAACGTGTAATTTACAGATAAGTTAATGATTTTGTCAAGAAAAATAATGCAAATAACAATTTTTTTCTCAAACAAATTAAAATTCAGACTTTTTCTAGACTTTTTTCAGACTCTTCATTGTTTCAACAGCACGTTTAAAACCGGCACGTGATTTTTCAATAACGCTGTCCTCAACAGCATAACAAAGCCTGATATACCCTGCAAGCCCAAAACCCTTGCCGGAAACACCAAGGATTTTTTCATCCCGAAGACAATTAATAAATAAATCATCATCGCCATAGGGAGCTTTGGGGAAAATATAAAATGCGCCCATGGGCTTCCGGTATTCGATGCCTGCCGCATCCAATATATCACAAAAAACTTCTCTGCGCTTTGCATAAATATTCAGTGCATATTCCGTCGAAGAACCAAGGGCGGCTTTCATGAGATACTGCCCGACAACAGGGGGGTTAACAAAGCCCAAAATCCTGTTGGACATGATACAGGCTCCTAAAAGAAGCTCTTTGTCTTCTATTTGCGGAGATACTGCGAGATACCCAATTCTTTCGCCGGCAATGCCAAATTTTTTCGAAAAGGAACTGATGACAACAGCATATTTATATAAAGGCAAAACCGCCGGCACAACACAATTGTCATAAGCCAAAAAGCGATAGGGTTCATCAGAAATTAAATACAGAGGTCTGTTGTTTTTCAGACTTGCATTTTCAAGAACAGCCGCAAGGCGCTTTACAACGTCTTCGGAATAAATCACCCCTGTGGGGTTATTGGGAGAGTTGATAATCAACGCCCGAGTTTTTGGGGTTATAGCTTTTTCCAAGGCTTCATAATCAGGCATAAAATCATCATGGGTTGGCACTGTTTTAAAAATACCGCCGTGATTTCGCACATAAAACTTATACTCACCGAAAAAAGGCGTAAAAGCCAAGACTTCATCTTCCGGTTCAAGGACAGAATGAAAAAAAACATTCATCGCCCCTGCTGCCCCGCAGCTGAGCATAATTTCCGCACGGGTGAGGGGCACATTCTGTTCTTTGGATAATTCCTCGGCAAGTGCATCGAGTGCCCAAGCATACCCTGCATTTTGCATATAACCAAGGCTTGCAGGACGGTTGAGATTTTTTGCCAAATCAGCCATTGCTTCCTGCACAACGGGCGGCGGGGGCAAATCAGGATTGCCAAGGCTAAAATCCATCACATTTTCAGCACCAAATTGTTGTTTGAGTTTCAAGCCCAAATCAAACATTTGCCGAATAAGTGAACCTTGTTCAATGCTTTCTTTCATCATTTTTGCAACAACTGACATAAGTACTCCTATAAAGCTAAAATCGCCTCTTCTATTCTTTTTATCCAAATATTTTGTATTTCAACTGATTCCGCCAAACTTTTTAAATAAGGTTCGCAGCAGTATCCCTGCCGCATCACCTGATTTTTCCATGATGTTTCCTCATCACCTGCCATATCGCACAGTGCATGCTTGCCAATAACAGTAAGCAGCGGCAAAAGCCAAATTTTGTGCACAGCAGGTTTTTGCTTTAAATCTTCAAAAACACGGCTGAGTGTACATTTTCCTTCCATACAGGCTATGTACAATGAGGGATATAAGCTATGCAGTGTTTCGGAAAGGGCAAAATAAAATTTTTCCGCATCGTGCTTTGTGCCGTGCCCCATAAAAACAGCCACGTCATTCTTTTGAAAATCAGGGGGAAGCAATTGTTTTAACGCCTCGGCAACAGGTACAATATCGGCTTCCGTATGCAAAAGCGGCAAGCCTGATTGGATTTTTAATGTACCGGAATTTCCGGCTATATTGGTATCTTCCAAAACATCATTATATTCAATGCCTGCAATTAAATGCAAACTTTGCACGATAATATGGGTAAAACGTTCAAATTCCATTTTTTTTAATGCTTTAAGCACTGAATCCGATTTTGTTCGGGCATGGGCTAAGCGTTTGCGAAGTGCCTCTGAGGTAAACGCTATACGTACAGGAACACCGAAATAATCTTCAAGTTTTGCTTGAAGTTTTCGCATAGCCTGACTGCTTTGCATAGTAGAAGAACCATAGGAAGCAATCAAAATTCCCACCTTAGGTTTTGCCGCTTCCAATGATAATTTATCTAACGTATTTGCCCAGTTATATCTTGTACCCATAATAAGCTATTTCAGAGCCCCTTTAAAAAAATTTTCCATAACCGTATCTTTTTCTGTATACACAAAAAACTGATTCTCCATGAGCAATTGAGCAAAAATACCATTTCCTGCAATAAGCGTTTTTGTGAATGTGCCGTCATAAATCTGCCCAACTCCGCAGCTGGGAGATTTTGCTTTTAAAATTGCTGTCTTTGCTCCGTAAAAGCGAGCATAGTGCAAAGCTAAAAACGCCCCTTTCCAATAAGCTTCCGAACAGTCAGTTCCTTCCTTTGAAATCACTCTGCCGTGCTGTATCTCACAAGGGACACGGGGAACAGGAAGTCCCCCTAAACATTCAGGACAAACAGGCAAAACAAGTTTTTTCCGATACAGCTCCCGAATAAACGGCACGGTGTTTGCTTTACCGTCATACCGACAGGAAAAACCCGCCAAACATGCACTGACAACAATATTCATACACAAAAAAAGGGCGTTTGAACGCCCCCTAAAAAATTAAAAATTAATTTGTACAGCTTCTGTGTCTTCTTTTGTTTTCAGGGAAATTACACCGATTTGCCATGCTTTCATATTCACACCATTCAGCATATCAAGAACTTTTTGAGCCTGTTCCTTATCAATCACCAAAATATAGCCAATGCCGCTATTGAAAATTTGCAGCATTTCCGGCCATGAAAGATTACCTTGTTCTTTCAGCCAATTAAAGACAGGAGGAATATCCCATGAACCAAAATCAATCACAGCTTTTACCGATTGCGGAAGCACACGGGGAATATTATCGTAAAAACCGCCGCCCGTCACGTGAACCATGCCTTTAATCTCTACTTCACGCATAACGGACTTCAAACATTCCACATAAATAATGGTTGGCTCAAGCAAAACTTCGGCAAAGGTTTTCTTGGTACCAGGAAAAATATCCTCTTTTTTTGCCCCGCTTTGAGCAAAAATTTTCCGTACCAAACTATAGCCGTTAGAGTGTACCCCTGAGGACTGAATACCAATAATCACATCCCCGCTTTTAATTTTAGAACCATCTACCAAAGCCTTATTGTCAACAATACCAACGCAAAAACCGGCAAGATCATAATCTTCCGCATCATACATACCGGGCATTTCCGCGGTTTCTCCCCCCAGAAGCGCACAGGAAGATTGACGGCAGCCTTCTGCAATACCTTCAATGACATTTTTTGCTTTTGCCACATCAAGCTTGCTGCAGGCATAATAATCAAGGAAAAATAACGGTTTTGCCCCCTGCACAAGAATATCATTAACACTCATGGCAACAAGGTCAATGCCCACTGTATCATGTTTATCAAACTCAAAGGCAAGCTTTAATTTTGTACCGACACCGTCAGTTGAAGCAACAAGAATGGGATCCTGCATAGAAGAAATATCCGGTCTGAATAAACCGCCAAAACTTCCTATATTGCATAAAACACCGGTTGTATGGGTTGTGGCAACTATGGATTTAATTTGTGAAACCAAATCATTGCCTGCTTCAATATTTACCCCTGCATTTGTATATACTTGTGAACGAGAAGAACTCATAAATACTCCTTTCATAATTTCTGCATAAAAATAGCTTAATTTTTTTCTTTTGCCAAGCTTATAAAAACATATAGTTAACTATATGCAATGTATACACAAATAAAAAATAAATCCGCTAAAAACAATATCTAAAAACGCTGTAATAAAAATATTGCTCTTTTTTTGCAAAGGAATTGCAGCCAAACAAAAACTTTTTTTCAGTTGGATTGAAAAAAGAAAATACAAAATCGGCACAACAATGCACACGGTCTGCCACACAAAAACATGCGGAGAATACACATGAATACTATTTGCTATGGCGGGCTGGAAAGGCAATTGAAAACCTGCCAGCATGATAACCGCTAAAATAAAAGCAAGCAGTGAAAAGGAAAAAATGCCCCGTCCGTACTTATTCAAAATAAAAGTATAATAATCACGCCCGTAATCCATAGAATTTCTGAATAGAACAGTTAAAATACAGACTATATATAAAGCATAAATAAAAACAGCCAGAAAAAAGAACAACGTCACAACATAGGAAAAAAGCTGCGTATTCGTAAACAAGGCATAGGGATTTTGCATGAATGCATCAGGGGGCAGCGCAAACATATGGCTCATTACCTGCAGGCAATAGGAAGAAAATTTACTTGTATTTTCAGCAACAACAGCAAAAAATGCCACAAAATTTATAAATTGAGCCAAACCGACCACCAGTAAAATTCCACCAAGGGCAGAAAGAAAATAAAATACAGTAAGTTTCGGAAAACGGGCACTCATGGCGCAAAAAACAGATAACACCAAAGAAGCAGTGCAAAGATACAGCAAAAGATTTTTCCAAAAATCAAGTTCCAGCGAAGTTTGAAAAGGCAGACTTGCTTGATATAAGGTACCCTGCAAATAATAATCAGCCCCAAAAGCAATACTTACCAAAAGCAATAAAACAGAAGAAAAAATTTGGATTTGCATGGCTGATTTTGAAAATAAAGCCCGTTTATGCATTCCTTCACAAATTTTATACCCTAAACCCACCACAGGCATAAGATACACGGAAAAAAGAAAAAACACAGCAAAAAAAATGAGTAACTCCATAGAAAAAATTTCCCTCTATAATTTTTTGCAATCATATAAAAACTCTGCCCTATGAGCAAGAAAAATCATTATGCTGTTTTTGTATGCTGTTATCGTGAGCGGTTAAATTTATAACAACTTGATATATTATCATAAATTATCAACCAATCCGTTTTGTATTTTTACGGGAAATAACGGGCTCTGCTGTCCATTTCCGTATTCCGTCGCTATCCGCGAAGTTCGCAAACCCATTATCGGCTGCAGCTTCCCCATTACCCACATCACTTGTTTTTATTTCATGAAAAGAAGAATCTATGTTTATACGTGAAAAGATGATAAATTCACAAAAAAAAGGTATCAGCCGCTTTCTCACACAAAGCAAAAATCATAAAAAATTAATGAAAATCAATTCTTGAAAATTATCAAAAAACTTCCTATACTTTTCTTAATCCATTTATGTATTGAGTTGACAGTGAAAAAGTTTTCATTTGGTTTATTTTTTCTGACTTGCTGGATAATTCTTGTTTCAACAGGATTATTCCTGTATCTTGGCTATTTGCAGCCAACTAAACTGGGCGCAACAATTTCTTCCTATTTAAAAGAAAAAACTCAGTTAGAATTTGATATTGAAAGCGTGACCTTTTCTTTTTCACCCAAACCTGCCGTCAATATCAGCAATATTGTTCTTTATGATACCTCATTGCCTGCCAGAATTACAATTAAAAATGCGTACAGCGAACTCAGCTGGCGCTCATTAATTCTGTTTAAACCTGTCCTCAAGCACCTGACAGTATCAGATGTCGATGCACAGGTCACCTTACCAAGACAGAAAGAAAAACAAGCAGAATTTTCCATAGAAAAAGTTTCAGAGGAATTTTCAACTCTCTTTTTTAATAGATTGAAGGAATTTTCCATTCCTCACTATTTTTCCAGTTTGCAGTTGACTGTCAGTCATGCTGACGGAGAAATTCTTGATCCCAATCATTCCGTGAAATATCGCTTTAAAAATTTCAATGCCCTTATCAAAACACCTGATATTCTTGACGGAGATGCAGACCTTAGCCTTGATGAACTGGCAATTTTTTCTGAGAACTATCTGCTTTTCCATTTGGGACAAACAAAAATTCAGGCAAAGGATGTTTCCTACAATCCGCGCACCTATTCGGGAACCCTGCTCTTTGAAACCAATTTGCAGGTTTCTTCTCTTGCTCCCTATTATGATACCCCCATTCGGGAAGCATATCGTTATTTTCCCATGCCCAAACCCAGTTTTATTCAGCTAACCACAGATTTCAATATAAAAATTCGCCAAAAAACCATAGCGCTTACAGGAAAATTGTATAACAAAACGGTTTTGCCCATGAACAGCTATGCAACCCCCATTGAACTGACCATACCGTTTACGTTATTGAGTACCCCGCAAAAAGAAAAACCGAGCTCTTTCGATTTTCCCTCTGAGAACAAGAACGACCCCTATAGAAAAATGTTTTTGCAGGAAAATACATTAAACGATTATGCTCTTGATTTAGCAGGATTTTATATTAATGAAATACAGATAAAAAACGCCGTTATCAAAGCTGATACCGATTCATTAATGTTTACAGGTGCCCTAACAGGATTATATCCTTTTAATCCATTAATTTTTGGAAAAGCACATGTAGAGAAATTCAGTCTGCCCCGCTGGATTGGTCCAACGAGAGAAATGAACGGCGGCTTATACAATGCTCTCAATGCAATCCAAGCTGATATCGATGTTTTTTGCACACTCAAAGGAGTTTTTTCGCCAAACCTGACAGCAAACGTGTTAAACTATACTGTAAAGGGAAAAAGTGTTACCGCTGATTTTGCAAAAGCCGATATTTGCTTTGATTTGGAAATGCTTTCCCCTAATAATACTCCCATTAATCTCAATGAGCTTTTTCCTGAAATCAATGGAAAAGAGACCCGAAAAGTAAAACTTCCTCCTCCTGCAGTGGTCATAGCTGAGGAGAAAAGTTCTCAATCTGACAGCCCTTCTGTTTCCTATCACATCAATATTCATGTTCCTCAACAGCTGCACATTTGGAAACTTGACTGTGCAAACGCCCATGTTCTGATTGCACCTGACAAAAAAAGCAATCCTACAATAAACGTTAATATCGGAAATTGCTATACAGGAAGTGCCAATGCCCTTGTAACGCTTTATTCAACACAAAAACATGAAATTTCTGCCACGCTGCAGAAAATCCTCATCGAAGCACCCTTACGCGCTATTATTGGGCATACTGTCTGCACGGGACATGCAGACGGAGCAGTGACAGTCAAGTTGAGGGGCGAAAACTTTGAACAAATTTTAAATTCACTGGAAATAAAGGGAAACGTGAATCTCAGCAATGGGGCTATCCATTCAAAAGAACGTCTTTTGACTCCTTTTGCAAAACTTGCCGCCGACATTGCCCTGAAAACCGAACCATTTAATACTAACAAAAAAGCTCCGGAAAGTTTTGCTTTGAGCGGTTTATGGCAGTTAGACGGAGAATTTCCGGAATATACGGCAAAAATACATTCTAAAGATTCCAGCATACTTTTCAGCACGCATACAGGAGAGCCGCTTTCCCGTACCCCGCAGCTGACAGATATTTTATTCAAAGAGAAAGCAACAAAAGAAACGCTTTTAAACGGTACTGCAAAGCTGGGTTTCAATATAAAAAACAACAAATTTATTATTGAAAATTATAAAGGAGCATTAAAAAATTCAAAACTTATTGCCAATATAACGTATGAACAAAAAGAAAAAACATACTATCACGGTGACTTGTATTTTCAACATCTTAATCTGAGCGATTATATAAAAGATGAAAAAAAACCGCAGCAGGATAAAAAGAGAAAAGATATACCTGAGGAGAATACAGCAGAAGCTCAGCTAAAAGAAGATAAAGAACTGCCCCTTGATTTTATTTGCAATAACAATGTTAATTTTTCCGTCAAAGCGGATAAGCTTACTTTTTATGATATTACAACCAATACATTCACCGGCAATATCAAAATTGTTGATAATAAAATCAGTATAAACAACTTGAAAACAAACATAAAAAACGGTTTTATTCAAGCTTTGCTTGAAGGTTCTGTTCAAAAACAAAATAATGTCTATAGAATGCAGACGAAATTTAAATTAAAAGGCACAAACCTTGATATGCTTTCCATTACAAAAATGCGCAAACAGGACACACTCATGTCCGGAGCAGGAAATATCGCTATTCAGGGAAATGCCCTTGTCAGCAAGACTTCAGATATTTTCAAAACCATGAATGCAGAATGGAGTATGCAGTTTAATAACGGATATTTCCAAAGTTCAAAAGACCATGCTGTCATGCTTGAAAACCGGGAATCTTCACAACATTTCTTAAGCAATAATGAAAGTTCTCATGGATACACAGGAAAAACCAATTATACCTCCCTCTCTGCAAGCGGAACCATAACGAATGGTATTGCCCAAACAAAAAATATTTCTTTAATAGGAACGGGATTGCTGGTGCAGGGAGAAGGAATTATCAATCTTGTGACAGAAAAAATAAACGCCTTTGTCCATGCCACCTATCTCGGTATTCCGGAAATTCCCATTTACATTACCGGTTCAATCAGTGACCCCAAATATGAGGTAAAAGTCATGACCGCAGTTTCAAAAACCATTGGCAATATTGGAGCCGGAGTTTTAAATATTTTTTCAAACCTTATTGTACAGCCATTTAAATTATTCACCCCTTAAGACATTAACTTGCTTTTTTTCCATAAACAGGTATTAAGAATAAAATATCACTGAATATGAGGAAGATATGAAATTGAACAAAATAATACGTATATTCACCGTGATCTTGGCATTATCAGTTTTTAGCACCTTTGCCATGCCGGATGACGCTGATGCAAGAAGATTCGGAGGAGGACGCTCCATAGGCAGAACAACAACTGTCAGACCTTCTGCCCCTGCCGGTGTAACCACAAATCAACAGCGTTTTAACCAGCAGCAAAATTCCGCCATGAGCAATAATGCAGGAGCTGCCGCCATCAACAGAAGAGGCATGTTCGGCGGTTTATTTGGCGGCTTATTAGCGGGAACACTGCTTGGCTCTTTGCTTTCCGGCGGAGGTTTTGCAGGCGGTGGGCTTTTGGACCTTATTATTCTTGGTCTTATAATTTATTTCGGTTTGAAATTCTTTAGAAATCGTCAGCAAAAAAACAATCAATCCTCTTCACGCTCTTCATCTTATGGAAATGAATACAGCAGCCAAGATATTAATCAAAACCCAATGCAAAATCAGACAAGCAGTGCCGCATCTGCTTGGGATAATTTACGTTCTGAACGTCCACAGCAGCCAACTGCCTCTTCTGCAGCAGGTACGTTTAATACAGAAGAATTTTTAGACGGGGCAAAAAAACTTTATGTGCGTATGCAGGAATCATGGGATTTACGTGATATTGAAGACATAAAACAATTCACTTCCCCTATTATGCATAAAGACATTGAAGAACAATTTAAAGAAGATCCTAATCCGTCCAAAACCCAAATTATCCTCATCAATGCCGGTGTGCTGGAAGTAAAGCAAGAAGGCGATTATGAGCAAGTTGCCGTCCTTTTTGACGTGCTCCTAAAAGAAGCAGAAAGTCCTGAGAATGAACAGGTTAAAGAAATCTGGAATTTCTCCCGCAATAAAGCCAAAGAAGGAACATGGGTACTTGACGGTATTCAAACCATATAAAAATGTTGCGGCAAAAAGGCAGTGTAACCTGCCTTTTTTTATTGCATGCGTATTGCTTTTCTCCTGTATTCATTGTACAAAAAACAGGTCTTGCTAGAAAGGAATCTTCATGAATAATAAAGCTATCGGACTTTTTGACTCCGGGGTTGGGGGACTTACTGTTTTAAAAGCGCTTCTGCATGTCCTTCCACAAGAAAATTATATCTATTTAGGTGATACTGCCCGCCTTCCCTATGGAACAAAAAGTAAGGAAACTATTATCCGCTATGCGTTGCAATGCACGGAAAAGCTCATGGAAAACGATTTAAAAATGCTCGTGGTTGCCTGCAATACCGTAAGTTCCGTTGCCCTTCCCAGTATCAAAGAAAAATATCCGGCTATAGAAATTATCGGTGTTGTCGAACCAGGAGCAGAAGCTGCGTGCAATACCACAAAAAATAATCACATTGCTGTTCTGGGAACACAGTCAACTATTCAGGGAAAAGCATATGATAAAGCAATTATGGCAAAAAATCCTCATGCTGTTGTGACAGGCAAAGCCTGTCCGCTCTTTGTGGGCATGGCAGAAGAAGGGATTACCCAAGGATTTCTTGCGGAAGAAATGGCTAAGCATTATTTAAATGACATCTTATTGCAGGAAAATAAGCCGGACACCATGGTTCTTGGCTGTACCCATTTTCCTCTTTTAAAAAATGCAATCCAAAACGTGGTGGGAAACAGCATACAATTGGTTGATTCTGCCCAAACCACAGCGCTCAAAGTCCTTGCCTGTTTACAGGAAAACAACGCCCTTGCGGAAAATAACGTGCCTTTTATGCATTTTCTCACAACTGACGATATTGCCAAATTCAAAGCCGTTGGTGAACCCTTTTTAGGGATTTCCCTTGATAAAAGCCCTGTAGAATTAGTGGATTTATAATGCCAAGACTGCGTCTTACTCTTGCCTATGTGGGAACAAAATATAACGGCTGGCAGCGTCAGCTCCTCAATAATGAGGAATTGCCGACTATTCAGGGAATTGTGGAAAAAGAAATTTCCCGTATTTGCAAGACAAAGATTCATCTTCAAGGATCCGGCAGAACAGACAGCGGCGTCCATGCGGATTGTCAGGTTGCCCATTGCGATATTCCTGAGGATAAAACGAAACTCAACTGGCAGCTGGCATTAAATACGGCTCTCCCCCAAGACATACGGGTAAAAGATTTTACTCTGGCACGTGATGATTTTCATGCCCTTTTCGATGTGGAAAAAAAAGCCTATACCTACAGTCTGTGGCTTAACCGAAACTTTGTTCCTCCCAAGCTTTATCCGTATACATGGGCATGCGGAGAACTTGATTTAACAGCCATTGATACTGCCATTCCCTATCTTCTTGGCGAACATGATTTTTCTTTTGTGCAAAACAAGGGAACTGAACTCCATTCAACCATACGTACCCTCTATGCAATTCATCGCACGCATTTTGAAGAGCAAAGAAGAAATAATCCCCAAAATTATGAATTGCAGCTGACCTTTGTTGCCAATGGTTTTTTAAAACAAATGGTCAGAAATTTAGTGGGACTGCTTGTCGCCTGCGGCAAAGGAAAATTTGCAGCAGAGGATATTCCCCGGCTTATTGCCTCAAAAGATAGAAAAAAATCCCCGCCTACAGCCCCGCCCCAAGGGCTGACCATGTCACAAATTTGGTATAAAAATGCATAAGAAAGAATATCACTGCACGTCCTCAGATGAAAACAAACGTCTGGATTATGTGCTCAAAACAGTATTTTCCGAATATGGCACTCGGGCAATCAAAAGGCTTTGCGAGCAAAATGCAGTTTTCGTGAATGAAAAACAGCAAAAAGCAAGCTATAAAGTCAAAGAACATGACATTCTTACTGTTTTTGAACCTGAAAGATCGGCTGATAAGCCAGAAATCCGCCTCATTACCGAAACTGACGACTTTTATCTTTGCTATAAGGAACCATTTTTTCACAGTGAATACCAAAAAGGTAAAAATACCCTTTCCCTTGAACTGCTTGTGCATGAAACGATTAATCCTCAATATATCCTCCTCAATCGGCTTGATTTTGCAACGTCAGGAATTTTAGTCTTTGCCACAAATAAACATTCTGCCCTGCAATGGAAAACATGGCAGCGTGAACAAAAAATTTCCAAAAAATATTTTGCCCTTGTGGAAGGGAAAATCATGCAAAATTTCAGCATAAAAAATAAAATTATTACAAGTAATTACAAAAATGTAAAAGTAAGTCATGAGCTTGGCGAGAGAGTTACGCTTGTACATGCCCTTGGAACAAATGAAACATGCAGCCTTGTGGACTGTACCATTTTTCAAGGGGCAAGACATCAAATACGGGCACATCTGGCATTTTTAGGATACCCTCTTGTCGGGGATAAAAAATATGGAGCAAAAACAAGTGATTACACAACGTTAAAAACAATTTTTCCTCTGTCTGAAAAAAAGCCCATGGAAAAAACTGCTCCTCTTTATTCCTTTACACTTGACAATTATCAAAAACAAAGCGAAAATTTTTGCCTGCATCACTATGCTGTCAATTGCCCTGATTTTTCGGCTTTTGTTCTTCCGCCTTATTTTAATATACTGACTAACCCGTTACAAAGCACAATACTTGCAGCGTATGAAAAGTAAATCATATTTCCAAAAGATAAAAGGACAGGAAAAATGTCCTGCACAAGAATTTGATGTATGTGAAATGCTTTTAGCCTGTTTTGGCTGTTTTTTTACTATCATGCTCATTTCTCTCATTGATAAATTTTCTCATGACATACTCAGCAACCAGCCTCTTTTTGTCGCACCGGTGGGTGCAAGTTCTGTGATGATTTTTGGTATTCCTACAAGCTGCTATGCTCAGCCGCGTAATGTCATAGGCGGGCATTTTTTATCAGCAATATGCGGCGTTTTTGCGTATTGTCTTTTTCCGGATATTCCAATATTTTCAGGGGCATTAGCCGTATTTCTTGCCATGGGTGCCATGTATGGAACGCAAACCATTCATCCTCCCGGAGGTGCTACCGCTCTTTTAGCAGTGATTGGAGAGAAACGAATAACGGATTTAGGCTTTTCTTTTGCGTTCATACCGTGTCTGACAAATGCACTTATTCTTGTTAGTTGCGGCATACTCATCAATAATCTTTCAAAAAAACGCTCCTATCCAAAATTTTGGTAAGGTCTTACCTCTGTTGAATATCATTTTTTGCATGCTTTTTTTATACTGAAATGATATTTTTGCTTTTTCACACGTTTGCTTTTTTTTCATAAAATTAAAAATATCAGATAAAAAAAAAGTCCCTTTTATTGGCTTCAAACCAATAAAAGGGACTTTTGCTCATATAATCTTAGTAACCTAAAATTTTCAAGGTAGTTTGCATAATTTCAAGTTCTTCGTTAGTCGGAACAACAAGAGCTTTAATTTTGCTTCCTGTCTTGCTGATTTCACGAGATTCGCCGGAACGCACTTTATTCTTTTCTTCGTCAAGCTCCAAACCGAAAGGTTCAAAAGCATGGCAAATAGGCGCACGGTTAGTAGCAGAATTTTCACCAATGCCGCCGGTAAATAATATTCCGTCAATTTTACCAAGTACAGCCAAATATGCACCAATATATTTGATAACACGATAGTTGAACATATTATTTGCTAAAATGGCGTTTTCATCGCCTTTTTCAACCATACTTTCAACATCGCGCATATCATTGCTGCCTGTCAGAGCTTTCAAGCCTGATTGCTTATTCAAAATATCAGACATTTGCGTTGGGCTGATTCCTTCCTGTTCCATAACAAAAAGAGGCAAAGAAGCATCAATATCACCGCAGCGAGTTCCCATTAAAAGACCTTCAAGCGGAGTAAGTCCCATGGTTGTATCAATGCATTTGCCGTCTTTGATTGCTGTAATGGAGCAGCCGTTTCCAAGGTGGCAGCAAATACCGGTGAAAGTATCCTTACCGAGGAACTTTGCAGCAGTTTTGGAAACATATTTATGAGAAATACCGTGAAAACCATAACGGCGTAAGGAATACTTTTTGCAGTAATTTTGCGGAATAGCATAGGTATATGCATAATTGGGCATAGTTGTATGGAAACCGGTATCAAAAACTGCAACAGCAGGAACGCCCGGTAAAATTTCTTCAATAACTTCAATACAAGCAAGGTTGCCGGGGTTATGCAGCGGTCCAAGGGGGATATAGTCACGGATAACTTGTTTTACTGTTGCGTCAACTTTTACTTCAGTATAATTTGGTCCGCCCATAAGAACACGGTGACCGGAAGCAACAATGGCATCAAAGTTAGGCAAAATTCCCATATCCACAATACGTTTCATCATATCACGGATACCATCGCCATGGGTTTTATAGTGCACATCAAAAGCTTGTTTATCTTCTTTATCCGTATCAGGATTAATTTTAAAAATTATTCTGCCGTTTTCACTGCCAATTCTTTCGGCCAAAACGGCAAGAATTGGTTTTTCGTTGTCGCATGAAAGAATTTGTGTTTTGAAGGAAGAGCTGCCCGCATTAATAACTAAAACATATTTTCCCTTAAGTTCTGTACTAACTGGTGCCATGTTTTCTCCTTATTATAACCGATTAAAATTTAGTGTGTTGTATTTTATAAACCTGCATTTTTATTTTGTCAAGTTATATATTAGAAAACATGGTTTGGCACAATTTATGCTTAATATGTTGCAAGCAAAATTGAGGGAAATTTTTGCCGAACGGTTTATTTTTGGCAGGAGAAGCCATTTATGATTCAAGGATTATATACAAGCGCAACAGGCATGCAAAGCCAAGCAAAGGGTATCAACGTTGTTTCACAAAATGTTGCCAACGTTAATACTGTTGCATTCAAGCAACAGCTTTATCTTATTGGTGATTTATCAAGCAGAGGCTATCCGACAGGCGGCGCATACGAAGTTGAAGTAAAACAAATAGGTGTCGGTTCACATATAAGTGAAGTCCGCTCAAATCATAAAATCGGTGCTTTTGAACCGGGAAGTGCAGAAACAGATTTGGCGATTTCCGGTAAGGGCTATTTCCAAGTTACCTTAGACGATGAAATCTTTTATACGCGGGCAGGGAATTTCCGTTTTAATGAAGAAGGATTTTTAACGGCGCCTACCGGGCATCATCTCATGGGTTATCCTATTAATGAAAATGGTGCTGTAGCAAACACACTCCAGCCCATTCAAATTAATACCAACAGTACAGCCGTTTCCAGTGACCCTCCTAAAGCCACAACCGGTATTACAGCATCCCTTAATCTTTATAACAGCCAAAATATTTATGAAGATGAAAATAATCCCTATTTTTCCATGGTGCAAAATTGGAATGCTGAAAACGACCCGCCTCTTCGCAGCGATGTCAAGTCGCTTACGCTGCAATATTATGATGCCAACGGAATGAAGCAAAGTCTTGACCTTTACCTTGACCCTGTCACTTCTAAAAATGGTGAACAGGTATACGAATATATTGTTGCCATGGACCCCAATCAGGACGCCCGTCCGGGATACCAAGGAACAAAAAGTGCCGGACTTCTGCTGTCAGGTACCATGACATTCTCCAGTGCCGGGGAACTGATGAATATGAATTCTTTTTCTCCGCAAGGCGGTGACTTAACCGACCTTAATAACTGGACGTTATCCAGTCTGCAAAATGGTGTTCCCACCATAACATTGCAGCAGGCAGGACTTCCAAGCCAAACTATTTCCCTGAACCTTGGAATGAGAAGTAATGATAATGCATGGGCTAACGGACGCAGTGAAGGTGTGAACGGTATTTCTGCAGCAGCTATCGGCAATGAATTCAGCAGTCTTCCCGGTATGACAAGTGCGGAATTTAGTTCCAATGCAACAACTGCTCTCCGGACAAGCGCTTCTCTCAAAAACCTCAGTCAGGACGGATATACCAGAGGTGAACTGCAAAATATGTTCATTAATGAAAATGGAGTGGTGCAGCTTTCTTATACCAATGGACAAAGCCATGACCTTTATCAAATTCCCCTTGCCAGATTTACAAGTGAAGACGGATTATACCGTGCCGGAAATAATCTCTATCAATATACGGATGAAGCGGGAAATGTGGAATTTGGTATTGCAGGAACAGAAAACTACGGCGACATTATGTCCCAAACCCTTGAAACATCAAACGTTGATATAGCAAGTGAAATGGCAAACCTTATTGTTTTACAGCGCGGCTTCCAATCCAACAGCAAGAGTTTGCAAACCGTCGATACCATGCTGCAGCGAGCTTTGGAACTCAAGCGGACATAAAAAAACTCCCGATCAGCGGGTGTTTTTTTATGCTAACGCGATAAATAACCGGTGTATTAAACATGATGTCTTATTAAGATACGGAAAAATTTTCCCCTCAAAAAATTTTTTCCGAAGAAAAACCTTTCTTTTTCAGTGCCTGTCATTTTGCTTGCGCTTCTTGGCTCTTCGCTTTATACTTATGCCAGAAAAAAGAAAATGGATACGTATGGAACAATTACTTTTAAAAATGGCAAAGCAGCTCGACGGGTTAGACGAAGCATCACTTGAGAACTTATGGGAAAAGTATGCCCAAATCGTCAATAATTTTGAACCCACAACACAATGGGAAGAAGCTGTGCTTGTCCTTTCCTTTATTCAGGCGAAAAGCTGGAAAAATCAGCTTTTCAATACACAATGGGCAATGCGTTCAAAGCTTTCTGCTCTTATAGATATTGACGAAGCAGGCACTAATCTCAAATTTGACGGTATGGTCAAAGGGCTAAAAAAAGAAACAAAGCCTCAAAAAAAAGCAACAGTTTTACAATTTGACCCGAAAGGATAATTGAGGTGAAATTCTCAAATTAAAAATTCTTTCGCTGTAAAAATACTCCCAATATTGAACAAAATGCCTGAGAGCAATTCCGTTAAATCTTACGAATTTCCTGCAGGAGAAAAACGCTATACGAAGCTTGGAGAAATGGACAACAGAACTCATCATTTCCCCTATAAAAAAGATTAACCGGAAATTTTCGTTTATTAAATCCAATTGTTATAAAATCAACTGTAGATTATGCAAAGCAAAAAAATTCTTACAATGCTTTTGCAAGTTCCTTTGCCTTATTATAATCAAATTTTCCGGAGCCAAGGAGCGGCGCCTGTTTCACACAGATAATCTTTTTAGGCGTCCATAAAGCAGATACGCCTTTTGTTGCAAAATAGGTTGCAATTTCATTGGTTGTCACATTTTGCTTTTCAATAATAAGCACGAGCTGCTCCCCTTTTTTAGAATCAGGAATAGCAACAATGCCCAAGGGGATATCCGGCCAAAGTTCCGATAACGCCATTTCAATGGCAACAAGGGAAACCATTTCGCCCCCAAGCTTTGCAAAACGTTTCGCCCTTCCTTTTATAAAAATAAAACCATATTTATCAATTTCAACAATATCGCCGGTATCGTACCAGCCGTCTATTATTTGCCCGTCGATTTCAATATTCGGGATTTCAAGGACCCCCTTATTACTTGAGCGCATATAGCCAAGCATAATATTTCCGCCCTTGACACACAGGGAACCGCCTTCTTTAATACCTTCAATTTTTTTCAGTTTATATTGAAGCCCGGGCAATAACCTGCCCACACTGCCTTTTGCATTGTTTGCGTCAGTATTGACAGAAAGAACAGGAGATGTTTCTGTTGCACCATACCCTTCTTTTATTTCAACGCCGAACTTTTCCCGCCATGTCTGCGCTGTTGTTTCACGCAATTTTTCCGCACCTGCAATAACTAAACGGGAATTGCAAAAATCATAAGGACGACCGTACCGTGCATAACCGGCTAAAAATGTATCTGTTCCGCAAATAACCGTGGACTGGCTTTCATAAAAAAGTTTAGGAACAATCCGAAAATGCAGGGGAGAGGGATAGAAAAAAACTTTCATTCCGCTTGTCAAAGGCAAAACTGTGCCTACGCCTAAGCCAAAAACATGGAATAAAGGCAAACAGTTAAAAAGCCTGTCACCGGAATGAACCGATAAAACGGTTAGAGCTTGTTCTTTATTGTACAACACGTTCTTATGACTGATAAAAACGGATTTCGGCAGCCCCTCCGTTCCGGAAGTGAATAAAATTGCAAAGGTATCTGTTGACGGCGTTTTTACAACCCTGCAAAATGTTGTTGCCAAAACTCCGCGTATTTTATCTGCAAATTTAATCCGCTTTGCCACATCTTCCAAATAAATAATCCGCATGCCTGCGTTTAAAAGCGCTTTTTCCAGCGGCTCCAGTTCCCCAAGTTTTATAAACTTGCGTGATGAAATGACAATTTTTAAATCCAGAGTACTGCATGCTCCCACCATGGAAAATGCCCCGGCGGTGAAATTTATCATCACAGGAACTTTTTTGGTCAGATGAAAACCTAAAAATGTTACAATCCCCGCCAAAGAACTGGGAAGCATAAAACCAAGACGTGTTTCACCCTTTGTCAGTCTGGCAATTGCCCGTCCAAGCACATTGGCTTTTAATAAAATTGTTTTATAATCAACGCAAACCCTGTCCTGATCTTCTGCAATAATATACTTTTTCCCGTGCACTTTCATAGCTTCCACAAAAGCCTGTGCGAAATTCATATCCGTGTTCGTGGACTCAAGAAGAAGATTGCTCATAATATCATATAATTTAATGGCATTGAGCTTTCTGCGTTCTTTACTGCTTACACTTTGATCCGTTTCAATGGAATATGGCGGAAGAACAGTTAACACAATTTTCGGGAAATACCGCAGTAACTGCTTATGCCGAAAATAAGAAAATTTCGAATACACAGCCCCGTCAATACGCACAGGAACAATTTGCGCATTTGCTTTTTCTACAATAATAGACGTTGCTTCAAGTATTTTCATATAATGGCTGTCCTGCAAAAACACTTTTTCGTGAAAAACCATGCAGTGTTCATGTTTTTCAAGTGCTTTTACCAGTTTCAGCGTGGAAACAGGGGAATTGAAATCTGCTTCCAAAATTTTGGAACAAGACAAAAAAGGACGTATCCACCATTTTTTACGAATTTTACTGTCTATGGCAATAGTTATGGTTTTATTCAAAAAGCAGGAAAGAAGAAGAGGATCAAGCAAAGAACCACTGTTTGTAACCAGTAAGACCTTGTCCCCGGCATTGGTATAGTGTTCAATGTCAACAACTTGAACCCTAAAAAATATTTTCAATAAAAAACGAATTAAATACCGCAATGTTTTTTCCCTTTTTATTGAATGTGGGTCATAAATGCTTTCACCATATCTTGTGCCAAGAGAGAGAGCAATTCTCCATATCCTTGAACAAAACCGGAATAATCACCTTTTACAGCAATTTTTTTATAAAAACTTGCCTGAATAATTTTTGCCCCGCCTTTTTGCAGTGTCCAAAAAGCGTCAAGCTCTAAATAATCATTCAAGCTTCCTTCAAAACGGCTGATATCGAGCTGTATAGTATAATCCGGGTGTATGCCGAGTTTTAACGGCACAGCAACGCCGTTAATGGAAGCAAGGTTATTTGTCAATGCATCAGATAAAACTCTGCTTATGGCTTTATCCAGATTTTCCCCCCAGCGGTGCCGTTCATCAATATAAATCTTTGAACCTTTTTCCCGCAATACAATTTGCGGTCTGTTCAAATATGAGGGAATATTGATATGCATAATCGCAAAAACGGGTCCGGAACCTACCTGTAATTTATTCTGAAATTTCTCTGTATAACTATCAGGTATATCAATGACATACACATTTGTCGGCAAAGAAATATGACTACAGGAACAAACGAAAAAGAATAAACAGGTAACAAGATATTTTTTCATTATTTTGCCTTTCCAAAGATTAATGCATCGGGTTGATTTTCAAGTAATTCCGCTAAATAGGAAATCGAATTGGCAGCATCACGCAAAGCCTGCAGGGTAAGGAAAAGTTCCTGCATAAGTGCTGAGTCATCCTGCGTTATCTTTGAGCTGTTTCGTGCAAAATTATTCAGATTCTGCAAAATTGAAGGAACTTTATCTTTCAGTATATATGCAAAATTATTGTATTCTTTTATTGTACCTTGTGCTTCATTTTCCACATTGCGCAGACCGACAATAGCAGCATTCAAATTTTTACCGAGTTCACGAACATTTATTTCCGCAAGTGTTCGATTAAGATTTTCCAGCAGATGCAGGAGTTCACTGCTAATTTCATGGAAAGGCAATCCCTCAAAATTGGACAAAATACTTTCAATAACATTAGGCAATGTGGGAATTTGTATCATATTCTCATATTTCAGCTTTTGAATTTCTTTTAATGGTTCCGGATTATTTACCATAATAAGCTCAATAACCAATTGCCCTGTAATTAGGCTTGCAGTGGTAAGTTTTGCCCGCAACCCCTTGTCAATGAGCCCATACATATAAGTATCATCCTGAATAAAAGAAAGGAAGTTGCGGTCTTCATTGAAAGAATCCACTCCGCCCAATTTTTCATCCAGCTCAATAATAACAACAGTATCAAAAGTATCTTCCTCCACATGAGGAACAATATAAATAGACCGGACACGCCCAACAGAAACTCCTTTAAAAAATACCGGAGAATCAATGTTTAAACCACGCAATGAAGAGTCAAAAAACAAAGCAAAGGCTGTTTGCTGTTTTCCGAAATTTCCATAGCCTAAAAGAAAAAATGCTAACCCTATGAGCATAATGGAGCCTAAAACAAAAGCTCCCACAAACGTTTTATTTTTAAACACTTTTAACTCTTTTTACTTATTTTTAATCTTTTATACATAAAAAAAAGCCCTGTGTCGATAATTAAAATACTACTCTGATTCTCGATTTAAAAACTTTTGCACAACAAGAGGACCGCTTTTTAACAATTCATGAGGATTGCCTTGAGCAAGCATGGTTTTTGTTTGTGCATCAAGCCAAATGGAATTATCAGCAACAGCAAAAATACTGGCCAGTTCATGGGTAACAATAACAATAGTCATTCCCAGACTATCGCGCAGCTGCAAAATGAGCTCATCCAAGCGGGCGGAACTAACAGGGTCAAGCCCTGCTGAAGGTTCATCCAAAAAGACAAAACTGGGGTCAAGCGCAAGCGCCCTTGCAATGCCTGCCCGTTTTCGCATGCCGCCGCTGATTTCAGAAGGATAATATTCTTCAAAACCGCTTAAGCCCACTTGAGCAAGTTTATACCGTGCCAATTCATAAATTTGTTTATTATTTAACGTGGTAAACTGCTGCAAGGGAATAGCAATATTTTCTGCAAGGGTACGCGAAGTCCATAAGGCTCCTCCTTGGAACATGACCCCAATTGATCGCAAAATATTTTGCTGGGCTTTTTCATTATTCCAAAAATCCGTACCCTGATAAAAAACCTGCCCTTCTGCAGGTTTTAAAAGTCCCATTAATACCCGAAGCAAGGAACTTTTACCACAGCCGCTGCCTCCCATAATAATAAAAATATCTTTTTCTTTCACAGAAAAGGTCAGCTTTTGCTGTATCAATTTTGTTCCATAGGCAACAGTAAGATTTTTTACATCAATTACGGACACCTGCATAAAACTTCCTATAAGCCGAAACCGCTTAAAATAATGGTTAAAATGGAGGTTGAAACAATAATACCGATAATGGAATGAACAACAGCCATGGTTGTTGCCCTTCCAACAGCCTCTGCATCACGTCCGCTTGTCATACCCTGATAACAGCCTGATAACGCAATAATTATTCCAAAAACAAAGGCATGGAACAAACCAATGAAAATTTGATGCAGACGTGCAAAAGTTTGAATATTATCCAGAAAGGCATAAAAAGAAATATCCCAGCCAAAGTAAATAACGGCATATCCGCCCAAAATACCCATAAAATCCGAATATACGGTCAAAAAGGGCATCATCAAAGAAAGCGCCAGAAAACGGGGCAAAACAAGAAATTCAACAGGGTTTATTCCAAAGGTTTTCAGTGCATCAACTTCTTCATTGACCTGCATGCTGCCAATGGTCGCAGCATAACTTGCGCCAATACGACCTGCAATGACAATCCCAGTGAGCACAGGGCTCATTACACGCACCATGGATACTGTAATCAATGAAGAAACATAAATTTCCGCTCCCAAAACCTGCAGCTGAACGGCACTGACAAACGCTAAAATAAGTCCCAACAAAACGCTTACTAAGGAAATAATAGGCAAAGAAGAAGCACTTGCATTATAAATTTCCTGCCAGACATCTTTTGCACTGATAGTGGCTTTTCCGACAAAAAATTTTATCATGGCAAGGCTTATTTCACCCACAAAGTCTATGGTTACCCCCACCTGATGAAAAATTTTATATACCAGAGAACCAAAAACATGAAAAATATTGAAAGAGTTTTTGGGTTTGGTATTTGCCGGCGTTACATAGCTGACGCGGATAAGATCCTGCACTTGCTGCGGCAGCAAAGAACTGTCGCAATCTATGTTTCTTTTTTTTGCTTCATCCATTAACTGACAAAAAAAGGATAAAAGCAAAGAACCCCAAGACGTTTTTTCTTCTTTCTCTGCTGAGTAGGTCAAATGAATGGCTGATATTTGCCGTGAACGAATAATCCGTATTATTTCTTTCTGCTTTGCGGATAATGCCTTTTGCATGGCAGAAGAAAGATTTTTTAATACCCAATCACCCTGTGCCTGCACAGTTAATTCCGTCCCCTGCAAAACATATGATAATAAAGCCTGCATACCAATATCCATAAAATTATTATGCAATTTTATGTGTTTTAGCAATCTTATTTGCTAAACCGGTGGTGGAGTAACCCTGAATAAGCGGTAAAGAAAAGACCTGTCCTCCATTTTTTTGTACAATATCTTTTCCTACAATTTTCTCAATATCCCAATCTCCTCCTTTTACCAAAATATCCGGTACAAATTCTTCAATAAGTTTTATAGGCGTATCTTCGTGAAAGGGCACAACAATATCCACACTTTCCAAATGAGCAAGCACAAAAGCTCTCGCTTCATAGGGATTAAAAGGACGGTCATCCCCTTTTCCCTGATTTTTTACGGATTCATCACTGTTTAATCCAAGAACAAGTATATCTCCGAGTGCTTTTGCCCGCTCAAGCAAATCAACATGTCCGACATGAAGAATATCAAAACAGCCGTTAGTAAAAACGATTTTTTTGCCTTGTTCTCTGCAGGCTAAAATTCTTTTTTTTGCTGTTTCTTTATCACACATTTTAGGATGAGTAAGCATAGAGCACCCGTATTAAATAAGCTTCATGTTATGACGGACAATTTTCATTGTTTCTTCTGCATTTTTCCGTGCAGCATCATTGCCGTTTGCAAGAATATCACGAATAGTATCCTTTGTGATGGTGGATCTTCTTTCGTGGATTGGCGCTAAAAATGCTTCCAGCCCCTGCATAAAGATTTTTTTACAGTCCACACAGCCAAGGCTTGCATGGGTGCAGCCTTCACGGATTTCCTTTTGTTTTTCCGCATCAGTCAATAAAATATGATAGGGAAATAAATTGCAAACATCGGGATTGCCGGGATCGCTTTTGCGTAAACGGGCCGGATCCGTAAACATGGATTTGACTTTAGGTGCAATGGTTTCCATGGTGTCACTCAGGAAAATGCCATTGCCGTAACTTTTGCTCATTTTCCGTCCGTCAAGCCCGGGACATTTTGCAGCAGGTGTCAGTTTCGCCTGCGGCTCGGGGAAGGTATCCCCATACAAATAATTAAAACGGCGGGCAATTTCACGGGTTAACTCCATATGGGGCAATTGGTCCTGTCCGACAGGAACCCAGCTTGGTCTGTAAATAAGAATATCTGACGCCATGAGCACGGGATAACCTAAAAAACCGTAGTTACCAAGGTCTTTTGTGGTAATTTCCTGCTGCTGTTCCTTATAGGTTGGATTTCTTTCAAGCCAGCTGTTTGGAGTAATCATGGATAAGAGCAAATGTAATTCCGCATGTTGTTTAATTTGTGATTGTCGGAAAATTGTACATTTATCGGGATCAAGTCCGACACTGAGCCAATCGAGCACCATTTCGTCAACAAATTCATTGACACGGGAAGTATCCGCATAATCACTGGTAAGGGCATGCCAGTCAGCAACAAAGAAAAATGCCTTATTATCTTCCTGCATTTCCACAAAATTTTTGAGTGCGCCAAAATAATGCCCGATATGGAGAGGACCTGTCGGACGCATGCCGGAAACAGTGCAGGATCCTTTAATTTTTGTTTGCTCTTCGCTCATGAGTATCTCCTAGTTTATACCAAATATAGTAAAGATTAAATATGCCGTAAGACGGATAAAAGGCATAATAATATAGGTAAAAACACCCGTAAAAATCAAGAACATCAAAATAAGCATGCCATACCGTTCTGCGGCTGCAAAACGGGTTGCCAAGGAATACGGCAAAATCCCCATGAGGATTTTACTGCCGTCAAGGGGCGGCACAGGCATGAGATTAATCCACATTAACCCGATATTCGCCCAAATTCCCACGGCACACATATTCACAAGAAAGTCCAGACCGGAGCCTAAGCCCATTAGTGTTTCACCGGGAAGAAAGGTTATCAATTTAAAAAGGACAGCAAAAAATATCGCCAAAAAGAAATTTGCCATGGGTCCCGCCACGGAAACCAGCATCATATCCCCGCGGACATTTTTAAAATACCGGGGATTGACAGGTACAGGCTTTGCCCAGCCAAAAACAAAAGGGCTGAATACTGCAGTAAAAATAAACACCAATAAGCCCACCGGATCAATATGCGGGAGAGGATTTAAGGTAATCCTGCCAAACATCATGGCTGTCGGGTCGCCTTTTTTATACGCAACATATCCATGGGCTACTTCGTGTAAAATAATTCCCAGTAAAACAGGAATAAAAGAATAGGACAATTTTTGTAATGCCATTGCTAAATCAAAATTATTCATAGGACTGTTTATACGTTATAATTTTAAATATCACAAGAAAAAAGCCACAAAAAAAGAGGGAAAAATTCCCTCTTACTCCCTCAATCCTTGTGGTTTTCCCACAACAAAAATTTTATAATTTTGTCCGTACACTGGGTGCCGGTTCGATAATTTTATCAGGCTCTTCATCTAAAAGCGGATAAATTTCAGGATACACAGGCACTGTTCCATTACCTGAAGCAATAATTTCATAAGACCCGGTATGGAGCAAACGGCAATTATACCGCACAGAACGTGAGGTAATAGTATAGGTACCCGTCATCACAAGTTCAATTTCCAAATCTGTTTTGAAAAGTTTATGCTGCTCGCGTGATAAAAGAAACTCCCCTTTTCGAGGTGTAATTTCAATCTCTTTTGCCCTTCTGATTTCAAAAACGCGGTACCCTTTTGCTTTCAGCTTATTGGCAATTTCTTCCGTAATTTGCCGTGCCAGCGTATTTGTTTTGTCAAAATCATTAATATTAACAGGAACGGTTAAAACAATTTTCAAATCTTTAGGGGTATAATCTTCTCCTAATAATTCAAGAAGCTGCTTATCCATACTGCTTGCAATACTGCTTGCACACGCAGGAACATAGCCTGTTCCCATAAGAGTGCTTAGCGCCCTTCCGATACCGGAACTAAAGTCATTCGCTGCTGCGGTAATGGGAATAAGCATGGTCAATAAAAGAAGTATCAAAATTGCTATTTTTTTCATAACATGTCCTAACAGAGCTTATTTATAGCTTAGCGCATAGCTTGAATGGTTCGTTCGAGAGCTTCCATTTCACTTTTTAGACGCAAAATCACAGGTTCTGTCCGAGCGGAAGAGAGAGCGTTGGAATAGTACTGGTATGCAAGTTCATACCGTTCCGCATTCCTGTTTTCAATGGCCAACTGCCAGTTACTCATGGTAAAGGGTGATTCTTCAATATAGGAATACGAAGTGGAACAGGCACATAGCAATAAACAAAAAGCAACCAATATTTTTTTCATTTTACTTACCCGGAACAACTCTTATAAAAGAATTGGTTGTTGTTGAAAACAATGGTTTGGGTTTTTTCTTGGTCATTCTGCCCACTAACGGCGTTACGGGCAAAACGGTTTGAGCAGTGCGCAAAACCATACCGTCACTGCCGCGGATTAACCGTGCATTGAGAAAAAGATATTTTTCATCACGGTAATATGTTCCTGTGACAAGAGCGGCCTTATTTTTGGCAACAGATACTTTATAGGCTTCATCACGTATGCCAAAAGCATATCCGTTTTGATTAACAATCAAATCACGTGCACTAAAATCTTTTACTGCAAAACCGCGCTGGTTAAATTCATACATGCATGCCTGACGTATATATTGCCCGAAATCCGTTTCTGCCCGCATATCGTCCTGCGGTGTAAAAGTGGTAATATATGCAACCATGCCTTTTAAATTTTCAGGATACCATGTTTCCAAAAGCTGTGAAGCAAGTTCCCGGACTTTTAACCTGAGCTCATGAGCATCCAAATAGGCTTTGCTGGGGTTTTGTTTGTTTCTGATACTCAGCTGCTGAGATTTTGAATGACTGATATTGGGCACCATAATGACTTCATCGGTAAAATATTCATAGCCCGTATAGTGACCAACAGTCAGCGGAGTATTGTCGCTTTCAGCAAAACAAGGTGATATATGCAAACTAAGAGTAAATAAACTCAAGGCAAGTACTTTTTTAAACATAAAAACTCCGAATATGCTATCTATTCATGGAATAACTATAAACATTTTCGGAGTATTTTGCAAAAAGTTTAGCCTTAGGTTTAAACTTTTTCTAGAAAAATTTTTATTCATCCTGCATGGCAAAATCTACACGTATTTTATACAGTTTTGTTGCAGGCAAATTGAGAATTTCAATACCTGTTTTCGCCGTAATATCCGCAAGTGTTTCACAGACACTCTCCCAAGATGGACCAATGAGCGTAAACCAGACATTATACGTATGGTTACGCAGATAATTATGGGTCACACCCTTTTTCGAATTTACTTCCTGAATAAAGGTATCCAATTTATCTTCAGGCACTTTTGCAGCACAAAGGGTGGAGCGAAATCCCAGTTTTTTAGACTGGAAATTTGCACCCAAGCGGCGAATAATTCGTTCTTTTTTTAAATTCATCACCTTGGCAAAGGCTTCTTCTTCACTTACGCCCACTTCCTCTCCGATGACCTGATAAGGACGGGGAGAAAGAGGAAATCTTGTTTGGATCATATCCAAAATTTTTTTATCAACAATATCTAACTGATAACTCATACTATACTCACTTTTTTTCATATTATCGATTTTCTTGCGCTTTGACAAGTCAAAAAAATACTTGCTTAGGAATTTATTTTGCAAGATACTAAGTCATTCCATTTTGGGGGTTACCTATGCAACATACTGTTTATTGGATTGAAGGGGATGGCGTCGGTGCCGATATTTGGAAAGCAGCCAAGCCTGTTGCCGATAAAGCTGTCCAATGTGCCTATCGCGGACAAGAAGAAATACTCTGGAAAGAACTTTTAGCCGGCGAAAAAGCCTATGTGCAAACCGGCGAATATTTACCAAAAGAAACACTGGACACACTGAAAACTGCCCATGTTGCCATAAAAGGACCTCTTGCCACTCCGGTAGGCACAGGCATACGAAGCCTGAATGTGACGCTGCGCCAAACCTTTGATTTATATGCCTGCATCCGCCCTGTAAAATGGTATCAAGGCATTATTTCTGTTGTTCGCCGCCCTGAACGGGTGAATATGACTATTTTCAGGGAAAATACCGAAGATGTCTATTCAGGCATTGAATTTGCTTCTCATACAGAGGAAGCAAAAAAACTTATCGATTTTCTTAATCAAAATTTTCATAAAAACCTCAAAGAAGAATGTGCAGTCGGGATAAAACCCATGACAGAATATGGCTGTAAACGCCTCGTCCGCCGTGCAATACAGTTTGCCATAGACAATCATCTCCCCAGTGTTACCCTTGTGCATAAAGGAAATATTATGAAATTCACAGAAGGGGCATTCCAAAAATGGGGCTATGAAGTTGCAAAAGAGGAATTTCCCGCATTGACTATCACCGAAAAAGAAGTGCGTGAAGGCATGGATCCGCAGAATAAAGTTATTATTAAAGACCGCATTGCTGACGCCATGTTCCAAGAGGCACTTTTGCACCCTGCTGAATATAGTGTTCTTGCCACAACCAATTTAAACGGGGATTATTTATCTGATGCTATAGCTGCCCAAGTAGGCGGAATTGGCATGTCTCCCGGTGTCAATATGTCAGATTCATTGGCAATTTTTGAAGCAACTCACGGAACTGCCCCCAATATAGCAGGTAAAGATATTGCCAATCCCTGCAGCCTGCTTCTGTCCTTTGCCATGCTTCTTGACCATATCAAGCTTGATAAAGCAGCAAATGCCATACGACAGGCAATCCAAAACTGTATTGATAAAAAAACGGTTACGAAAGATTTAGCTGAGGAAATCGAGAATGCCGCCCCCGTTTCCTGTTCTTCTTTCGGAAAACTTCTCATGGAAGAAATAGAACACATGCAGTTCTGATGCTTAAATAACATGATAATTTATGAATAAAAACACTATGTTAACATGGTGTTTTTATTTTTTTCATGAAAAAGTCTTGCTCTTCATGCAAGAATGATTAAAATATCTTTACACTCAAGACTGGAAATCTGAGTTAAAACTATTGTGAGGTACCGATATGCCATTATTTGATTTTCAATGTCCCAAATGTCAGCACAAATTTGAGGAGTTAGTTTTTGGAGATGAAAAGGCAGTTTGTCCCAAATGCGGAGAAAAAGACATTGAAAGATTGGTAAGTGCCCCAAGTCCATTAAAAACAGGAGCTTTTCCTTTTAAAATCGGTCCTGTTCATCCCCGTGTGGCTATGCAAAATCTGGCAAAGCCCACTTGTAGCGGAGCATGCTCTGGCTCTCTTACAAACGAATAATTAAGGAGATTACATGAAAAAAATATTGTTCCATTCATGCCTTGCTGCCCTTTTGGCAGTGAGCATTGTTTCTTCCGCTTTTGCCGGAATTAACCTTCCTTCCATCAGCCCCCTTGTTAAACAAGTTGGTTCTGCAGTTGTCAATATCAGTACAGAACGTATGGTGAAAAACCAATTTGGATTTCCCGGTATGCCCCGTGAATTTCAGGAATTTTTTGAACAGTTCGGTCCTTTCATGGGACCTCAGGGCGGAGGAAAAGAACGCCTGCAAAGTTCATTAGGTACCGGTTTTATCATTTCCAAAGACGGTTATATTGTTACCAATAACCACGTTGTTAAAAATGCTGATAAAATCTATGTTACCTTAGCAGAACAAAACAATAAGCAGGATAAAGCAGAAGCAAAGGTTATTGGTTCTGACGCCGAAACAGACCTTGCCCTTTTAAAAATTTCCGTCAAAAAAGATTTACCTGCCATTAATTTCGGCGATTCCGACAAAATGGAAGTGGGCGACTGGGTTGTTGCCATTGGAAACCCCTTTGGATTGAGCAATACTGTGACAACAGGCATTATCAGTGCAAAAGGTCGTGATATTCATGCCGGACCTTATGATAACTTCCTGCAAACAGATGCTTCCATTAACCCCGGAAACTCCGGCGGTCCCTTACTGAATTTAGACGGAGAAGTTATCGGTATCAATACTGCCATTGCCGCAAGCGGACAAGGCATTGGTTTTGCTATTCCCAGTAAATTGGCTTCCTCTATTATTGAACAGCTCAAATCAGGGCAAAAAGTAAGCCGCGGCTGGATTGGCGTTACCATTCAAGACCTTGACGAGGTTACAGCAAAAGCGCTTGGACTCAAAGAAGATACAAAAGGTGCTTTAATCGGATCCGTTATGCCCGGTGAACCGGCAGAAAAAGCCGGATTACAAGCAGGCGATATTGTGACCAAAATTGATGATACCCCAATCAATAATGCCAGTGAGCTGACCAAAAGCATAGCTTCCTATAAGCCAAAACAAAAAGTAAAAGTTACTGCTGTACGTGACGGCAGGGAAAAACAATTTACCGTCCAGCTCGGTGAAAGAAACCTTAATCAAGCAGCAGGCAAAGACATAGAAAAAGGCTCTAACTTGGGTGTTTCCCTTCGTGAACTGACAAGTCAGGACAGACAAACATTGAGAATACCGCAAAATATCAACGGTATTTTAGTGACTGATATAAAACAAAACGGCTTGGCTGCAAATGCAGGCATTGTCCCGCAGGATATCATTATTGCTGCGAACCTGAAACCTGTAAAAACAATTAAAGAATTGACCGCTATTCTTGACAAAGAAAGTAAAGAGCGCGGAGCCATTGTTTTACAAATCTATCGTCAAGGCAATTCCTTTATCGTCACCATTCCTTTGGATGAAAAGAAATAAAGAATTATGATTTGTTAATAGAAAAAAGCACTTCTTCGGAAGTGCTTTTTTTTTACCGCTGCCAATTTATAAATTCTGCTGCAAACGTATGCTGTGCAGCACCATCTTTGCCCCAAAAATTCTCTTTCCCCTCTTTCTGCATTATTGACAGCAAAACCAAAATACTCTTAGCCTAGAGCAATTCCTGTCAACATCAAGGATATTAATTCCCTGTTATGGACAACGTCTATAACAGGGCTTTGAATGGGGATTGGGGGAGCGGCAGCCGTTAGCTAGTT
>CAJTMS010000007.1 GCA_910577155.1 uncultured Mailhella sp.
TCTTCCGATCTATATATGGTTAATAGCCATGAAATAATAATGAGTGCAATCATTATCAGTATGGCAAAAGGTTCTCCCCATGCATAAAAGAAAAGGCTGAAGACTAAAAGAATACTATTTCTGATTTTTGTCGGAGAGAGAAAATAACACGTAAAAAGCGAGGGTAAAAATATTGATAAAAACAAAGGAGATGAAAATACCATAAATTATCCTCAAAAATAAGGTCAATCAATTTGATTGACCTTATTTCATACCAGAATATAAAAGATGGCGGAACGGAAGGGACTTGAACCCTCGGCCTCCGACGTGACAGGCCGGCGTTATAACCGACTTAACTACCGTTCCGCAAAGTGACAAATGCCACTGGAGAAATTTAATTATATGGAAGTAAAGATTTTGTCAACTAAAAAAATATAAATTTTCATTTTATTTTTGTCTTGTTATAGTATGCGGTTGATTTTATAACATTTAGATATAATTATAAAAATTACCAGTTTATCTTTTTTATGGGGGAAATGATTTCCCCCATACCCCCATATCGCATGTTATTATTCCTATAAAAACAAGAACTTATGTATTGTAGGCGCTTAATCTCGTTCTCAATCAGAGCGTTTATTTTTCCTCTTCCATTTGCTTTTTCTTTAACGCAATTTCAATGCAGGAAAGAGCCGCAGGTGTAACGCCTGAAATTCTGCCGGCCTGCCCAAGATTGAGAGGCTTTACGCGGTTGAGTTTTTCTTGAATTTCGCGGGAAAGCCCGGGCATATCGGTATAATCCAAATCCTTTGGCAAACTGATTTTTTCCTGAGCGGCTGTTTTTTGGACCATTTCTTCTTGACGGGATAAGTAGCCTGAATATTTTGTGATAATTTCTGCTGTTTCACAAATTTCAGGATAATTTGTCAAGTATTCGGTGAGTGCCGGTAAAAATTTTGCCACATCTTTTAAGGGCACATTGGGACGGCGGCAAAAATCTTCAAGAGTAATGGCGCGTGTGGGGAATGCTTCCTGCATTTCTTCAAGCAGAGCCTTTGTTTGTGCGTCGGGGCGTATGCTGTTTTCACGCAGCAAGGTTAAAATTTCCTGCAAGATCTTTTGTTTTTTGGTAAAAATAGCAAAATGTTCATCGCTGACAAGTCCGCGTTCACGTCCAATGGGGGTCAGACGCTCATCGGCATTATCTTCCCGTAAAAGTAAACGGTATTCAGCGCGGGAAGTAAACATTCTGAACGGTTCTTCCGTTCCTTTGGTAACCAGTTCATCTACCAAAACCGCCATATACGCTTGGTCACGGCGCAAAAGGAATGGTTCACGGTTTTCAAGGCGTGCAGCAACGTTGAAGGCTGCCCAAAGCCCTTGGGCTGCAGCTTCTTCATAGCCGGAAGTTCCGTTAATTTGTCCTGCAAACCAAAGCCCTGAAACTTTTTTTGTCTCCAGTGTGGGCTTTAGCTGAACAGGGTTGGCGTAATCGTATTCAATGGCATACCCGGGGCGCACAATTTTTGCGTTTTCCAAACCTTTGATGCTTGCAACCATGCCTTCCTGAATGTCGAGAGGCAGGCTCGTGGAAATGCCGTTCGGATAACATTCTTCGCTGTTCAGTCCTTCCGGCTCAATAAAAACTTGGTGTCGTCCGCGTTCGGGGAAGCGGGCAACCTTGTCTTCCACAGAGGGGCAGTAGCGTGCTCCTGTTCCTTCAATAACGCCGGTGAATAAAGGTGACCTGTCCATACCGGAACGGATGACGTCATGGGTTTTTTCATTGGTCCATGTAATATAGCAGGAAACCTGAGGAAGTTTTGCTCCCTCACCGTGAAAGCTGAATGTTGGAGGAGGAAAATCGCCTTTTTGCTCTTCAAGCATATCGAAGTTAATGGAATCATACCGTAATCTGGGGGTTGTTCCTGTTTTGAGGCGTCCCAGTTCAATGCCCGCACGGCGTAAGGCGTCTGACAAATGCATGCTGGCTGCGTCCCCCAGTCTGCCTCCTGATAACTGTGTCAGTCCAATATGGATAAGTCCGCGTAAAAATGTGCCCGTCGTAAGGAGAACGTGGGGAGCATAGAATTTTTTTCCTGCGGCAGTAACAACGCCTGCGATTTTTTGTGTTGTTTCTTCCTCTCCTTCTTCAATGATTAAATCTTCTACAATATCTTGCCACAGCGTGATATTTTTTTGTTTGAAAATAGTTGATTTAACAACTTTTATGTAAGCTTCTCTGTCCATTTGCGCCCGGCGTGAGCGAACAGCAGGACCTTTGCTTTGGTTTAAAATCCGAAATTGTATGCCTGCACTGTCTGCCCAAAGCCCCATGGAACCGCCCAGAGCGTCTATTTCACGGACTAAATGTCCTTTGGCAAGTCCGCCTATGGCAGGGTTGCAGGATAAATGCCCGATTCTGTCTATATTGCTGGTAATAAGCAGGATTTTATGCCCTAATTTTGCAAGAGCCATGGCGGCTTCGCAGCCGGCATGCCCTGCTCCCACAAGGATACAATCAAAATGTTCTTCGCCAAAATATTCTTTGTTCATAGTAAATCCAATAAAAAGTGTGTTGTCACTATAGCCAGAACCTGTAAAAAATAAAAGGATTTTTTCCGGTAAAATTTTGCATTGCCATTATGCGTGGAACTTGATAAAAATGCAAGTATAATCAATGAGAAGAAAAAGAAAGGATATGCTATGTCACCAATTTGGAAAGGCTTTTTAATTGGTTCGTCTTTGGGGATTTTTGCTGCACTTTTTGGCATTACGGATAATATGCCGCGCAGTGTACTGTTGGGAATTATCGGCGGTCTTGGTGCAGGGCTGACATTTAAATTGCGTGAAGGGAAGAAAAAATAAGATGCGTTCTCTTCTGCTGCAGCGGATTTTTTTCTTTTTTTATTCTTTTGCATGGATACTTGCAAAGCCTTTGCTTAAAAAGCATAAACGGCTCCGCGAAGGCTATGCCGAACGGGTGGCAGGCGGTGCATGGTCGGATATGGCGGAAAAAAAGCCCGTGACTCTTTGGATACAGGCTGCTTCCGGCGGGGAAGCCTATTTAACCCTTGCTTTGCTCAAATATATTCCCAAAACACATGCCCGTTGTCATATTCTTTGCACCAGTATGACAAAACAGGGCATGGAGGTTTTGCAAAAAGGAAAGCAGGCTTTTGAAAAAGCATGGCGGGAAAAATATACTGAAGACTGCCCCAAAATTTCCCTTTGCTATTTTCCTTTTGATGATAAAAAATCCATGCAGAAAGCATTTTTGCTGGCAAGACCCAAAATCTGCATTTTACTGGAAACCGAACTATGGCCTCATTTTATGCGTTTGTGCAAGGCAAATAAAAGCCTTCTTTTTGTTGTCAATGCCCGCATGACCGAGAAAACCCATAAGGCGTATCAAAAAATAAAATGGATTTTTACCGGATTCAATCCCGATAAAATTTTTGCCACACGGAAACAGGACAAGGCGTATTATCAGGACATTTTTCCGCAAAGTACCTGTGTGTTTATGCATAATATAAAATTCGATACTGTGTATCAGGAACTCAATTGTGCCATGCAGGCAGCAAAGGACAATTCTTTGAAAAAAGTTTTTGCTCCCAATGTGTGTGTGTATCTTTTTGCGTCCGTGCGTCAGGAAGAAGAGCTGGAATTGCTCGCACTTATAGAAAAGCTCCATGCAAAAAAAACAAAAAGCGCCATTTGCATTGTCCCGCGGCATGTGGCGCGGTTTGCCGAGTGGAAAAAAGCGCTGCAGGAAAAAGGACTTTTTGTGCATTTTGCTGCAGAACTTTTTGAAAACAACAAACAAATGCAGGCACAGGATATCATTGTCTGGAATAGATTTGGGGATTTGAAGGATCTCTATGCCCTTGCTGACTATGTGTTTGTGGGAGGAAGCCTTGCTCCCTTAGGCGGGCAAAATTTTTTAGAAGCTCTCGTTTATGGGATTATTCCCCATACGGGTATTTATTTGCATAATTTTTTGTGGGCGTTTGAAATGCAGGATAAAACTAAAAATTTGGCGGAAGAAAATTTACTTTGCCTGCATGAAAATACAGCCATGCTTGCAGAAACATTCCTTGCGTTGCCGGAGGAAAAAAGTACGCAACATACTCAAATTCAAGAACGTTTTAAAATATGGCTAAAACCGTTGATTGGTGATACAAAAAGAATTATGCAGGAAATTCTGGAAAATGCAGAGTAAGAAAGACTCATTGGATAGTGTATGTTTTTAAAGAAAATTCAAGATATTTTTACCAATATAAAAGAAAATGTTGTGATTTTAGGTGCGGGGGAAGTGGGCTTGCACCTTGCCAAACGGCTGACCCAAGAAGGGAAAAACGTTGTTGTTATCGATAAGGATAAAAGCCGGTTAGACCGCATGACACAGTTTGTTGATGTGCAGACTATTTTAGGCTCAGGTTCTTCCCCTAAAACGCTGACTCTGGCAAACGTTGAAGATTCTCAATATTTTATTGCGGTTACCAATGATGACGAAGTCAATCTGGTTGCCTGTCTTTTTGCCAATGCTTTGGCTCCCAAAGCCGTGAAGCTTGCCCGTATCAGCAATAAAGAATACGAAGAATATCCCAATGTGTTAGGCGGAACGGGATTGAATATTCAGCTCATGGTTCACCCTGAGAGCGAAGTGGTACGCAGTATTAACCGTCTTTTGTCTTTGCCCGGTTCGCAGGATTATGCGGAATTTGCAGGCGGACATCTGCGCATGGTTGCCTATGATATCAATAATACTCCTCTTGTGGGCAAACGGCTTATGGAGTTTAAAGATTTTGTCAAAAGTGAAAATATCATGGTGGCAGCCATTATCCGTAATGAAAAACTGGTAGTGCCCAACGGGCAGGTGGTTTTACAGGAAAATGACCTTGTCTATTTTGCTTACGTGGATATTGCCCAGAGGGAACTTTTGCGGTTTTTGAATAAAACGCGGGCTTTTTTTCATTCTGTCTGCATTGTTGGGGGCGGAAAAATAGGGTATTTGCTGGCAAAGCTTTTTGAAAATAAAGGCTTGGACGTAAAAATAATTGAGAAAGATGAAAAACGCTGTGAAGAACTTGCCACGCTTTTGGACAGTACGCTTATTTTAAATGGTGACGCTACCGAAACAACGTTATTGAAAGAAGAAAATGTCGGCAAAATGGATGTTATTGTTGCTGTTACGGCAGATGAAGAAACCAATATTTTAGCGTGTCTTTTGGCAAAGAGCATGGGCGCAAGGGATTCCGTTGCCCGTGTTAATAAATTGGAATATTTGCCGATTGTTAAACATATCGGCATTGACCATAGCATAAATACGAGAATTGCAGCTGTAAACGGCTTTTTAAGCTATATACGGCAGGGCAATGTGGTGGCTTTTGCTTCTGTTGCGGTTGATGCTGCCGAGGTCATGGAAGTATGCCTCACGGAAACCTCGCGGCTTATCAATAAACCGCTGATGCAGCTTTCTTTGCCTAAAAAAGTGATTATGCTTGCCTATATGCGTGAAAATAAAGTATTTATTCCCCACGGACAGACAGTTTTTCTTGCGGGGGATCATATTATTTTCTTAGGTGAACAGCAGGCTATGCAGGAACTGGATGAACTGGTAGGGGAAAGAATAAATAATCAAACCGATGAAAACAGAATATTACCGCGATGAAAAAAGTAGTTATTGCAACAAAAAATAAAGGAAAACTGGCTGAGCTGGAAGCACCGCTTAAAGAGCTGGGCTTCTTGGTGGAAACCTTGCCTTACGATTATCCGGAAATTGAAGAGAACGGCACAAGCTTTGAGGAAAACGCTTTAATCAAAGCTCGTTTTGTGTGCAGTGATTTGCATTGTATTGCCATTGCAGACGACAGCGGGCTCTGTGTAGACTGTTTGCAGGGCGCCCCCGGGATTTTTTCTGCCCGCTATGCACAGGATTATCCCCTTCTTGAGGGAGAAACAAAGGATGAGGCAAATAACCGCAAATTGCTTGATGTGATGAAAGATGTGCCGGATGAAAAACGGCAGTGTGCTTTCCATTGCGCCATGGCGGTTGTTTTTCCTGACGGCAAAGAGTTTGTTGTCCATAAAACATGGGAGGGCAGATTATTGTTTGAAGGACGCGGACAAAATGGTTTCGGATATGACCCTCTTTTTTTTGATGAAGCATTGCAGCTAACCGGTGCAGAAATGGCAAAAAGTGTGAAAATGGGGCGTTCACATCGGGCAAAAGCTTTGCAGGCTGTCATTGAAATGTTCCGTGAAACCTTCCAATCTCCGGAAAAATAATGTCTTTTTTTGCAAAAATAAATGCTAAGCAACAAATGGGAATTGCTGCTCTGATTATGGGATTCAGCGTCCTTGTTTCACGCTTTATGGGGCTTTTTCGGGATAAAGTCATTTCATGGCAGTTTGGAGCAAGCGGAGAAACGGATTTATATTTTGCAGCTTTTATTTTGCCAGATTTTTTGAATTATTTGCTGGCCGGGGGCTATGTTTCCATTACGCTTATCCCGCTTCTTTCCAAATTAATGGAAAAAGATACGGAAGACGCGTGGAAATTTTTTAGCGCTGTTTTTTGCTGGGCAACAAGCATTGTTATTCTTTTTTCCTGTGTGCTGTGGATTTTTGCACCTTTTTTTGTTCCGTATCTTGCTCCGGGCTTTGATGACGCACAGCTTGTGCGGCTGACGGAATTTTTGCGGATTATTTTGCCTGCACAGATTTGTTTTTTACCCGGCGCCTGTTTTACTGCCCTTTTATATATTCGCAAACAATTTACCATTCCTGCTCTTGTGCCTTTAATATATAACGGCATGATTTTGCTTTGCGGGGTATTATTTCCGTATTTCGGAATTGTCAAAGGCATGGAGGGATTTTGCTGGGGAGTGCTTCTCGGGGCATTTTCAGGTTCATTGCTTTTGCCTTTTATGGCAGCAAGATCTGACGGTATCTTTTTATCCTTGCAATGGAAGCATTGTTATTTAAAACGGTTTTTAGCGATTGCTTTTCCGCTTATGGTAGGGCAGTCCATCACGGTTTTGGATGAACAGTTTATCCGTATTTTTGGAAGTATGGCAGGCACAGGGGAAGTCAGCCTTTTGAGCTATGCTCGGCGGATTATGATGGTGCCCGTGGGGGTGGTTGCTCAGGCTGCCGGGGTTGCTTCTTTTCCGTTTTTGGCGAGTTTGTTTGCTAAAAATGATATGCAGAGTTTTTGTGAAACCTTGCAGCGAGCCATAAAAAATACGTTTGTCATTGTTTTTCCCATAACTTTTTATATGATTGCAGTGGCACAGCCAACACTTGGGTTTATTTTTGAAGGGGGGCAATTTGGCGTACAGGAAACCCGTTCGGCAACGCCGTATTTACAGATTATGCTTTTATCCGTGCCTTTTTGGTGTATACAGCAAATTTTGGGGCGTTCCTTTTATGCCATGGAAAATACTGTAACGCCTGCGGTGGTGGGAACCTGCGTTACGCTGGGAATTATTCCTTTTTATTTTTATTGCTCACCTCGTTTTGGCGGCATGGCTGTTGCGTTTTTAACCTGTTTTTCCATTGCCTTGTATGCGCTGCTGCTTTATTTTGCGGGGAAAAAATATTTTCAAAAAGCATATCAAGGAATACTTTGTCTTTTGTGGAAAAATGTGTTATGTAATGGTATACCATTTTTGTTTTGCCTTGCTGCAGGGTATTATGCAGAATTCTTTTTGCAGGATAAACTGCCGTTATTGTGGATACAGGGCATGCATATTTGTATTGGCGGTATGGTGTATGGTTTGAGTTATCTTTTGGTGGCAAAAATTTTTGTGCCGGAAAATATAACGCTGTTGCTTTCTCCTTTTTTGCGGCGATTGAAAAGGTAGGTTTATGGAAGTTATCCGTTCAGAACGAGCAGGCTTTTGCATGGGGGTTGCTCTTGCACTCAAAAAACTCGATATGTTGGTAGAAAAAGGGGGGCATGTGGGGACATTCGGTCCCATCATTCATAATCCTTTTGTTCTTGAAGAATATGCCTTGAAAGGGGTACGCTGCTTTGGTTCCGTGCAGGATGTAAAAGACGCATTGGAGCCTTTTTATGTTTTTTCAGAAACCATTGATGAAAAAAAGAAGAAAGAAGGGCAGCTGCAGATCAATTTACTTATCCGTGCCCATGGCATTCCCAATAGTACAGAAAGTTTTTTACGGAATTTGCCCCATGTCTGTTTAATGGATGCAACCTGTCCAAGAGTGAAGGAAGCCCAAAATGCCATCAGCAAAGCTACCCAAGGGGATGAGAAGCCATGGACATTGCTGCTTTTCGGGGACGCTAATCATCCGGAAGTTGATGGTTTGGTTTCCTATGCAAAGGGAAAATATATTATTTCTCCGGATCCTGAAAAGCTGATTGCCTATGCAAGGAAAAAAGAACGGGAACAAATGGTGCTTGCTGCCCAAACAACGCAGGACAGAGGGGTTTTTGACACTATAAAACGAGAATTATGTGCAATACTTTCTTCTCCGCCTGTTATTTTGGAAACAATTTGTGATGCCACAAAACTTCGTCAGGACGAAGCGTTAGCCATTGCGGAAGATGTTGATGCCATGGTTGTTATCGGCGGAAAAGAGAGCGGAAATACAAAAAGATTGGCAGAATTAGTTTTTTCTAAAAATATCCCTACAGTTCTGGTAGAAAGTGCCGATGAATTAAAAAGAGAATTTTTTAAAACAGTTAAAAAAGTTGGTCTTACTGCAGGAGCATCAACGCCAAAATCTTTGGTTGACGAAGCGGAACGGCTGTTAATGTCTTGGTAAAACCGGTCAATGTGTTGAGGAGGATATATGTCTCAAACGAAAATTTTGTTGGAAGCAGGTACAAACGAGCTTGAGATTGTAGAATTTTATATTGATGAACCTGTGGTAGAACTGGACTCAGGCACTTCAAGTGCGCTGAAACTTATTGAAGAAGAAGGCAGAGAGCCTATATATCGCGGATATTACGGGGTTAACGTTGCAAAGGTTTTGGAAATTATCCAATTGCCTCATGTTACTCCTTTGCCGGAATTGCAAAGTCCTTCTGTTTTGGGTGCATTTAATTTGCGTTCAAAAATTATCCCGCTGGTGGATTTGAATATTTGGCTTGAGAAAAATAATTTGGATAATTATAATCCGCCTAAAGTTGTTGTGACAGAATTTAACAACGTGACAACTGCTTTTAAAGTTTCCGGAGTAAACAGAATTCACCGTATCAGCTGGGAAGATGTGGAAGCTCCGAACTCCTATATGTCTTTCTTCTCAAAAGGCTGTATTACCGGTGTTGTTCGTCTAGAAGACAGAATTGTTTTTATCCTTGATCTTGAAAAAATTGTGACCGAGCTTAATCCGACACTCGGCTTACGCCTTGACAATGCAATTGATTGGAAACAAACACCAAAATATCGGGCTATTGTTTGTGATGACTCTTCCCTTATCCGTAATATGCTCAAAACCCTGCTCCAAGAAGCAAACTTTGATGTGCGTGACTTTACCAACGGACAGGAAGCTTGGGACGAGCTTTGTTCTTTGCGTTCAAAAGCAATTGAGGAAAATAAAGATATCAGTGATTATGTTCAAGTGCTTATTTCTGATATTGAAATGCCAAGAATGGACGGTCATACCCTTTGCAAGACAGTAAAAGAAGATCCGTATATGAAGAAAATTCCTGTTATTCTCTTTTCTTCTCTTATTACGGATAAACTTCGTCACAAAGGAAATTCCGTCGGTGCTGATGAACAAATCTCAAAACCTGGTGTAACCCAGTTGGCACAGCGCGCCCACGAGCTTATCCAGCAATATGCTGCAGGGTATGTACCGGAAAAGAAACCTCAAAGCGAGGAATTAAAATAACATGAATATTCTGATACTTGGTGTCGGAAATGTTCTTTACCGAGATGAGGCTATTGGCGTAAAGACCGTCCTGAAAATACAGGAAGAATACGTCTTCCCGGAAAATGTAAAGCTTCTTGACGGCGGAACTCTTGGCATGGGGCTTATGGATAGTTTGATAAGCTGTGATTTGGCTGTTATTATCGATGCGGTAAAAGGCGGACATGAACCCGGCACATTGTACCGTTTGGTGGGCGATGATTTGCGCAAGAGTATGAGTTTTTCCGATTCCCTGCACCAGACCGACTTGGTGGACACGCTTATTTATTGCGATTTGATTGGACATAGACCGGATTGTGTCGTGATAGGCGTTGAGCCGGAAGATTTTACCTCCCTTGACTTAGAGCTCAGCCCGAAAGTTCAGGAAGCTATGCCCCGCATAATCCAAGAAGTATTGAAAGAATTGGATAAATACGGTATATCCTATTCCAAAAAATAACCATAATAAACGCTTTTTACGCTATTTCCGTATGACATTCAGGATATTTTAGCAAAGCAAAAATAAAAAAGGAGCAATTGCTCCTTTTTTTATGCCTGCACTATTTTTCATGGAATTGCCAGCATTGCTGAAGTTATGCTCATCATTGCTGTTCTGGCGCATTTCTGGAAATAAATGTAGCTGATTTTTATAAGAAAGATTAAAAAGTTTTGTAAAGGGGTGCAGGGGAAGAAACTTTTTCAAAAGTTTTCCCCTACATAGAAAAGTAGCAAGATTTATCGGAAATGTTCCAATTTTTTATCACCCCAAATTTTATCGCCCCCAAGTTTTATCGCTCTGTTTAATCTTTTTTAAAACACCTTGCCATGAATGACCGGATAAAAACGATTGCGGCGCAGCGATAATCATATCTGTCAAAATATCCGGAGTTACAGTAAAACTCAGTTCATCTGTTTTCATATATGGTCTGCAGGAAATATCTGTGCAGCCAATTACAGCACGCCGCAATCCTTTGAGCTGATATGTTCGTGGCCAGGCGAATGTGCCGCTACAGCCAGCACCAAATGGCAGAATGACAGCATGATGATCATTGAGGGCAAAATACGTAAGGTGGCAAAGTCCGGTCAGACGTTCAGCTCGGACAAAAAAAGTTATCAATTCAGGCTGTTCTTTATCGCGGAACTGATTTAATGGCTTGACTATACAATAGTGAGCAGGTGCTTTTTGTATATCTATATCATCAAAAAAACTGTACATTGATGCAGGTTCCGGCATATAGTGTTCACCTGCTCTATCAGGCAGTCCCGTGGTGACATAACGGGCAATTCTATCTCTGTATTTATCTGAAAATCCTAAATAAGTCCAGCCGCCCATACAGGCGGGTGTGTCCGCTGCAAAGAAAACCGGGATGTTTTTTGTACGGCTTTTTCGCATAAAATTGATAATGCATTCATGCCTTCCTTGGGCAGGATTAAGCCCTTGTGCCGGAGGCGTATGCGCATAATAAGCTCCAAGAGGCATTTCCATATCTCCGAGCAGATGTAAGAGTTGTTCCAGACCTTCTTGCGACCAAAGCATATTTCTCCTCCAGTTCTTTATTGATAATATATATCATAGACTGAAAATATTGTCATTGTTCGGAGTGTTAGAAATACCGGAGGGTATTATCCTCTCCTGAATAAACTTTTCGGAACAGGAAATTTCGTTTTTTTCACAATTCAACCGGTTCGTTTTCAACCATTTTGATAAATTACGTATTATTTCATTCCCCTTATAATTGAGGGCAATCAGTATGCAAGAGTATTTTAGGTAAGAGGAGAAATAAGAAAAATGTTTTTTGTTATGGGTAGTATTCATAAATTGAGAGGAATTTTGGGGATAGGAGTTGCCGACTTATTTGCTTGCGGAAGTTGTAGACGGGTGCAATAGTTTTACGGAGAACAACAGAAAGATGCCATCAAATGGAGGTGAAATTATTTATACTATTGAGTTTACGAGCTTTGTGCAAATTGACTGGTGAGCCCTTCATTTCCAAAAAAATAAGCTGTACGATATGTTAGGAATGTATTACGGAAACACTTTAATCATAAATCTGAAATTTTTTTCCGCTATTATTTAAAATAAAAAAACCACCCACGATGCGGGTGGTTTTTTTATTTAAGTTGTGCTTTTTGTTACTTCAAGAGAGAAGCCTTGATTTCCGGGAATGCGAGGTCGAACATAATATATGCCATCAAAAGGGTGAGACAGATATTGAATGTTTGACCGCAAACATAGAGGATAAGAGGCTTTCCGCCTTTGAAGTATTCTGCAAGGTCACGGAAGTTAGTAGCAAGACCAACAGAGATAAAGGCAAGAGCAAAGTACCAACCGCGGAGACCCTTGGTTACGTCAACTACACCTTTATCAATGATGGAGTATGCAAGGTCGGAACCATAATTTGCAGACATGAAAGAAAGAAGGATAGACAAACCTAAGAAGCCGAGAACGAACTTGGGGAATCTGTGCCAAATTTCCATCGGGCTAACTTTACCGTCAGCAGTATGTTCAACTTTGGTTGTAAAGTAAATAGCTACGAAGAATGCCGTTACACCGATAAGTACGTTTTGAATCATCTTAATGGTAGCAGCAACTTGCATTGCGGTATCACCAAGGAATGCGCCGGCAGCAGCAACAGCACCGGTTGAGTCAATGGTACCACCGATCCATGCACCGCCAAGAACTGGGTCAAGACCGATAGCTTTAATGAGTGCAGGAAGAGCAATCATCATAATAGCGGTAAAGGTAAGAGAAAGACCGACAGCAAGGGTAAGTTCTTCTTTTTTAGCACGGCAGGCAGCAGCGGTTGCAATAGCGGCAGAAGTACCGCAAACTGACATGTCAGCAGAAATGGTGATGTTCAAAGTCTTGGATTCCATCTTGAGTACCTTTTGACCGAAGATGAAAGTAGAAATAAGAACGATAGGTGTAACAATCCAAGCAACGAAGATACCGGGGATACCGATAGCTACGATTTTTGTAAAGAGAACTTCACCGCCAAGGAGAACAAGACCTGTTTTGATGTAATATTCAACTTGTACGCCAGGCATCATCCATTTCGGTGTTTTGATGGTGTTGGCAATAAGCATACCGAGAATGATTGACCAAATTTCAGCGTTCAAACCATAGTAGCTCATGCCGCTGTGCTTACCAAGAATGTTGGCGGCAACACAAAGAATAAATACAGCAACGTAACCAATGAGGAACTTAACAACGCTTTGTCCCATGAAGAAGATACCGATGCTCATCATAATACCGATGATAACACCAAGTCCAATCATTTTAGGGAAGAGGTTGTAAGGTTTTACAATCTTTTTGCCGAGGTTGGAAGCTTCTTTGTCAGCTTTTTTCCAAGCAGAAATAGCGTCCTTAGCTTCAGCATTGAGCTGTTCGTTTTGATAGTTAGCGTCTTGAGCTAATTTATCAGCGGTAATAGCAAGTTCTTTAGCAACTTTGGCAGCTTCTTTAGCAGCAGCGGCTTTTTCAACTTTGTCGCCATTCAATGCATCGGCTTGTTCTTTTGTAAGAACCATGGAATCCAAAGGATTACCGCTCCATTTTTTAGGAGTAGCAAGATAAGATTTAAATTCTTTCATTGCCGGCAAAGAGCCGCCCATAATTGCTTTTTTAGCAGCTTTGGCTTCAATCAAAGCCATAGTTTCATATGGTTTTGCTTTTTCAGCAGCAATGATGTCATTTTGTTTTTGGATTTTTTGAATAAAATCAGTTTTTGAAGGAAGGATTAAAAACATTGCAAAAAATGCAAAAGCTAAACCAATCCAAATTGCCCAATAGTCTTCCTTTTTCCAAAGGTCAGACCAACTACTTTTCGCTCTGTCTATAACAATGTTTTCATCATGTTGAGACATACGACTCTCCTTGTTAAAATTTCCCTAATAAAATTTTGTTGACACATCATTTTATTGTTGATTTCATTTTACTAAGTTTTTTATTTTTTGCAAGTATATATTTTCACATCTTTTAATTTTTTTGAAAAATTTTTTTATTTTATGGTATATATTTTAAAAATATGAATAAAATTACCATGTTATATTTTAGCAGAAATGATAGCTAAACCATAAATTATATTCTTTCGAAACAATATGTTAGAGTATTTTCTTGTGAAATCAATATCATAAGAGCGCTTATTTTTTTGCTTTTCTCTTTAATATTGCTATTTTACTTGTTTTTTTGTATTTTTTACAATCGAATTGTGTGAAATCAGGTATGATATTTTATTGGGACAAAGAACAATGCAAAATTTTTCACTTTTTACTTTGGTGCAGGAATTTGGAAAAGAATTGTTTGCTGTTTTGCAGCCAAAGGAACAGTCCTTGTATAATACGGGGATAAACAGCTTGGCGGATGCTAAAAATGAAATTTATTATCTTTTATCCTTTGTTTTGCAAAAGGATAAAGTTTTTCTTTTGTCCCATGCCGAGTATGTGCTCAGTAAAACAGAACGGGAACTGTTTATGCGCAGTTTTGAACGGAGAAAAAAAGGAGAACCCTTAGCCTATATTACCGGGCAAAAAGAATTTTACGGCAGCAATTTTTTTGTTGATTCCTCAACGCTTATCCCCAGACCGGATACAGAGATTTTGGTTGACGAAGCATCGGCATATTTCACAGTGCAAAAGCATAATCAGTCTTTTTATGTCATGGATTTGGGCACGGGAACCGCCTGTATTTTGCTGTCTGTTTTGAAGGAATGTCGGCAATGTTTTGGGTATGGTATAGATATCAATAAGAAGGCAATAGAACTTGCGAAGCGTAATGCCGACCGTTTGGGACTTGCGAAGAGAAGTCAATTTTTTACGGCGGATTTTACAAATGAGGCATTTATAGCACAGTTGGAAGAAATATTACAGGGAAAACAGCTGGATTGTATTGTAAGTAATCCGCCCTATATTCCCGAGTATGAGTATTTTGCTCTGGATGACAGTGTAAAACAGTTTGAGCCGAAATCTGCACTTGTTTCAGGACAGGCTCAAAACGGTGAAAACGGCTTAGCCCATGCAGAAAAAATTTTGCAAGCGGGCGAAGAACTCTTAAAATCCGGCGCGTTATTGCTTATTGAGCATGGCTATAATCAAGGAAAAGCCATGCAGGCGCTATGCTCTCACTATCACTATACTTCCGTAAAGACGCTCATGGATTTAGGCGGGAACGAGCGGGCTTTATATGCTATAAAAAAATAATATTTTGTTCAGCAAAGAAGAGTATGAAAAAAATGTTTTGCGAATTTTTTAGCGCAAATTTACTCCTGCATAGAAAACATTGTGTTTTTAAAAACCATGCAGCATGGCTTTGCTGTATGGTAATGCCTGCCGTAAAGCGCAAAAGTCTGCAGCAGGGAAGAAAATTGTCTTTGAAAACGTATCATTGGTTTATCTCAGCCGAACATGCTGAACCTTCATATTTACAGCAAATGAGAAAACCGGACAAAAAAAAGCGGGTAAAGTTCCCGCCTTTCCTATTAAAGGTTGAAGTGTTTTAGTTCACTAAAAGCAATTCTCTGTGCGCAAAAAGATCTTGCACCATAGCTTTTGCTGTATCCATACTGCTCATTTGATAGGTGCCGTTACGGATTTTTTGCTTGAGCTGCTGCACTTTTTCCGCACGAACTTCTGAAGTTTCAAGTGCTTCAACTTTAGCCATAGTGTGATATTTTGCGTCTTCAGAAAGAGAAACAGTATCTTGTGCCTGCATGAGGGGAGAAGAAACTCCTTTTACTTCTTCTTGTTTTGTAATTTTATTAACAGGAGAAGTTTCATTTATGCTGATTGGAAATGTTTCAATTCCAGAATTATTGCTTATCTTCATAAGAACCTCCATAGCCGTGAGTTGAAGAAACAGGAAGTCCAAGTTGGCGCTTCGTACATATTGGACTATTGTTTCAACAAAAATCATATCGGCAAAGATAAAAAAGCCTTTAGGGTATTAAGAAAATTTCTAGACTTTTTTTAATTTTTTATAATACATTGAAATAATGTGTCTTTTATTCCAGTATCTTTTGTTGTATCAATTATTTTTAATAAAATTAATTGCCTCTTGCAAATTGAGTGTTCCCTCGTAAATGGCTCGTCCGGAAATAATACCCTGCAAAGAAGATGTCTTGGAAAGGGGCAGAAGTTTTTTTACACTTTCCATGGTGGAAACCCCGCCTGCTGCCAGAAGAGGAAGAGGACAAAGTTTTGCCAGACGTTCTATTTCGGCAAAATTAAGCTCACTGTGCATGCCGTCACGGTCAATATCCGTATAAATAATAAAGGCACAGCCGGCATGTTGGAGCTTGGGCAGAATTTCATCAATTTCTTTTCCGGAATCTTCAACCCAACCGCGGGTTTTGAGTTTTTTTCCCTGCACATCCAGAGAAACACCTACCCGTCCGGGATATTTTTTGCAGATTTTTTCAAAAAGTGCAAAATTTTCAAGAGCCATTGTGCCGATAATAATGCGGGTAACCCCTAAATGAAGCCAGAAATCGGCAATTTCTTCGCTTCGTATTCCGCCGCCAAGCTGGACGGGGATGGTTAATTCCTGACAAATTTGTTTGACAATATCGGCATTGACGCTTTTGCCTGCAAAAGCCCCGTCCAAATCTATTAAATGGAGATATTCCGCTCCAAGGCTTTGCCAGTGTTTTGCCATTTGTACAGGGTCATCGGAAAAAACAGAAACCTCATCGGCTTTGCCTTGTTTGAGGCGAACAGCTTTTCCATTTTTTAAATCAACAGCAGGAAAAATAATCATATGCTATGTCCTATTTGAGTATCAGCTGGAATTCATGTATCATTTTGTGGATAGATTCCTGCACAAAATACGCAACACTCAGACGTTGTCTTGGTGTGACATAATCTTCCCCCGATGCATTGACTTGTATAAAGCTTACTTCTTTATAATGGGAACGAGCCTGCAAGAAACCGTCAGGGGAATCATTGGCGGGATTTATCGCTTTGACAAGAAAGAAATCAGAAATGAGGCGTGCCGGGGAAAAGATATCTCCGCCCACATCATATTTTTCTTCATAATCAATAAGTTGTGGAATAAGGATATAATCCGCATTGTTATTTTGCGCAATTTTTGCCCATGTTGCAAGGACATTGGCTCTGTCTTTGCTGTCACGCTGGATATTGATGTTTAAATCATCATAGGTTAAAAAGAGATATTGCCTATGGGTTTGAGCAAGTTTTTCTTTTAAAAGTTCATCATAGCATGCAAGGTCATTTTGGCTGGCAAGCCCTTGTTCTCTTGGGATATAGCCGGCTAAAAGCTGTGCTTCATGGGTTGGCTGGTTATAAGGAGCAACTGCAATTACGACAGGGGCAGGAATGGCCGGAATTAAAGCCTGTTCCTGACAGGCACTTGCCAAAAATGTAAAGAGCAGAAGACTGAGCAAAAGAATTTTTTTCATAGGTCTAAACTTCCTTTTGTACTTGTTGCCTCATCACCATTAATACTAACTGCACGCTGCAATGCTTTTCCTACGCCTTTTGCCACGGATTCCAAAAGGTGATGTCCGTTTTTTCCATAGAGAAATCGGATATGCAAATTCATTTTTGCACTGCCGGCAAAGGCTTTATAAAATTCCCGCCAAATATCTTTTTCATCACCGGCAATAACAGGGGGGAGAATTTCGTCATTATGCCATTCCAGCCACGCACGTCCGGAAATATCGAGGCAAACTTCCGTCAGCGCCTCATCCATGGGAATTTTTGCAAAACCAACGCGCTCAATGCCGTTGGCATTATTGCGGCTGGTGAGGGCGGTATGGAAGGCATTGCCAAGGCAAATTCCAATATCTTCCATGCTGTGGTGATAATCTATATGCGTATCGCCTTTGCAGGTGAGTTCCAAATCAAATTTTGCCCAAAAGGCAAGCAGAGTCAGCATGTGATCCAAAAAGCCCATACCGCTTTGGATAGATGTTTTGCCTGTACCGTCAAGGTTGAGGGTTAAATTGATATCTGTTTCTTTTGTGCTGCGGGAAATGGACGCTTTTCTTTGGAGAGTATTCATAAATAATCCGTTTGCCTTTGCATTGTGTTTTATTTCGCATTTGTTTCCGGTGTTTCAGGTTCTTCAGCCCGTTCAATCTGTTCTGCCTGTTCTGCCCCTTCGCTCTGTTCAGTCAGATCTTTTTGTCCAGCTTCTGTATTTTCTTTCTCTTTTTGCAGCTTTTCATTTTTTTCCCGGGTTCTGTTGGCAACCATTGTGATATAAATACTGACTTCATAAAGAAAAATCATGGGGATAGCCATTAAGACCTGAGAGAAAACATCGGGCGGAGTAAGGATTGCTGCGGTAATGAAAATAACCAGAATGGCGTATTTTCTGTAGCGGCGCATGCTGTCTGCGGTAATCAGGCGAAGTCTTGCCAGAAAATAGGAAAATAGCGGCATTTCAAAGACAAGCCCGAAGGCAATAATCAGTTTCAAAGCAAAACTTAAATATTCTTCAACACTAATCATGGGGCGTACCATGTCCGTTGTAAAGCCCATGAAGAATTTAAAAGCGATGGGAAAGACAGTGATATAACAAAAGGCAGCGCCTGCCATAAAGAAAAATGCAGAAAAAAAGGCAAGGGGCAAAACAGCTTTCTGTTCTTCTTTATATAAGCCCGGGGCAATAAATGCCCAAATTTGATAAAAGGTGTACGGACTGGTACCTAAGATGGAAAGCATTAACGAAACTTTTAAATAGGTGAAAAATGCTCCCTGCGGAGAGGTATAAATAAGGGTGCTTCCTTCGGGTAAAAAACGGGTCAGCGGTTCTGCCAAATAGGTATAGGCAAGTTCTGAAACACCATAAAAACCAATAAAGCCGATTAAAACAATAATAACAATACGGGTCAGGCGAAGACGCAGCTCATTTAAATGCGAAAGAAGAGGCATTTGGTTTTCTTCGGGATCACTCTTTTGGCTTGTCACGCTTGCAGGAGGAATAAATGTTTCATTCTCCGGATTTTGGGTTTGGGAATTTTGCTCCTGTTTTGTTTCGTTTTGGAGATTTGCCGTATCGGTATTCTCAGTATCTTGCGTAGTCTTTGAATTTGTTTTGCGGGCTGTTTCTTGTGGCTCTTCCGGCTGTGCTTCCTGTTTTGGTTCGTCTTTGGGCAAGGGACGAGAAGCAATAGGTTCGCTGCCAAGAATTCGTTTGATATTGTTTTCTTCATCTAAGCACATGAAAAATCCCTCTGTTCCCTATGCTTTTGTCTCTTCTTTATTTTCAACTTTTTCTGAGGCTTGAGCTGTTTCTGCTTGTTTTTGTTCCGCTTTTTTCTTTTCCTGTTCTTCTTCAAAAGCTATTTCCGTATTGATACTCCGCTGAAAATCACGGGAGGCACGCTGAAACTGTCCCATGGCTTTTCCCAGTGTGTTGGCAATTTTAGGTAAATTGCGGGGACCTAAAACAATCAGGGCAACGACTAAAATGAGCAAAAGTTCTGTAGAGCCGATTCCGAACATATATACCTCAAAAACAATGCGTATTTTTGTAATGAGTAAAAAGTATAAAAGATTTTTTTTATAATGGCAAGCAGGGAAAAAGAGCGTTTAATATGCGATAACAACTTGCATAAGGAGAAAGAGTTTTATATAATTTTTTTGTAATAAAATGAGAGGGGGAGAGTTGTGACTTTTTTAGAATTGGCGTATGAAACGTTGAAAAAAATTCAAGCTCCGCTGACGGATAAGCAGATTTGGGAAAAATCACAAGAATTAGGCTTTAAAATAGAGAGTGCCGGAAAAACTCCATGGCGAACTATTGGAGCTAGAATATATATTGATATAAAAGAAAATCCGCAGACAAAATTTATAAAAGTAAGTTCTCGTCCAACATTATTTTTTATTAAGGATATTGAGATTAATAAAAAAGAAGAAAAGAGAATTGAAAAAGAAATTGTAGAGATTGAAAAGGAAAATGAGCATTATAATGAAAAAGATTTACATGTATTGCTGACATATTTTCTCAAGGCAAGCCCTCATTTTGAATGTGTTGCAAAAACAATAAATGAAAAAGTTTCTCATAGAGGAAAGAAAGGGGAAAATGAATGGCTGCACCCTGACATGGTTGGAGTACATTTTTCTTTTGATGATTATAACGAGCAAACAAAGAAATTGATTAACCGGTTCAATATTGTGAAATGTGATTTGTTTTCCTTTGAAATTAAAAAGAAAGTTACATTTTCAACACTTCGGCAATATTATTTCCAAGCAGTTTCCAATTCCAGCTGGGCAAATGAAGGGTATCTTGTAGCATTGGATTATGGTGATGATTCTGACTTAATGGAAGAAATGCAGAGATTGGCAAATTCTTTTGGTATCGGTTTTATTAAATTAAATCCAGATTATGTGGAAGAGAGTGAAATCCTTGTGCAGGCTGATCATAAAGATGAATTGGATTGGGATACAATAAATAAGCTTGCTGAAAAGAATAAAGATTTTGCTCAGCTTATAGATTTTATAACTGAAGATTTACAGGTTGGAAAGATAAAGTCAAAATATGACCGTGTATTATCAGAAGAAGAAATGAAAAAATATATAGACGATAAACAAATCAAAGAGAATAAATGAAACCAGTTGGTTTAATTATTACAGCATAAAATTTTTTCTGATAGTTCCATAGGAAAATAAAAAGCTCTTAGTTTTTCACTAAGGGCTTTTTCATTTTTAGAGCATTTCCTGTTAACATCAAGAATGTTAATTCCCTGTTATGGACAATATCCATAACAGGATATGAGGGGGATTGGGGGAAATCATTTTCCCCAAGAAAAATAAAAATTACGAATATTATAGGGAAACGCTCTAGAATATTTATAAGTAATTCTTATTCCCATTCGATGGTGCTGGGCGGTTTTGGGGAAATATCGAGCACGACGCGGTTGACGCCGCGGACTTCGTTGATAATTCTTGTGCTCATTTTAGCCAGCACATCTTCCGGGATACGTGACCAGTCAGCTGTCATGGCATCCACACTGTCCACAATTCTAAGGGCGATGACGCTTTCATACGTTCTGCCGTCGCCCATAACCCCCACGGTCTTGAGGGGGAGAAGCACGGCAAAGCCTTGCCATACTTTACGGTACCAGCCGGAAGCTCTGAGTTCTTCCTGCACAATGGTATCGGCTTTACGTAAAATATTGAGGCGTTCTTCGGTGATTTCACCAATAATACGAATCGCAAGACCGGGACCGGGGAACGGATGGCGCCATAAAACGGATTCCGGAATACCAAGTTCTGCCCCCACAGCCCGCACTTCGTCTTTGAAAAGTTCTCGGAGCGGTTCAATAAGATCCATATCCATTTTTTCCGGCAAACCGCCCACATTGTGGTGGCTTTTAATCACGGCGCTGGGTCCTTTATAGGAGACGGATTCAATAACATCAGGATAAAGCGTACCCTGTGCAAGGAATTTGACGCTGACGCCGCTTGCTTTAATGGCATTGGCTTCCTGTTCGAAGACATCAATGAAAGTATGCCCGATGATTTTGCGTTTCTTTTCCGGATCCTCAACTCCAGCCAATTTATCGAGGAAAAGCTTGCTGGCATCCACATATTTTAGATTTAAATCAAAATGTTCACGCAAATAACTGACAACTTCTTCGCCTTCGTGTTCACGGAGTACGCCGTTGTTTACAAAAATGCAGTGAAGCCTGTGTCCGATAGCCATATTTAAGAGAACGGCAACAACAGTGGAGTCAACCCCGCCGGAAAGGGCGCATATAACATGTCCATCGCCGACTTTTTTACGGCATTCATCAATGACGCGTTCAGCAAAATTATGCATGTTCCAGTCAGCTTTGAGGCGGGCAACTTCAAAAAGGAAATTTTTAATCATAGCTGTGCCGTCTACACTGTGGTGTACTTCCGGGTGGAACTGCAGGGCATAGATTTTGCGGCTTTCATCGCACATGGCTGCGATAGCAAGCGTTTTTGTCTTTCCGCACACTTTAAAACCCTGCGGAGCTTTGCTGACTTTGTCCCCGTGGCTCATCCAGACACGGGATGTTTTGCCAAGTCCCTGCCAAAGAGCACTGCTGTCGCAAAGTTCCAGTTCTGCAGGACCGTATTCGCGGGTTTCGGACTGGGAAAGCTCCCCGCCAAGGTTATGGGCAAGAAGCTGCATGCCATAACAAATACCGAGCACGGGCACACCTATCTCCAGCAGTCCCATATCAAGGGCAGGTGCGTCTTTTTCACCGACACTGGCAGGACCGCCTGATAAAATAAGAGCATCAGGCTGCATGGCTTTAATTTTTTCCGCACTGATCTGACAGGGGTGAATTTCGGAATAAACGCCCAGTTCACGCACACGGCGGGCAATAAGCTGGGTAACTTGAGAGCCGAAGTCGATAATAATTACTTTTGACATACTAACCTTTTGTATTTTTTATTATAATGTTCTGCCCGATTAATGTTCTACACGGTAATTGGGTGCTTCTTTGGTAATGATAACATCATGGACATGGCTTTCTCTCAGTCCTGCTGAGGAGATTTCCACATATTGGGCTGTTTCATACAGGGTAGGAATATTTTTTGCCCCAAGGTAACCCATGCCGGAGCGAAGCCCGCCCATAAGCTGATAAATCGTGTCAGCCACAGGACCGCGGGAAGGAACACGTCCGACAATGCCTTCAGGAACAAATTTCTTGGATTTTTCCTGAAAATAACGGTCGCAGCTGCCGTCTTTCATGGCGTCTATGGAGCCCATGCCGCGGTAGGTTTTATAGGTACGTCCTTGATATAAAATCGTTTCGCCGGGCGTTTCATCGGTACCTGCAAAAAGGGATCCAGCCATAATGGCATTGGCGCCTACTGCAAGAGCTTTGACAATATCTCCGGAATATTTAATGCCGCCGTCAGCAATGAGGCATTTGCCAAATTCGCGGGTGGCACGGCTGGTTTCCATAATTGCCGTTACTTGCGGAACACCCACGCCGGCAACAACGCGGGTTGTGCAGATTGAACCGGGACCAATACCGCATTTTACCGTGTCTACGCCGGCTTCAATCAGAGCTTTAGCACCTTCATAGGTGGCAACGTTTCCGCCGATAAGCTGTGCGTTGGGGAAGGAAGCACGGATATTTCTTACAGCCTGCAAAATATTTTCAGAATGACCGTGGGCAGAATCAAGTACAAGAACGTCTGCACCTGCTGCCAGAAGTTCGGCAGCTCTTTCTTCATTTCCTTTGCCCACGCCGATGGCAGCCCCAACGCGAAGGCGCCCTTTGTCATCTTTGCAGGAATCAGGGTATTTTTGCACTTTATCAATATCTTTCATGGTGATAAGACCGCGGAGTTTGCGGTTGCCGTCCACAACAAGGAGTTTTTCAATTCTGTGAACGTGCAGGTGGTGTTTTGCTTCTTCAAGGGTTGTGCCCATGGGAACGGTCACAAGGTTATCTCTTGTCATGACTTCGCAGACAAGCACTTTTTCCGGTTCTGTCACAAAGCGGACATCTCGGTTGGTGAGTATGCCCACAAGGGTATCATTTTTTTCAACAGGCAAGCCGCTGACGCGGTAATCATGCATAAGCTGCAGGGCTTTTTGCACGGTATCGTCAGGTCCGACAGTCACAGGATCCAAAATCATTCCGCTTTCGGATTTTTTTACTTTTTCCACTTCCAGTCTTTGGTCTGCAATACTCATATTTTTATGGATAATGCCAATTCCCCCGTTGCGTGCCATAGAAATAGCCATGGCAGATTCGGTAACCGTATCCATTGCCGCAGAAAGAAGGGGAATGGGAAGTTTTATTTCTGGAGTAAGCCATGCTTCAAGGCTTACCATGTCGGGAGTAACATTGGAATATGCCGGAACAAGTAAAATATCTTCAAAGGTTAAGGATTTGCCTAAACATTTTGCCATACTATAGCTCCTTTGGAAAAAAGGCTAAAATAAACAAAAACGCTTATCCATTGCAAAAAAGCAAGTACAGAATAAAGCGTTATCGTTATGAGGTTTTATTACATATAATCAATGCATAAAAATAACTTGTTCTCTGTTGTTTTGTCAATAGAATAAATGAGAAATTTCTTTGAAAATTTGAATTTTTCTTGATTGTTTGTCTTGACTATATGCACATATTTTAATAATATGATAAATCACAATATTTGATTTTATTTTGTGGAGTGATAAGTGAGTACCCCAAATCATCAAAAAGCAATTAAAATTGCAAGTCAGTCTGAACACGTTTCTTATTTTATGCCCATGCTTGAAAGCTTCCATGAACGCGGCGAGCTGAATGAAGTTATTAAAAACTGTGTGGCAAAATCCTGTGATATTTGGGATTCCGGTGTGCCGCTTTTTCCAAACGGCTTTAAAAAAGAAGACAGCTGCGGTGTTGTTCGGGCAGAATTTGAGGGGTACAGCGCAGAAGAATTGGAAGCCATTGATACAAACTTTGTCCTTGCCGGAAGAATTGTCTCCTATCGTTCCTTTGGGAAGGTAATGTTCTTTCACTTGCAGGATAAAACAGGACGCCTGCAGTGTTATGCCGATAAATCACGGCTTGCCGAAGAAGAATTTAAAGTTTTTAAAAAACTCGATGTCGGCGATATTGTTGGGGTAAACGGCACATTGTTCCGCACTAAAACAGGGGAACTCACTCTTTCCTGTTCTTCCATCAAATTATTGACAAAATCATTTCGTCCTCTTCCTGACAAACATGCCGGGCTTACCAATGTGGAAATGCGTTTTCGTCAGCGCTATGTGGATTTAATTGTTAATCCCAAAGCCCGTGATGTGTTCCGCAAACGTTCCCGCATTATCCGTGAGTTTCGGAATTTTATGGAAGACTATGATTTTACGGAAGTGGAAACACCCATGATGCATCCGCTTGCCGGCGGGGCAAATGCCCGTCCTTTTGTTACGCACCATAATGCACTCGATATGGACTTGTTTTTACGTATTGCGCCGGAACTTTATTTAAAGCGTCTTATTGTGGGCGGATTGGAAAAAGTTTTTGAAATTAACCGCTGCTTCAGGAATGAAGGCACAGATACGAAACATAATCCGGAATTTACCTCCTGTGAGTTTTACTGGGCGTATGCTACATTCTGGGATTTAATGGATTTGACCGAAGATTTGTTTTCCACTATTGCCTATCGGGTTTGCGGTTCAACTGTTGTGACATATCAAGAAAATCAAATCGATTTAACCAAGGGAAAATGGGAACGGATTACCTTCCATGATTCTTTGGAAAAATACGGCAACCATGCTCCCGAATTTTATACGAATATGGAAGCTGTCAAAAACTACCTGATTTCCCGCGGTGAAAAAAATGTGGAAAACGTGGGTATCGGCAAATTACAGTCTATGCTTTTTGATTTGGATGTTGAGCCGAAACTTATCCAGCCAACCTTTATTTATTATTATCCTGCTGAAATTTCCCCGCTTGCACGCCGCAATGATGATAATCCGGAATTGACAGACAGATTTGAGCTTTTCATTGCAGGCAGTGAACTTGCCAATGCATTTTCGGAATTGAACGACCCTGTTGACCAGCGTATCCGCTTCCAAAAGCAAATGGAAGCAAAAGCTCTTGGTGATGAAGAAGCCTGTCCGCTTGACGATGACTATCTGCGTGCACTGGAATACGGTATGCCTCCAACTGCAGGGGAAGGCATCGGCATTGATCGTCTGGTAATGCTGCTCACGGATTCTCCTTCTATTCGTGAAGTTATTTTCTTCCCTCATTTAAGACTTGAGCTATAGTATATCATTCCATGGGATTTGAACTTTTTATTGCATTACGCTATCTTTTTTCCAAAAGGCAGCAGGCATTTATTTCAGTTATTTCCATTATGTCCGTACTGGGTGTTGCCATTGGTGTGGGAGCATTAGTGGTGGTTATGGGCGTGTATAACGGCTTTACAACAGATATCCGCAATAAGATTTTAGGGGCGAATTCCCATATTTTTATCCAAAGTGTTGTTCCTGAATTTTTAGATGCAAAAGAAGACGGAAGCGGCGGCTATGCTGAAATTGCGGAAGAAATAACAAAAAATCATGAGGTTAAAGCTGCTGCTCCTTTTTTATATACGGAAGTTTTGTTTTCCAGTCAGCAGGGGGCAACAGGTCTTGTTATCCGCGGCATTGAACCGCATAAAGCTGATGAAGCCCTGACTATTTTGCAGCAATTAAAAGAAGGTTCCCTTGATGACCTTATCCGTCCAAAAGGGGCGCAGGGTATTCTTATTGGTGAAGAATTGGCTTTGCGTTTTGGGCTGAAAATAGGAAGCAGGATAAATTTGATGGCACCCACAGGAGAACGCACCACAGCCGGTTTTGTACCGAAAATTGTTTCCTATCGGGTTGCGGGAATTTTTAAAACCGGCTTAAACGATTATGATAACCGTTTAGCCTTTATTTCTTTGCAGTCAGCACAGGAACTTATTGGCACACCTCCGGGACGGGTGAGCGGGATAGAAGTTTTCCTCCATAATCCCATGGCAGCAAAGGAAGTCAGTGCAGAGCTGCAAAATCAGCTCCCGGACTATTTATATACGCGAAACTGGATTGATACCAATGCGGGATTATTTGCTGCCCTGCAATTGGAGCGTATCGGCATGTTCATTGTGCTTGCGCTGATTGTTATGGTTGGCTCTTTTTCTATTATTACTTCGCTTGTAATGCTCGTTATGGAAAAGACCAAAGACATTGCAATTATGATGTCCATGGGAGCAAGCAGTGCTTCCATTAGAAAAATCTTTATGCTCCAAGGGACAATTATTGGCTTTATCGGTACCATGATTGGCTATGCGGGGGGGCTGACCTTAGCCTTTTTACTGCAAAAATATCAGTTTATTGAATTGCCCCGCGGGGTTTACGCGTCTGACCATTTGCCTGTGCTCATTACCTTTGCTGATACGGCTTTTATCGGTTTTGCATCGATGTTTATGTGCTTTCTGGCAACCATTTACCCCGCACGGCAAGCCGCTAAGCTTGTTCCTGCTGAAGCATTGCGGTATGAATAGCAGGCTGATATGTTATATACATTAAAGAATGTTTCTAAAATTATTTGTACTCCTCAGGAAGAAATAACGATTTTAAATTCCGTTAATTTCATGGTTGAAGAGGGGGAAATGCTTGCTGTACTCGGTGCTTCCGGCAGCGGGAAATCAACATTTCTGCATATGCTGGCAGGGCTTGATAATCCCAGTTCCGGTGAAATTCTTTTTTGCGGAAAAAATATTCATACGTTGAAAGAACAGGAAAAAAATTTTATCCGCAATAAAGAAATGGGTTTTGTTTTTCAATTTCACCATTTATTGCCGGAGTTTACAACGGCAGAAAATGTCGCCATGCAGGCAATGATTTCCGGAATGCCTAAAAACGAAGCCCTGAAAAAAGCCATGGAACTGTTGGAAATAGTTGGGCTTGCAGACAGGGCAAAGCATGTTGTGACAACTCTTTCCGGAGGTGAAAAGCAAAGAGTTGCCATTGCACGGGCAGTGCTTTTATCCCCCAAAGTGCTTTTGGCTGATGAGCCGACAGGAAATTTAGACCCAAAAACGGGCGAACAAATAATGCAGGTATTGACAAATTTAAATAAAGAAAAGAAAATGGCACTTGTCATGGTGACGCACAATGTTGAGATTGCAAACCAAATGCAGCGTGTTGTTGAATTAAAGTCTGGAGCTTTTCATGAACAAAAAATGTATTAATCTTCTTTTTGTTTTTATAGTATGTTTTTCCTTGGCGGGAAATGCTTTTGCTGCTCCTCGTCCTATGCAGAATACAGGGAATATCCAAGATATTGTTGTTCGTGGAACCTTACTGATTGACCCCGAGCGGGTCAAAAATGCTCTTGTTACCCATGTGGGGGATACTGTTGACAATGATCAGCTTGATGAAGATATCCGCGCTGTTTGGGCAATGGGATATTTTAATGACGTTACGGCACATATGGAAGGAAATACCTTAGTTGTTAACGTTGTGGAAAAGCAAAGAATAAATGCTATTCGTGTGCTTGGCGATGATGATGTGAGCGAGGAAGATTCCCTTGGTGCAATGACAACACAGCCCGGCACGGTTTTGAATGAAAAAACACTGAGCAATGATCTTGAAGTTATTAAAGAATTATACCGCAAGCAAGGGTATTATTTGGTTGAAGCAAAATATGATATCCAACCTTTGGAAAACAACAGAGGGGCAAACCTTATCATTACTGTCGATGCAGGAAAAAAACTGTATGTAAAAGAAGTGAACATGATTGGCGTTGACGAAGATTTGCAGGATGAACTGCGGGATGTCACAAAAATCCGTACCCATGGCATGTTTTCTTGGTTTACAAAATACGGTATTTTGAAAGAAGAAGATATTGACGGTGATACACAGCAAATTCAAGCATATTTAGTCCAGAACGGCTATCTTGACGCCATAGCAAACCGTCCGGAAATTTTTTATGAAGAGGACGGAATTGTTGTTAACTTTAATATTGCCCCGGGCATTCGTTATAAAATTGGACAAATTGGCTTTAGAGGGGACTTGTTGGAGTCAACCGATGAGTTATTTGAAAAAATCGCCCTTGATAATGTCCAAAAAGATGAAGAATATTTTAACCTGAAAGTCATGCAGGATGATATCCAAAAATTAAAAGATATTTACACAGGATATGGGTATGCCTTTGCCAATGTGGATGTGGATACGCCTTTGGATAAAGCAAAAGGGCTTGTTGATATTTATTACGTTTTACAGCCTAATGAAAAAGTTTATATCCGAAATGTTATTTTGGAAGGAAATACAGAAACGCGCGATAATGTTATTTTGCGTGAACTTCGTCTGGCTGACGGGCAGGCATATGACGGGACAAAGGTGCAGCGTTCCATTGACCGCCTCAATATGACCGATTATTTTAAAGAAGTGAATGTCGATCTTTTGCCGACAGGCGAAACCGGTGAAGTGGATTTGAAACTTTCTGTGGTTGAAAATGAAACAGGCAGGTTTGGTCTTGGTATTGGTTACTCCACCTATGATAATATTGGGGTTAGTGCCAACATTCAAAAGAATAACCTCTATGGAAAGGGCTATTCTGTCGGCTTGCAGGGATATTTGTCCAGTAAAAAATCCTCTATGCGCGGGTATTTTGTCAACCCGCGTCTTTATGATACCAATTTAGGCTTCACCATGAGTATTTATAAAGAAGATTATGAATGGTCAAGCTATGATAGGGATTCCACGGGTACTGAATTCGGACTGTTTTATCCCATTGGAGAATATACACGGGCAGTGCTGAATTACCGGCTTGAATACTATGAAATGTATAATATCCAGCCCTATGCAAGTTCTGCTATTAAATCTTATGAGGGTGAAAACTGGGCAAGTGTTATCAGTGCCGGACTTGTCCGCGATACGACAGACAGTGTCCGTTTCCCCACCAGAGGTACAAAAGAAAGCATTTATGTTGAATATGGCGGCGGAATTATCGGCGGCAGTGATGATTTCATCAAGCTGCGCGGTTCCTATGGTTTTTACTACGGACTGGGGAAAAATCATGTTTTTCACAGCAGAGTAGCCGGTGTTTTTGCCTATAAAAACGGGAATGACCCCATTCCTGCCTTTGAGCGTATTTATGTCGGCGGTATGAGCACTCTTCGCGGCTATGATTATGAAGATGTTTCCACCCGTGACCCCAGAACCTATGAAGTTATCGGGGCAACAAAGGCTGTGTACGGATCTGCCGAATATATTTGGCGTGTCAGCGAAGAATACAGTATTGCCGCTGTGCCCTTCTTTGACTTTGCCACAATTTCCGATGAACAATACAGAAGTTTGTTTGATAAAAATTATTATTCAACAGGGCTTGAAGTACGCTGGAATTCACCTCTTGGTGACTTGCGCTTCGCCTACGGTTATCCTTTAACCGACGGGTATAACGGTCAAGATTTAAGCGGTCGCTTTGAATTTACCATGGGACGAGCATTTTAATCTATAAAATAAGATAGTTGAATAAAATAATAAAAAAATATTAAAAAAGTAGAAAATTTTACTTTACAAGTCAGATAAGTTTATATATAAAGGCACTTCTTGATGTGAAAAAGAAAGTGTAAGTTGAAAAAAATAACTTGCATTCCGTTAATAAAAAGGATATAAAACACATCGTGCTGGTGTAGCTCAATTGGTAGAGCACCTGACTTGTAATCAGGTGGTTGCGGGTTCAAGTCCCATCGCCAGCTCCACATATTTCTCGCAATGAGAAAGCAAAAGGCCTGCCAGGAAACTGGTATAACCCGAAAGGGTATAGCGTGGTGGGGTTCCCGAGTGGCCAAAGGGAACAGACTGTAAATCTGTCGTCGTCCGACTTCGTTGGTTCAAATCCAACCCCCACCACCAGCTTTTGCTGGTTTAGCTGTAGGAGACAGTGCGCGCTGTCGGGGAACTACTGCAATGGGCGGGAATAGCTCAACGGCTAGAGCATCAGCCTTCCAAGCTGAGGGTTGCGAGTTCGAATCTCGTTTCCCGCTCCACTTCTGCTCACTTTCTTCATTTTTTTCCCCACAATGTAATCTGTTTTTAAGCGCTTTTGACTAAGGTATTTATCCAAGTTTATACTTGTATAAAGTATTATGATTAACAGCGTCTTTGCTGCTAGCATAGAACATATAGTAATAAGTAACCAATTTAGGAGACTTCTCATGGGTAAGGAAAAATTTACACGTACCAAACCTCACGTTAATATTGGTACTATCGGTCACATCGACCACGGTAAAACTACTTTAACAGCTGCTATCACCAAAGTTGCTGGTCTTAAAGGTAACGGACAATTTGTTGACTACAACAGCATCGACAAAGCTCCGGAAGAAAAAGAACGCGGTATCACCATTGCTACTGCACACGTTGAATACGAAACAGCTAAACGTCACTATGCACACGTTGACTGCCCCGGTCACGCCGACTACATCAAAAACATGATTACCGGTGCTGCCCAAATGGACGCAGCTATCATCGTTGTTGCCGCAACTGACGGTCCTATGCCTCAAACAAAAGAACACATCCTTCTTGCCCGCCAAGTTGGTGTTCCATACCTTATCGTATTCATGAACAAATGCGACCAAGTAGACGATCCTGAACTTCTCGAACTCGTTGAAATGGAAATGCGTGAACTTTTGACCGCTAACGGCTTCCCCGGTGATGACGTTCCTGTTATCAGAGGTTCTGCTCTTAACGCTTTGAACACTGACAGCGCTGATTCTGAAGAAGCTAAATGCATTCTCGAACTTCTCGACGCATGCGACAGTTACATTCCCGATCCTGTTCGTGAGGTTGATAAACCTTTCCTCATGCCTATCGAAGACGTTTTCTCCATTTCCGGTCGTGGTACAGTTGTAACCGGTCGTGTTGAAAAAGGTGTTATCAAAGTTGGTGACTCCGTTGAAATCGTTGGTATTAAACCTACCATGACTTCAACCTGTACTGGTGTTGAAATGTTCCGTAAACTCCTTGACCAAGGTGAAGCCGGCGATAACGTTGGCGTACTTCTCCGCGGCGTAAAACGTGAAGAAGTAGAACGCGGTCAAGTTCTTGCTGCTCCAAAATCCATTACTCCTCATAAGAAATTTAAAGCAGAAGTTTACGTTTTGAGCAAAGAAGAAGGCGGACGCCATACTCCATTCTTCTCCGGATACCGTCCTCAATTCTATTTCCGTACTACCGATATTACCGGTTCTATTGCTCTTGCTGAAGGCGTAGAAATGGTAATGCCTGGTGATAACTCTACCTTCACCGTTGAACTTATCCACCCAATCGCAATGGATCAAGGCCTCCGCTTTGCTATCCGTGAAGGTGGACGTACTGTTGGTTCCGGTGTTGTTACTGAAATCTTGGAGTAACAAATGCGCGTTAATATTTTACTTGCTTGCACCGAGTGTAAGCGACGTAACTACGCGACGGTAAAAAACAAGAAGAATACTACTGGCAGACTGGAAGTGAAAAAGTATTGTCCTTGGGATAAGAAACATACACTCCATAGAGAAACCAAGTAGTTTTCATAGAGCAGGTGAGTAGCTCTAACGGTAGAGCGGCGGTCTCCAAAACCGCATGCTGGGGGTTCGAATCCCTCCTCACCTGCCATTTTCTTTCATATTGGGATATTTATGAGCAAAGATAACGCAGAAGTAAAAACAGCTTCTCAAGCAAAATCTTCTGAAGCACAAAAAACAAAGCCAAGCAAAAGTGGTTTATTGGAACGCTTTTCTGCTTTAAAAAGCTACTTCTTACTTTCTCGTACTGAGCTTCGTAAAGTAAGTTGGCCAACCTTGAAAGAAACTCGTACAACCGGTTTGGTTGTATTAGGATTTGTTACCGTCATGGCACTCCTTTTAGGTTTAGTGGATTTTCTCCTTTCTGGTGCTATTCGTATGATTTTGTCATAACGAATAGATATTTATCCCTAATTGGAGTATTATAATGGATAAAGAAAATAATAATATTGACTCTCAAGAAGTGAGCCAAGAAAATATAGTCGAAGCTGCGGCAAATTCATCTGCAGCCACTCAAAACTCTCATGAAAACGAATATCATAACTGGTATATGCTGCATACGTATTCCGGTTTTGAAATGAGAGTGGAAAAGCAAATCAACGAGCTCAAACGTACAGCTCAGGACGAAGGTCTTATCCACCAAGTTTTGCTTCCCACTGAAAAAGTAGTGGAAATTGGCAAAGACGGTCAAAGACGGACGGTTACCCGTAAGCTTTTCCCCGGCTATATCATGGTTCAAATGACCATGACAGATTTTTCATGGCATCTTGTACAAAGTATTCCGAAAGTAACCGGATTTGTAGGCGGTAAGAATCGTCCGGCCCCCATGGGCAGTGATGATGTCCGCCGTATTCTTTCTTTGGTAAAAGAAGGACAAGATAATCCGGGACCAAAGGTTAAATTTGAAGTGGGCGATGATGTCCGTGTTTTAGATGGTCCTTTTGGCGGCTTTAACGGTTCGGTGGAAGATGTTAACCATGACAAAGGCAAACTTCGCGTCTCAGTATCTATTTTTGGACGCCAAACTCCTGTTGAACTTGATTTTTCACAAGTAACAAAAGGATAGCGTCTGCTATAAAGTCTAATATTCGGGCTATATAAAGGAAAACATCATGGCCAAGAAAGAAGTAGGCAAAATCAAATTGCAAATTCCAGCGGGAGCTGCAAACCCATCTCCTCCGGTTGGTCCTGCTTTAGGTCAACACGGTGTTAATATCATGGGCTTTTGTAAAGAGTTCAACGCTCGTACACAAGACCAAAAAGGAATGATTATTCCTGTTATTATCACTGTTTACGCTGATCGTTCTTTTACTTTTATTACCAAAACTCCACCAGCTCCGGTTTTACTTTTGAAAGCAGCTAAAGTGGAAAAAGGTTCAGGTGAACCTAACCGTAAGAAAGTAGGGTCAGTATCTAAAGCTCAGGTTGAAGAAATTGCAAAAGTTAAAATGCCTGACCTCAACTGCAAAGACCTTGAAGGTGCTGTTAAAAATATTGAAGGTACAGCTCGTTCAATGGGACTTGAAATTAAAGGTTAATTAGGGCAGTTTTCCAATCGATTGTACGTGATATTCGCGTGTTTTATCGTTGGACTCGGCAGTACTACCTCTCAGGGTAGGAGATTCAAAACGAATAGAGCAAAGAAGGGAAAGACAAATGCCCAAACATGGAAAAAAATATCGTAAATCAGTAGAAGGAGTTGATTTATCAACTTTTTATACTGTTGAAGAAGCAGTTGCAAAATCATTGTCTGCTTCTTATGCAAAATTTGATGAAACAGTTGATGTGGCTCTCAACTTAGGTGTTGACCCGAAATACTCCGACCAAATGGTTCGCGGTGCTGTTTCTCTTCCTCACGGTTTAGGAAAAACAGTACGTGTAGCAGTATTTTGTAAGGGCGACAAACAAGCTGAAGCAAAAGCAGCCGGTGCTGATATTGTTGGTGCTGAAGATCTTGTTGAAAGCATTAAGGGCGGCAACCTTGATTTTGACGCAGCCGTTGCAACTCCTGATGTTATGGCTTTAGTGGGTCAGGTTGGACGTCAGTTGGGACCCCGTGGTCTTATGCCTAACGCAAAAACCGGTACTGTAACATTTGATGTTGCGAAAGCTGTTGAAGAATTGAAAGCCGGTAAAGTTGATTTTAAAGTTGACAAAGCCGGTGTTCTTCATGCACCTCTCGGAAAAGTATCTTTTGGCGCAAACAAAATTCAAGATAACTTGAAAGCTCTTTTAGACGCTGTACAACGTTTAAAACCAAGTGCTGCAAAAGGTACATACATGACCAAAATGGCTGTATCAACCACAATGGGACCCGGTTTCAAGGTTGATCCAACCTTAATAAGAAAGTTCATGGAAAACTAAGAGTGAGAATATAGCCAGCCTGCTATATTTTCCATTAAATAGTTTTTAGTGATATATGGCTAAGGACGAAATTTTCGAGTCGAAGACAGCAGGTTTCTAAATCCTGCCCAGACTTTCTTTGGCTCGGCATTTCCAGATTTCAACCCTAACGTGAGGAGTTTCACGTGAATAAGTCAGAAAAAGCTGCGATTATAGAACAGGTACGCTCAAAAGCTGCTGAAGCTTCTATTGTTGTCGTTACTGATTTCAAGGGTATGAGTGTGGAAGAGCTGACCGCGTTAAGAGTAAAAATCCGTCAAGCCGGCGGAGAGTTTTATGTTGTAAAAAATACTCTTGCACGCATTGCCTTATCTGACACTACTCACGCAGTTATCTCTGCTAATTTTAAAGAAAACTGCGCTATTGCTCTTGGATTTAGTGACCCTGTGGCTGTTGCCAAAGCGGTGAGTGACTTTGCCAAAGACAGCAAGCTTTTTGGTGTTCGCTGCGGTAGCTTGGAAGGAAAAGCATTATCTCAAGCTGATGTTGATGCTCTTGCCAAGATGCCAAGCAAGGAACAACTTATTGCTCAAGCTCTCGGCACCATGAATCAAATACCAACCGGTTTGGTATCTCTCATGGCCAATATGGTTCGTCCGCTTCTCTATGCACTCAAAGACCTCGAGTCCAAGAAGGCTGCATAATTTTATTAATTATTTGCCAAAGATTATTACAAAATTTCAAGGAGAAATCCCATGTCCGTAACAAAAGAACAAGTTGTTGAATTTATCGCTAATATGACTGTACTTGAACTTTCTGAGTTCATTAAAGAATTGGAAGAAAAATTTGGTGTATCCGCTGCTGCTCCTGCTGCTGCAATGGTAATGGCTCCTGCTGCCGGCGGTGCTGCTGCTCCTGCTGAAGAAGAAAAAACCGAATTTGACGTTGTTTTGAAAGAAGCAGGCGCTAACAAAATCGGTGTTATTAAAGTTGTTCGTGCTCTTACCGGTCTTGGACTTAAAGAAGCTAAAGACAAAGTTGACGGCACTCCTTCAACTCTTAAAGAAGCTGTATCAAAAGAAGAAGCTGAAGAAGCTAAGAAACAACTCACCGAAGCCGGTGCAACTGTTGAAATTAAGTAATTCTATTTCTGTACAGTTTAGAAATATGGAAGACCCCGCAAGGGGTCTTTTTTTTTATCGGTATTTATGATACGCTGAGAGGACAAAAAATGAGGAGAAGGTATGAAAGTCGGTATTATCATTCCTGTCTATAACCTATGGAAGGAAATGACGCTTCCTTGTTTATTATCCATTAAAGAACATACGGATGTATCCTGTATAACAGTTTATCTCATTGACAATGCTTCTTCTGATGCAGCTCTAGCAGAAATTATGCAGGCAGGTACCGGCATATTGGGTGAGCATTTTCAATATATTCGAAATGATGAGAATAAAGGATTTGCCATTGCCTGCAATCAGGGAGCGGAACTGGCGCAGGAACAAGGCTGTGATGTTCTCTTATTTTTAAATAATGATACAAAAGTGACAAAAAACTGGCTGCCTCCTCTGATAAAAGAATTGGATAACCCTAAAATTGGCTTGGTGGGACCTTTGCTGTTATATCCCGATAATACGGTGCAGCATTGCGGGGTAGTATATGATTTAAATGGTCATTTAACCCATATTTATAAAAATTTTCCCGTCAGTCATACTGTTATCGGCAGGCAAAGTATTTTTGGTGCAATAACGGCTGCTGCCCTGCTTGCAAGAACTAATGAATTTTTTTCCTTTGGAAAGTTTTTTGAAAAATACAGAAACGGTTTTGAAGATATAGATCTTTGCTTTCAATATACTAAAAAGGGATATGTATGTAAGGTTGTGCATGAGAGTATTGTGTATCATTATGAAAGTAAAAGTCCAAACAGATTGAATGTGGAGCAGCTGCGCCATAACCGAAATCTTTTTATAGAACGAAATAAGATGATAAAGCCCGATGCACATATTTATTATGATAATGATGCGTATCTGTCAGCATTAACAAAAGATTATTTTTTTTATGTTCGCTTAAGGGAAGAAGAAAGAGAGCGCAAATTAAATGAAATTCAGTCTGCATATTCTGATGATCGTTGTTTGGCAATGCTAACGGATGAGCCCTATTGGCACGAAGGATATTTTATTCTTTTTGACAGCTTATATAAACAGAAAAAATATAAGGAAGCATTGGATTGCTGCACTCTCGCTTTTCGTTTTAACTATAATTTGGAAGAAATATTTGACAGGTATTTGGAATGTTATAAAAAAGTTAGCGGTGAAAGTTCATATGCAAAGTTTGCGGCATTACATGAAGAGAATAAAAGGAGAAGAATGGAAGAGTATAAAGGCAATCTGGCTCGACTGAAATTTCTGGTTGATGAGGAATGGAGAAAAAAATTATATTTAACAAGAAAATTACCTGTTTTTAGTGTGTAATAAAAAACTGTTCATAAGTTGCAGGAAAAGCCAAATTATAAAAGTATAGTGAGGAGAAGGAATGAAAGCCGGCATTATCATTCCCGTATATAATTTATGGAAGGAGATGACGCTTCCTTGTTTATTATCCATAAAAGAACATACGGATTTATCTGATGTATATATTTATGTTATTGATAATGCGTCTCAAGATGTTTCATCTTCAGAAATTATGCAGGCAGGCACCGGCATATTGGGGGAGCATTTTCAATATATTCGAAATGATGAGAATAAAGGATTTGCCATTGCGTGCAATCAGGGGGCGGAACTTGCGCGGGAGCAAGGCTGTGATGTTCTCTTATTTTTGAATAATGATACAAAAGTGACAAAAAACTGGCTGCCTCCTCTGATAAAAGAATTGGATAACCCTAAAATTGGCTTGGTAGGACCTTTGCTGTTATATCCTGACAATACGGTTCAGCATTGCGGCATTATCTATGATTTAAATGGGCATATCGGACATATATATAAAAATTTCCCGTATTCCCATCGGGTCATTGGAAAGCATAGTATTTTTCAGGCAATAACCGGGGCTGCATTACTGGCGAGGACAAAGGAATTTTTTTCTTTTGGAAAGTTTTGCGAAGAGTTTGTCAATGGTTTTGAGGACTTGGATTTATGTTTTCAATATGGAAAAGCCGGCTGTCTTTGTAAAGTTGTGCATGAAAGTATTGTGTACCATTATGAAAGTAAAACAGCAGGAAGATTAAATCCGGAGCTGGGGAAGCATAACCGAGCCTTGCTTTTTGAACGGAATAAGAATTTAAAACCCTATGCCCATATTCACTATGAGCTGGATGGCTATGTACCTGCCTTAACAAATGATTATTTCTTTTATGTCAGGCTGAACGAAGAAGACAGAAAAACAAAACAGCAAAAAATTCAATCTGCATATTCGGATAAACTTTGTATGAAAATGCTGAGGGAAGAACCTTATTGGCATGAGGGATATTTTTTGCTTTTTGACAGTTTATATAAACAGCAGCAATATGAAGAAGCTCTTGCCTGCTGCAATGCCGCTTTGAGTTTTCGGTATTTTTTTGATGAAATGTATGACAGGCAAATGGAATGTTATAAAAAAATATTAAAAACGCAGGAAGCCAAAGAAATAGAAAATGAATTTGCAGCATTCAAAGCGTGGAGAGCAAAAAATAAATTAAAAAATCAAGAACGGTTAAAACTGACAGACGATGAAAAATGGTGCAGAAATCTTTATTTAACAAGGAAATTACCAATTTTTAATAGAGAATAATCCTCACTCGGGTGTTCAGTAAAATCCTTTGCGGGAATATTTTTGCGTATATGCATTAATGTTTCGGCGGCGGTGAATGGTAAGTACTCCTTCAAGAAGCAAAAACAGTGGGGGAGGATAAAACTTGCGTGACTTTATAATGCATGATAAATTATGCGCACATAAATGTTTGAGGGAAATATGTCAGAATTAGAGCCAAAGAAAAAAGGCGTACTGCGGGAATATGGCGAGGCACTTGTTGTTGCCCTGCTTGTTGCCGCTTTTATTCGTTTATTTTTAGTTTCTGTGTTTACTATTCCGTCCGGTTCCATGCTTAATACCATCCAAATTGGGGATTATATTTTAGTCAATAAATTGAGTTATGGGTTGAAACTGCCTTTTTCGGGTACGTGGATTTATAAGGGAGAAGGACCGCAATATGGGGATATCATTGTGTTTAAATATCCTAAAAATCCTTCTGTTGATTATATCAAACGGGTTGTGGGTTTGCCCGGTGATGTCATTGAAATGCGCGATAAGCAATTTTATCGTAACGGGGAAAAAGTTGTTGAGGATTACATTATCCAGACACGTCCCCATTATTATGGACAGCTTGACAATATGCCTCCCTATAAAGTGCCTGCGGATGAATATTTTTGTATGGGAGATAACCGCGATAATTCCGAAGATTCCCGTGCTTGGGGAACTGTCAATCGCGATGAAATTTACGGAAAGGCATGGAGAATTTACTGGTCTTGGGACAGTAAAGAAAATTCTTTGCGGTTTAGCCGTTTAGGAAAAAAATTAGAGTAAGCCATGATTGAGTAAGCTATGATTAAAGTTTATACGCACAGTTTGGGATGCCCGAAAAATCTCGTTGATACAGAGCATGTGCTTGGTTCTTTGGGCGAGTTTGAAATTGTTGATGAAATGGAAGAGGCAAGCGTTGTTTTCATCAATACGTGTGCCTTTATCCAAAGTGCAGTGGAAGAATCTGTTGCTGCCATTATAGAAGTGGTGACTCAAGCAAATGAAGATTGCTTCATTATTGTGTGCGGATGTCTGGTTGGTCGTTATGGCGTGTGTGAACTGCAAAAAGAAGTGCCGGAAGTTAATTTATGGCTTGAAACAAAAGATATTGACAGGTGGGGAAGTCTTGTCGCTTCTGCCATTCAGGAACATTTTGGGATAAAGCTTTCTGCAAAATGCTATCAGTCTTTTTCGTATAAAAATAGCTTGATACAAATTCCCGAACACGGAAGAAAAATAAGTACCGGTCCTTCCTATGCATGGCTTAAAATTGGAGAAGGCTGTCGGCATAACTGCTCTTTTTGTACTATTCCTTCCATTCGCGGAGCTTATCGTTCCATAGATAAAAAAATTCTTGTTCCTGAAGCAAAACAGATTGTGGAGAGCGGGATAAAAGAGTTAATTCTTGTTGCACAGGATGTGACGGCATGGGGCAGCGACACGGACGATAAGGATTTACGTCCGCTTTTGGATGAATTATTTAAACTGGACGGCTTGGAACGTTTGCGGTTAATGTATCTCTATCCTGCAGGAATGACAGATAGTTTGCTGAAATATTTGCAGGAGGCAGGCGATACGTTTATGCCGTATTTTGATATTCCCCTGCAGCATGCTCATGGAGAGATTTTATCGAAAATGGGCAGACCGTTTGCACAAAATCCGGAAATTGTGGTGGAGAAAATCCGTAAATATTTTCCGAAAGCTGCCTTGCGTACGACGTTTATCGTGGGTTTTCCCGGGGAAACAGATGCACATTTTAATACCTTGTATCATTTTGCAGCGCAAACCCGTTTTCATCAGCTGGGAGTATTTGCGTATGAACAGGAGGAAGGCACAAAAGCCGCCGCAATGCCTGAGCAAGTGGAGCAAAGTGTAAAAGAAGCCCGCAGAAATGAAATTATGGAATTACAGGCAGATATCAGTGAGGAAATTTTAGAGGAATATCTTGGTGAGCGTATGCCTGTTTTGATTGACAGGGAACATGAGGAATGGCCGGGGCTTTATGTGGGACGGACATGGTTTCAGGCCCCCGATGTGGACGGCATTACCTATGTTTCAGCTCCTCCGGAACAGGAAATGAAGGCCGGCATGCTTGTGGAAGCCGATATTACGGAAACACAGCAATATGATTTAGTTGCATTAGTATAGGTGAAGTATGAAATATTTTCTGTATATTTTATTGAGTTTATTTTTTGCAGGACCTGTCCATGCAGATGAATTGACAGGGCTTTGGGAAACAGGTTCAGGGCGTTATATTAATTTTAAAGAGGATGGCACGTTTTCTTTTATTAACAGCAAAAACTTTACGGGTTTTTCTTGGCAGCGGACAGAGGAAAATGCACTGAAACTGCATTTTTTTGATATCTCTGCCGGTACGATACAGGAAAAAGACTGCATAGCGGCAATTTCCGGAAAAACACTTGCTTTTGAAGTTGACGGTGCACAATATACATTAAAAAAATCTTCACAAAAGGTAACAACCTATCAGGGGGAAATTTTTTACAGAGAACGCATTATGCTTCCGCCAAAGGTAACCGTTCGCTATTCATTATATAAAAATGACGAAACAGTGCCTTTTGCGCTCTATTGTATCCCTACAGAGGGAAAAACTCCTTTACCTTTTTCCTTTGACTGTGTTGTTGAAGCAGGGGATAAAATTTTTGTGCGTGCATCGATTTTTCATGAAAAAATGCTTTTATTTTCCACCCCCGATCCCGTCAGCCTTGAAGAAAAAAATATTCTTTTAAGAAGGGCGGAACAGGCTGATCTGGCAAAGGAATTATCTGTGCCGGCAGCATTTATCAATGGACAGGGTGATGTGATTTTTCTTGAAAAGAATAATCTTGCCATTATCAAAAAGCAAAATCGTTCCTCTATAGCCCATTGGGCTCAAATAGACAGAAACCATAATCTTGAAATAACCCAAGGGGAACAAACTCCTTTAATAGCGACCGTTCAGGATGAAAATTCCTTTGTTTTCAGTCAGTATGCAGAAAATAAAAAATCTTCTTTTTCTCGGGTGGATAAAGAATTTTTTGTTATTGGAAAATTTCATGTTTCCGGTGTACTGCAAAATATAAACGGAAATGTGGACTTTACAGACTGTGCGTCCATGTGCCGTTTTCCTCTGGAGCCTATTGTGGTGCAACACGGGGTGATTGCAAAGGAATTTCCCCATACCTCCTTTGTTCGTCCGCTCATGGTGGATATGGAACTTATTTTGCGCAGACTGGAAAACGGTGAAATTGATGCCTATCCAATCAAAGTAACAAAAGCAAATGATACAGGAATATGCAAAAAAATGGGACAGCACGTTGGAATAGAAAATACTTATTGGCGTTTGACAATGCTGGGTGATAAGCCCGTTGAACTTTCCGAAGGGCAAAGGGAACCGCACATTATTATCCGCAATAATCAGGCAACCGGTTCTGACGGGTGCAATAATTTCTTCCTTGGGGTTACTCTCAAGGATAATTCCATAAAATTCGGACAGGGCGGTTCAACGCTTATGCTTTGTCCCCACGGCGAAGAGCTTGCCATGGAATTCAACCAAAGCCTGCAAAAGGCGGATACATGGCAAATCAATGGTTCTTTATTGAAATTATTACAAAATAATGTAGTCGTAGCAGTGTTTGAAGCTGTTTATCTCTAGGAGTTGCTATGTATAGTGGTGTTCTTCCAAATGCTCTTACCATTGCAGGATCCGACAGCGGCGGGGGAGCAGGAATACAGGCAGATTTGAAAACGTTTGCCTGTTTGGGTGTGTACGGGACAAGTGTTATCACGGCTCTTACCGCACAAAACGGGCTTGGGGTAACAGGCATTCATGCCCCCGGTGCGGATTTTGCGGTCAAGCAGCTGGAGGCTGTGCTGGATGGATTTCCTATTCATGCAGCCAAAACAGGCATGCTTTTTAGTGCGGAAATCATTGAAGCATTGGCTGATGAACTGCAGCATGCGGATTTCCCTCTGGTGGTTGACCCTGTTTGCGTCAGCACAAGCGGGCATGCCCTGATTGAAGAAAATGCCGTTGCCATGATGAAAGAAAAACTTATTCCTTTGGCAGCGCTGATTACGCCCAATAAACCGGAAACAGAAGTATTAACAGGCATAAAACTTGTTGATAATAAAAGCGTTGAAGAAGCAGGAAAAAAACTGCTTGCCATGGGTGCAAAGGCAGTTTTAATCAAAGGCGGGCATTTTGAAGAAAAGCCCATTGTCGTGACCGATTGGTTTTTTGATGCAGACGGAACAATGGAAGCCCTGTGTCAGCCCCATGTGGACACGAAAAACAGCCATGGCACGGGCTGTACCTTATCTTCTGCCATTACAGCGTATTTGGCAAAAAAACAGCCCCTTCCCGTGGCAGTAAAAAAAGCACAGGAATTTTTGAACTGTGCACTCCGCAACAGCTATGCTCCGGGAAAAGGAATAGGTCCTGTTCACCATTTAGCAGCCATTGAACAATTAAAACGATAGGATGATTGATATGGATTTGAATATGAATTTAGATATTGTTTTTCATGTGGATTTAAACGACAGTGCGGTGCTTGGCATTGCCATTTCAAACGTGACAAACTATTTTACGGCAATAGAAGGGAAAAAAGCCGATGTTGTTATGCTTGTCAATGGTCCTGCTGTGAATTTATTTAAAAAAGAAATTGTGCTGCCTGAGTTAAAAACCTTGCAGGAAAAAGGATTAACAATTAAACTTTGCCAAAATGCATTAAATAAATTTTCTTTGACAAAGGAAATGGTTATGGAAGGCGTACAAATTGTTCCGGCAGGAATTGTGGAACTTGTCCGCTTAAAAAATGAACACTATACGTATGTTAAACCATAAAGGAGTTTATTATGGCAAAAAAAATTCTTGTCTTAGCAGGGGATTTTGTTGAAGATTATGAACTCATGGTTCCTTACCAAATGCTTGTCATGTGCGGTTTTCAAGTAGACGTTGTTTGCCCCGATAAAAAAAATGGTCAAACCGTTAAAACTGCAATTCATGATTTTGAAGGGGATCAAACCTATTCTGAAAAACGCGGTCATAATTTCATGCTTAATTATGATTTTGATAAAGTAAATGTTGCTGATTATGCAGGGTTATATGTTCCCGGCGGCAGAGCTCCGGAATATATCCGTTTAAATGAGCGTGTTGTGCAAATTGTGCAGGAATTTGAAAAAGCAAAGAAACCTATTGCCGCCATTTGTCACGGACCGCAGCTTCTTGCTGCCGCTGATGTTGTCCGCGGTAAAAAATGCACTGCCTATCCTGCTGTTATGCCTGATATTAAACTTGCCGGAGGAATTTGGACAAATTCCAACACAACCTTTACTGATTCCGTTGTTGACGGTAATTTGGTAACCTCTGCCGCATGGCCTGCCCATCCGGCACTGATTGGTGAATTTATTAAATTACTGGGTGTTGAAATTAAACACGCATAAGAATGTGGCTTTCTCCTTTTGGAGAAAGCCATTTTTTTGATTATGAAGATTTTGCAATACGGAAAAAATCCTTATTTTACAAAGGAGCTTGAGGCATTAGGGCATGCTGTTTATTCCATTGGGGAAACAAAATCATGCAGTCTTGAGCTCATGTCTGTTATGACAGCTCAGCAGGCATTAAACGTTTGTATGAGCCAAGGCTTTGTTCCCGATGTTTTTTTGTATGCGGATGACAGCAGTCTGCCCCATTTATGGGGGATAGAAGAACTGCCTCTTCCCTGTGTTTTTTATTCCATTGATACCTATTGCCACGGGTGGCACGGATATTATGCTTATGCTTTTGATTATGTTCTCTATGCCCAAGGCGAAGAGAAAGAGAAATTCCCCTGTGCCGCTGAGCATTTTCCTTTGTTTGCGACATATGTCACGGAAGAAGAAAGCAAAGAGGAATGGCTTAAAAAGCGTGATATTCCTATTGCGTTTGTGGGTACATTGGGCAATAAAAATAATCCTGACCGGAACACCTTTTATACACTTTTTAAAGCATTTGAGCCTATATTTATTACAAAAGGAAATTTTGTTCCTGTTTATCTGCGCTCACGGATTATCCTCAACCAAAGCGCTGTGGGCGAACTGAATTTCAGAACTTTTGAAGCCATGGGGCTTGGCTGTGCCTGTCTTGCAGATAATGTTCCCACAGAAGAAAACCATATCGGCAAAATTTTTCAGTTCGGAGTAAACTCGCTTCCGGCCTATCCCCGCGGCGATGTGGCAAAAGCTGTTGATTTTAGCCGTCACTGGCTGTCAAAAGAAAAAGAAAATGATTTGTATGAAATCGCCATGCAGGGAAGAAAACTTGTGCAGGAAAAACATAGTGCGAAAGCGCGGACTTTACGACTTGTTAAGATATTTCAGCAGCTTTTAGCTGAACAGACAGTGCAGAAACGGTTGGCAGAGCGTACGGAACGAAAAAAAGTCATTGCACAGGCATTTTCCTATCTTGCAAAGCAGTCTGTTCTTGATGCCCAATTGACCGCTGCATATGCCGATATTGCAAAAAAATATGAAACCTTGCAGCAATAGCAGCTATGCCCAAAAGCTGTTCGTCTGAATTGTTTACTTGCTCTCTCCCCTTTTCCAGCTCATAATGAATTCTTTTTCTTTTGTTCCATTGTCTGTGCTTTCTGCTTGAATACTGAAATTTTCCCGCTGATAAAAGGCAAGGGCACGGGAGTTTTTTTGATAAACGGTTAATGTCAGTGAAGTATATTTTTTCTTGACATAATCCATAAGCGCTTTGCCAATGCCTTGTGATTGTCCGGCCTGTACTATGAAAATACCCGCAATATAATTTTTCATTAATCCAATAAACCCAAGCAGTTCTTTTGTCTTCTCATCTTCAAAAACAAAAATTTGTGCTTCAGGGAGCATTTCTTTTACCTTTGCATAACTATTACGCCAATATTCTTGGGGAACAAAGGAATGAGCCTCTATATTGGTTTCAAGCCATATTTTCATGACCTGCTCTGAATCATTTTTCGTAAACTTTCGTATCATATTGTTTCCGTGCCTTTTACAGCAGTCATGGTAGCATATTTTATGCCCATGGAAAATAGGAATACGTATTTTTTAATTCTCTTGATTTTCTTGTTTCAATTTCAATTGTATAAAAGAAGAAAGGCGGGTAGTATTAGATAGGAATTTGAGAGAATTATCTCTTTTATTTTGCTGAAATATCATTTATAAAAAATGGAACGTTAAAGAAGTTTTGAAGAAAAATGGAAAGGGTTAATAATGATTAAGGCTTTTAGAGCGTTAAAATATAGGAATTTTAAGCTGTTCTTCCCGGGGCTTGTCATTTCGCAGACAGGCATTTGGATGCAAAGCGTTGCGGTTGCATGGCTTGTTTATGATATTACAAAATCTCCCTTTGCCATGGGCTCAATCATGTGTTTTAATGCTGTTCCTCTCTTGTTTATAACGCCCTTTGGAGGGGTTATTGTTGATAAATTTGACAGGCATAAGCTTTTGTTTGCCATTCAGATTTTATTTGCATTGCAGGCATTTTTAATGACGCTTATTTCCTATGGCGGTTTTATTCATATCTGGAATATTATTCTTTTGAGTTTATTTTTAAATATTATTGCTTCCATTGATGCGCCGCTTCGGCAGTCAACATTTATTTGTCTTGTTGATGATGTGCATGATTTAGGCAATGCAATATCGTTAAATTCCTGCTGTTTTAATCTTGCAAGACTGGTGGGTCCTGCGCTGGCGGGGCTTATTATTGCCCGCATTGATGTGCGAGCCTGTTTTTTAATCAATTTTCTTTGCCTTATGCCGTCAGTTTTTCTTGTAAAAATGATGAAAATTAACGATATAAAAAGCGAAGAAATAAAAAATGCGACTATCATTGAAGGGCTCAAAGAAGGGGTGAGGTATATTGCAACGCATCAGCAAATAAAGCTGCTCTTGCAGTTTGTGGCTGTTTTCAGTTTTGTTGTTTTGACGTATTCTGTTTTAATCCCCATGTACAGTAAGGATGTGTTAAATTCCGATGCTGATGTTCTTGGTTTATTGATGAGTATGACAGGCGTCGGGGCGTTGCTGGCTTCCTTATTTCTTGCCAGTCAAACTTCGACAAAGGGGCTGAGAAAATTTCTTCTTTGCGGAACGCTTTTAATCGGGATAAGTTTTGTTGGCATTGGTATGATTCATTCTGTTGCTTTTAGTGCTTTTTTTATGTTTTGTGCAGGGTTTGGAATGCCCACTTTTTTTGTTTCCAACAATATGTTAATCCAGTCCATTGTTGATGATGATAAAAGAGGACGGGTGATGAGCATTAATGCCCTGTGCTTTATGGGAACCACGTCTGTAAGCAGTTTTATTGCCGGCAGTATTGCAGACTTTTTCGGAATAGCACAAACCTTTACCATTTTTGGCTGTATACTGTTTTTAATGGCAGTATATTTTGGATTGAAACTGCATTCAATCAATTTTTCTGAGAAAAAAACACTCTGCTAGACAATAGAAAATGACAGGAGTAAGCCTGTTTCAGAACCTTTTGTGAAAATTTTGCACAATAATGAATGAGTTATTTCCGTGCCCTTCCCACTATTTCATAGCGTTTGGGGCAATTGAGGCAGGCAGTATCAGGACTGTTTTTTGCCAGTTTCTCCCGAAATGCCAAAAAATCCTCATTTTGCCATATTTCAAGTGCATTTGTTTTGAGAACAGAGCCAAAAACGCGGCGATGAGGATTTTCTGTATTATCAGGCACATTTAAATAAACACAAGGCGAAACCATGCCCTCTGCATCAATATAGAGACTGCCGGTCACATTTTCCCTGCAGCCGCCTGCATGAGCTATCGCTTTTGAGCCGGGCAGAGCAAAAATAATATCCCGTTCCATTTTGGCAGCCTCATCGGCAGCTTCCTGCAGAATAGTTTTTGCATAGGTAATTTTTTCTCTTTCGCGGGGGGCAAAAGCAAGTTCCCTTTGCTCAGTATCAGCAATATAATCCAAAGAACTGATGACTGCCGTACTGATATTGAGTTCCTCCATGAGGCGGGGAAGATTTTTGACAGCGTCTACCCTGTCAGCCAGCAAAAGATATGCAAGATGAATATCGACGGGGCTGTAGCCCATATCTTTCATGGCAGATTTTACCATGCGAATTGCTGAACAGACCTTTTCAAAGGGGACGCCTGCCCGCCCGCTGTCATTGGTGGTCGGGTCGGTTCCTACTAAGGAAAAAGCCAGCGTATCAATGCCGGAATGAGCCAGTTTATACGCAATTTCACTATTCATGATTAAGCCGCAGCTGGTGCTGGACACCTGACAATCCGCTTTTCGAGCCAATGCCACAAAATCAAAAAATCGCGGGTGCAGGAGCGGTTCGCCCCAGCCCTGCAAATGGACACGTTCGCTTACCCGCATAAGATCCCATAAAGCAGCAAAAATTTCTGCTGTCATGTGTCTGGATTTCCACGTCTCTGCCATGGTTGTATGGGGGCAATAGGTACAGCGTCCGCCGCAAAAGGACGTGACTTCCACTTGTATGCAGTCAAGGGAACGGCGTTTGCCGAGCAAATCGCGCTTGAGCATTTCCATAATGCCGGGAGCTTTGAATTTTTTATTTTTCAATGGATCATGTTCTGTCATAATGTATCTCTGCAATATTTTTAGAGAATTTTCGGTGAGCTCTTATTTTGGCGTAAAACTTCCTGTTTTCTGAAATAAAATTAAGCTCTGAAAAGGAATAGGAAGCTGCAGCCGTTCGAGAAGAATGAACCCTATGCCAACGGGGAGCGGAGAGAAAAATTTTCTCCCTGCATAAAAATTCCCAAGTTAATCGGGCGTTCCGGCGTTTGGCTGCGATAAAAAACAGGTAAACCTGTCCTATGCCCCCAATAGGCGTGCCAGCCAGCCCTTTTTCTCAGGCTGTACATCCCAGCCATATTCATAGCAGGGCAGGAAACGTTCAGCGCCCCATTTTTTCTTGAAAAAACCAATACCGTCATTAACCGCAAGCCCCAAATTAAGCTGACCGTGTCCGCGTTCTTCACCGCCTTTTGCAACTGCTTCTAAAAGAGCATCGGCAGTTCCCGGAGGAGCTGACGGCAGGCGGCAGGCAAACATATAAAAGGCTGTGTTAAAAGAAGAATAATCTCCAATGGCAAAAGCAACAGCCTTTCCGTCTTTTGTCCGTGCTGAAAAAAGCCGTGCGTTTGGACTTTCAGCAAGATATTTTTTCAGCTGATGAAAAATATGTATCATGCCCGGTTCCAGTTTGCGTCTGGAACAAAAATCATTGACTATGGCTTCCTGCTCCTGTCCGTAGCTTTCTGCACCGCTTTCTTCAATGGTAATATCACGCTTGGCTCTTGCAAGCATATTGCGCAGTTTTTGTTTATAAGGGGCTAACGGCAAAGGAAGCGACCAGTAGGCATCTTCGCTGACACTTGCATTTTCAGGCGTTTGGCTTGGTTTTTCAGCACAAAGGACAGTGATATGCTGCAGCCCTTTCATCTGTAGTGCTTCAGCAACTGCCGTATCAAGGGCATTTTTATCAAGAGGTTTTCCGATGGGATAGCCAATCAAGACAATTTGCCCTTCGCAATAATGCCCGACGCAGTTTCCAAACATTCGGGACTCAAGCCCTGATACGGCCTTGACATAGGGGATGAGCTGATCCGGGGTTATGGCACCGGCAGTAATTTGCGATAGCCCCATACTTGTTCTTTTGTCAGTTTTTACTACCACCAGCGAACCTCCTTTTCATTGTGCAAAAAAGCTTTGAGTTTGTGCGGCAAACCGGGCAGACAGCGGCGCAGGGTATAGCCGTCCTCAGCAAGCATCCACCGTAAATTGAGCAGGTGTGCCGCCCCTACAAAAACAGCAGTACGCCCCTCTTCCAAATACGGACGCATGCGTTCGCGGAAACGTTGGTCACGCAGACCGATAACAGTACCTGTTCGTGTAGGAAATTCTGCACTGGAACCCATCATTTTTTCCAAATCTCCTGCCAGATAGGCGTTTAAATTCCGTTTTGAATAGGTCTTCCATTCATGACAATTCCGAAAATAGGTGAGGACACGCTCTATCGGTACGGAATTGAGCGAAGCAAGCTGTTCTTCCAGATTTTCCATGCCAATAACATTTTTTCCCATATCACGGGCAATACGCCATGCTTCCATATCCACAGAACATTTCCAGTCAAGCCGCTCCAAAAATGCTGTCCACAGGCTGAAAAAAGCACACCAAGGACGCATGGTGGTCAGGATTTGGCGTACATCAGCTTTTTTGCTTGCTTCCAAGCCTGCAAGACGAGCCCATTTTCCTTCAGGACCGCGCACAACACGTTCCAGTTTTCGTATTTCTGCTTCTGTCAATTGCTCTATGAGGGGAGTAAACCCGGGTTCAAGATCTTTTCCGTTTTTATCCACTTCTGCCATGAAAGCATCATCAAGCGGACCCTCAAAAATAACCGTATCAACTTCACGGAAAAGCTTGCGAAACGAATTTTCAAAGGAATAATAAAAGAAATGGGCTGTCCCGCAGAGATAGGAAATTTTCCCGTTTTTTTCTGCTTCATAAAACATGGCAAAGGGACGCTGTTCAGGCTGCATCGCTAAAATCTGCCGTTTTGTCATGGTGCTGCTGCGCAAAAGGGCAAGGGCAAAATCGCGGGCGATATTTTGTTCCTCGCTTTCTCCCTCTTCCTGCCATTCCGCCATAACATAGGGCAGGGAAGGCACTGCTCCCCATTTTTTCTTAAAGCGTAAAATCCTTTCATTGACACCAAGACCAAGGTGAATGAAGCGTTTGCCTTCTGCTTTTGCCCGTTCTGTCATGGAGGCAAAAAGTAAATCCGCTGCATGGGGAACATAATGGGTACGCGAATGTGCACCTAAGATATAGGAGACAAAGTTCCGAGGAGCATAGTCAAGCATGAGACAGGCGACCAAATGTCCCTCGCTGTCCCACGCATTGAGCAGGCGCAAATATCCGCTTTTTTCTGTTTCCGCAAGTGCTTCCGGTGTGCGGGCGTAGAGCTCGCGGACATGGGGGGCAAGGGGGGCAGTTTCCCCGCGGTCAGCCCGTCCCATAAATTCTGCCCAAAGACGGCGGTGGGCAGGCGTAAAGACGGTGCTCTCTTCAATTCGCAGGATTTGCCCTGCTTTTTGTACAGGATTACGCAGACGGGCGGGGATTTGTGCCTTGCTTGAAAGCACATAAAAACGGTCGCGGTCAATAATGCTGTCCTGCAAACGCTCCGGCAAATCCGGAGCTATGGCAAAACAATGGAGTGTTTGCTGTCCGCTCTGTTTTATGACTTCCTGACAGGCATTTTTGAAAGCCTCTTCAAAATCCTCATGGGAATACGTGCCGTGCAGAGGATAGCCAATCGCCATAAGCCAATCATCATCATGGATGAAAAAATACTCTCCCGTACAAAAGGCTTTGCCTTGTGAAAGGGCATGCATAAGCCCCGGAGAATGTTCGGGAACACGGGCAAAATCAATAAGTTTTTGATACAGTTCTTCCTGTTCTAAGGTTTCTGTATCAGAATATACAGACGCAGGACTTTTCAGATTTTGCTCATCAAGTGGAAAAGTGGTGTTATTTTCAGGCATAAAATCCCCAAAAAACAATTTTGCGGTAAATAGTGTTTAAAAAGCAGAAAAATCGTATTTGCTTTATGATAGCAAAATAAAAATAAATTTTCAATGCTCAATCCTTCCTGTGTGAAGATAAAAGTACTTATTCCTTTATAGTTAAAATTACACAAACTGATATTCTCCACAAAAAAAGCAGTCAATGTGGGGTATAAGGAAGCGACAGCAGAGATAATCATTTTCCCCAAGAAAAATATTATAAATTTTCTTGGTGAGTTCTGAATGTTATGCGGAAGAGTTCCAGACTATGACAAAGCAAGAAAATTTTAACTTTTCATCAACTTAGATAAGGTATAAATCAAATGCGGCATTTTTATGCCTCTGACATTTTTTATAAATTCACCGCAGACTTTTGCATGTAAACTTTCAGCAACCTTGAGAGAGGGAAGATTTTGCGGACGAATTTCAAAAATAACTTCCTTCAGCTGCAAAACATGAAACGCGTACTCTTTGAGGGCGCTTGCTGCCTCTCTTGCATAGCCTTTATGCCAAAATTCTTTTTTGAGGATATAGCCAATTTCATGATATTGCGTCCCTTCGATGATATCGGGCATAAGTGCCGCTTGTCCTATAACTGTATTGGACACTTTTTCGCTGAGCAGGAAATATCCAAAATTATGTTTCGCATACATCTGTAAATTTTTATCAATCCATGCCTGAACATCCATATCCGTGAACTCATATTCCCATGCATACATAACTTCTTTATCCTGCAAAATGCTTTTCAATGCTTCAAAGTCGTTTTGCGTGATATATCTTAATATTAACCGTTCTGTTTTTAAAAATATATTTTGCATGAGAATGATGTTTGCATAAAAAATTTTAGAATTTAATGGAGTGAACCGTCTCCATTATCCGGCATATGTTCTTTTTATGGATATCGTACCCCAAACACAGCTTTTTTCCGTATCGGCAAAAAGCAGGCTGTTTTATTAAAAAAAGCTGCCGATAAGGCAGCTGTACTGCCCCCCATTAGGGCGTGTTTCCAAATTATTGTAATGCTCCCCATTAGTCAAACAACTTTTAAGAGAGTATTTTGATTTTTGTATGTACTTGATTTGGCGTTTTCCAGCCCAGAGTTGAGTGAAGATATTCTGCATTGTATCCCCACTTTTCATGCAATGCCTTTATTTCATCGTCTGTTGCAAAAAGACCTTGATCTGCTTCTGCTAATCCTTGTTGAATTTTTTCAATTTGCCATTTCTCACGGGCAAGAAATTCTTTAACTGCTTCTACTGCCAAAAATGATTTTGTTCTTCCCGTAGCTTTTGCTAATTCAGCTAATTCATTATTTATTTCTTCAGGCAGCCGCATAGACATAGAAAACTGCATCGCGTTCTCCTTTTGTATCACACTGTAATTCTTATATTACAAAAGTATTATACAAAATAAAGCAAATTATCAAGGTTAACTTTATAATACAACACAGTATAAAAACTCGTTACTATTATATGAGGACTATCCCAAATCGTTATTCACTGTCCCACAATCAAGCTTTTTCAATCAGATACCAAGTTTTGAAATTCTACTGTACAGGAGAAATTTTATGAACAACTCAGCCAAATCCATTACAAACAACATAGCCAATATAACCACTATCAACAATCAAACTGCAATCATAGTAGCAAGCACATTTTCTTCTGCTGAAAATAGTATAACAAGTTTAGGCGGAGCCATTGGCACAATCCAAACGACAGAGGATTTAAACAATCTGCTCAATGAAGCCACAAATCATTCCTATCAAAATATGCAACTTCAAACGCCGTATTTTCAGGGGTTAGAACAAGCTCAAAGCACTAAAATACAGCCAATCTGTAGTATCCCCCAGC
>CAJTMS010000008.1:0-8947 GCA_910577155.1 uncultured Mailhella sp.
CTTATTGAAATTTCAAAAGAAAACTTCTGTTATTCTGGAAATAATGAAAAAAGTATAAATGAATGGATAAAGAAATATACAGCCATAGAATATACGAAGGTAACTTTAAAAAGTTAACTTTTAAATTCTCTGACTACAATAGGTGATGAATTGAACTTTTTAAGTAATTTATTAAGCTCTTTTTCAAATTCTTGTTGAGCTGGGCCCTGGCTAATACGAGGTATAACTATAAAATCAGCATCCAAAACATACCACGAACCTTTATCACCTGGTGTTAAAATACAAGGGGTTTCAAATTTTGTTGGGCTAATTGAATACATAATAACCTCTCCTTTTTATACTGGTATTACAGGTCTATCATTAAGCATACTCCAACGTACTTGATTAATAACCTTAATACACATCTTTAATAGTTTAATCTTTTTGTACTTTCTTTCTTGAATTATATTGTTCCAAGTAAGATAATTGTTAAGATACTTCGTACTTACACCTCTAAACCGTCTAATGAAAAACTTTAAACGTGAGTGGTAAGAGTTTATATTCTGTATATGATATACGCCTATTTTACTTGCTGTTCCTGATTGTAATTGAATATGCTCCAATCCAATTCTTTTAGCAAAGTTACGATAGGCTTTATCTTTATCAGTACACAAAATAGCCTTTTTAGATAAATGTCCTTTAAACACTTTTTGCAAATCTTTTACTTTTGCACGTCCAATTGTTGTAATTTTACTATAAACTGTTTTCTTATCTCGTGCTATTGCACAACTTACACATACCTGTTGTTTAGATAATCCACGTTTACGCTTATTATCCGTATTTTTGTATGGTAAAGTTTGTACTGACTTATTACCTTTAAACGATAATCTAAAAAATGTATCATCAGCTTCAACTATACCTTTTAATCTGTTTTGATTGGTAACATATGTTGACAAACAGTCTAAGATTTTATGTCTCCAAACAAAAGCAGTATTTCTATTGATTTTACAAATAGTAGCTGATTTTCTAACTGAAAATCCTTCAATCATGCAATAAACAAATTTTTTCCAAACTTGGAAATCCTTTTTAGAGCAGTTCCTTGTAACATTAAGAATAATACCCACAAGATTTAAACCAGTTTTTTGCATCAAGAGGTGTAATTTTTTCAAGAGCTATTTTTATAGCTTTAATTAATTCTTCATGCGTGCGAGCCTCAAAGTGTCGCAAGATTGATTTTATTTTACTCCACATTTTCTCAATAGGATTTAAATCAGGGCTATAAGGCGGTAGGTATAAAATATTTGCTCCGCGCTCTTCAATAGATTTTGTAATACGTGGGCTTTTGTGAGCAGACAAATTATCCATAATTACAACATCACCAGCTGTTAAGGTGGGACAAAGTTGTTGTGATATATATGCTTCAAAAAGTTCCTTGGTTGTTCCTCCCTCATAAACTATGCATTGTGTTTCTCCATTACTTTTCAAAGAAGAAAGCATGGTTGTGGTTTTCCATCTTCCATCAGGGGCACTTCCGTAACATCTTTGATTTGTTACTGAACGACCATATAGACGGGTCATATTCGTTTTTGCTGATGACTCATCGAGGCAGACTATTCTGTTTGTTGGGAGAAAGTCTTGCTTAAAAAGCCAATTTGTTCTGGCTCTAAGAACATCAGGACGATTTTGTTCTGCCGCCTTTAGAGTTTTTTTTATAGGAATAACCCATTTTTATAAGCTGCCTGCTTATAGCAGTTTTTTGTACAACATTTCCTAAAAGCTCTACAAGTTCTTTTAGAGTTAAATCATTTTTCTTTTCAATAAGTTCGCGAAGTTTTTCTTCAAGCTCCGCTGTAAATTTGGGTGGATTTCCTTTTGGGTGCCTGGCTTCATAGCTTCCAGTTTTTTTATAAATAGCTATCCATGAATAAATAGTTGGTACAGAAACTCCTGCAACTTCGGCAGCTTTCTGAGGTGTAAGGCTTTTACTCATAACAGCATTGATAGCTAATTCTCTGATTTCTTTAGATTTACTTTGCATAATTATCCTCAAAAAAGTATAATTAAACGTATCATAAAAGAAATAGAATTAAAAGAAAAAAAGAGAGAAAAGAAAATATTATTTGTAATATTTTATATGAATGTTAAAGGGAAATGCTCTAGACAGAACAAGCTGTATGCAAAAAAAGAAGCACCTGAGGGGACAAGTGCTTCATGGGGGAGAGACAGGGGAGGAAGTCCCCTGCTCTCATAGGTTTATCAGGGGTATAAGGGGAAATCATTTGGAGGTTTTGTCAATATGCCATAGTTTCTGCTGTCTTATGCCAAATAAACAGTGTGAGGAAAATACTCTGTTTTGCATAACCATATCCATAAAAAAGCAAGGACTGTGCCAAAAATTTATTTTTTTATAACCTCTTGAATAAAAAGAAAAATATATCTTGTGTTGACTTGTGTTTTCCGGTAATCTGTACAATAATTGATAAGCATAAAATGGGTATCTGTTCAATTTTTATACAGGTGAACAATAAGGAGAATGGTATGCTGCGGGAAATGCAGGTGGCAGGTTTATTTTATGAGGCGGATAAGGAACAGCTGAAAAAAAATATGCAGGAATATTTTGGGAATGATCTGCCCAAGGAACCGGGAGAAAAACAGGCAGTACGTATTTGCATGCTTCCCCATGCCGGGCATATCTATTCAGGCAGGGTGACAGCAGAAACCCTTGCAAAAATAATGCTGCCCCATAAATTGATTATTCTTTGCCCTAATCACACAGGGCTTGGCAGACACGGGGCAATTTGGGATACAGGGGCATTTAAAACTCCCCTCGGCGATGTGCCCATTGCCGAGGATATTGCTGAAAAACTGCTCAAGAATCCTTGTTTTTGTAAAGACTATCTTGCCCATCAGCGGGAACATTCCATTGAAGTCATTTTGCCTTTTTTACAATACACTATGGGGGAAGCTCTTGAAATTGTGCCCATTTCCCTCGCCGGTTTGAAGCTTCTTCCGGAAATGGCACAGGCAGTCATACAATGCATGCAAGAACATACTGATTTGGGGCTGCTTGTCAGCTCTGACATGAACCATTTTGCCTCGGAAAAAGAAAATAAACGCAAAGATTTTCTCGCACTGGACGCCATAAAAAATATGGATGAAAATAAATTACTCCAAGTGGTTATGGGTAATGATATCAGTATGTGCGGCGTGCTTGGAGCCTATATTGCGCTTGTTGCTGCCAAGGCTTTGGGCTTGCAGCACTGCGAGCTTGCAGGTTATGATACCTCGGCAAGCACTTCAGGGGATACAAACCGTGTTGTAGGATATGCCGGTTTATATTTCAGCTGATTGAGTGTAATAACGTATTATAATTCTAAAAAATAAAAAATCCTCAATATTCAAGGTGGGAAACAGGAGTTAACCATGTTGGCAGAACGAATGAAACGGCTGGGGACAGAAAATGCTTTTCAGGTGGCACTGCGTGCCATGAAGCACCAAGAAGAGGGGAATACCGTCTATCCTTTTCACCTTGGAGATTTGAATTTTAAAACGCCTGAACCCATAACGGAAGCTATGCTTAAGGCTGTGCACGACGGAAAAACCGGCTACTGCCCCGCTGCCGGCATTTTGCCTTTGCGCATTGCCCTTGCAGAAGAAATTAACCGTACCCGCAAAACAAGCTATACGCCGGAAAATGTGCTGGTGCAGACAGGGGGCAAGCCTGTTATTGCCAAGTTTTTACTTGGTTTTATGTCCGAAGGGGACGAGGTTTTGTTCCCAAACCCCGGTTTTCCTATTTATGAATCCTTTATTGAATTTTTAGGGGGCATTGCAAAGCCCTATGGCTTTTTGGAAACTGAACGGGGCTACAGCATAGATATTGACGCCCTTGAAAAGTCCGTTACTCCGCGGACAAAATGCATTATTATCAACGATTTCCAAAATCCCACAGGTTCGGAAGCAAGCAGGGAAGAGCGGGAGCGGCTTGCAGAAATTATTTTGAAATATAAGCTCATGGCGCTTGTCGATGAGGCGTATTTTGATATCCGCTATGAGGGTAAGTCCGTGTCCATGCTGGAAATAGGGGACATCCGCGATAATTGTGTCCTGCTCTATACCTTCTCCAAAAAGTTTGCCATGACAGGCTGGCGGGTGGGGGCAATGTTCGCTCCGACAAAGTATATCCCGCAATTATCAAAACTCAATGTGAATATTGAATCCTGTACTCCTCATTTTACACAGTACGGCGCATTGGAAGCGCTCAAACTGCCTGAAAGCGAAAACAAAAAAATTATTGATGAATTGCGTCTGCGCCGCGATGTTGCTGTAAAGCTGCTCAATGAAGTGGACGGCGTGCACTGCCCAAGCCCAAACTGTGCCTTTTACCTTTACCCCAATGTAACAAAACTCATGCACAAAAAAGGTTTTGGTGATGATTATAAGACTTTTGCGGAAGACGTCCTTGTTAAAACAGGCGTATCTTTCTGTACGCGGGAACATTTTGGCAAAAAAGCTCCCTATGAGACAGAAAACTTTATCCGCCTTGCCTTTTCCGGAGTCAATTGCAGCCAAATCGAAAAAGCCTGTGAGGCTCTCAAAGCCTATGCAAAATAATTTTCAGCATTTCCCGATGACATTCGGAATATTTTATTTAAAGCTTAAATGCTGTTGTAAACGGATATTTTAATTTTTTAGATTAACGAATACTCTCCTCATGTCATTATTGAGAGAGGTTTTACCCTTAGATTATTTTCGGAAATGCTCCGGGAAAGGAGGAGGCTTCGGGGTATCCCTGTCCGTATCCTCGCAGAAATGAAAAAGACGCAGAAATGAAAAAAGCCCTGCAAAAGCAAGGGCTTTTTTATGGCTGCTGCCAAAATATGTGAGCTTATTTAACCAATAATATCTTTGATTTTCTTTTTAATTTTACTGGAAAGCTTTTGATCCTGCTTTTCAAAAAGGCTGTCCAGTGCTTGCAGAAGTTCGGTTTGCTCGGCATTGAGCTTTGTCGGTGTTTCCACAATCACTTCAATTAAGAGGTCACCTGTGCGTTTTTCTCCGGGATAGGGCAGACCTTTGCCTTTGATTTGATAAATGGCTCCGCTTTGTGTACCTTTGGGGACTTCAAATTCAATTTCTTCGTCCAGTGTGGGGACTTTTATTTTTGCGCCAAGACTTGCTTTTGTAAACGGAATTTTGGTGCTGTAAATGAGATTTTGCCCGTCACGGTCGAAAACCTGATCCGCTTCAATGTGGATAACAACATATAAATCCCCGTTTGGTCCGCCGTTTCTGCCGGCTTCACCTTCACCGCGCAGGCGCAGCCTTGCACCGTCATAAACTCCCGCAGGGATATGCACAGTCAGCTCGCGTTTTTCCTGAATATGCCCGTCCCCTTTGCAGCGCGGACAAGGTTTTGTAATAATTGTTCCTGTTCCCTGACATTTGGGGCAGGTGCTTGCAAAGCGGAATGGTCCCTGCTGGACAAAAACTTGTCCCATGCCTTTACACTGGGGACAGGTTTCTTTTTTACTGCCCTCGGCAGCACCGCTTCCCTTACAATCCGGGCAGGCTGCAGTACGGGGTATGGTCAGTCGGACGTCGTCGCCCTTGGCAGCCTGACGAAAGCTTATTTTAAGATTATAGCGTAAATCATCGCCTACGGTAGGTCTGTTGGCTGAGCGTGAGCTTCCCCCGCCAAAGCCAAAAAGGTTTTCAAAAATATCCCCGAACTGTGCGAAAATATCTTCATTGCTGAACCCGCCAAAGTTATTGCCAAAATCGCTGTGCCCAAACCTGTCGTAATGGGCTCTTTTTTCTTCATCGCGCAAGACGTCATAGGCTTCGGCAGCTTCCTTAAAGCGTTCTTCTGCTTCTTTATTATCGGGGTTTCTGTCGGGATGATTTTCCAGCGCAATTTTACGGTAGGCTTTTTTGATTTCTTCGGCACTTGCTGAACGCTCAACGCCAAGAACTTCGTAATAATCTCTTTTGCTCATGATACTAATGGGTTAATGGCTAAACAAAACAATGCCGACTTTGTTTGCACGCAGTCGACATCCTCTATTGCAAAACGCAATCATGCATTGGACTATCCAATACATGTAAGCATTAATTTTTAATCGTCAATAAGGTTTTTTTGTAAATCTTCGTCTTCACGGACAGGAATGTAATAATCAAGGTTTTCCGGAAGGATCTTACCGGCAGCAATTTCGCGGAGCGCGGTTACGCATTCTTTATTTTTTGTATTGATAAGAGGTTCATACCCTTGACGGAATTGATGTACACGTTTAATTGCCATTTGCACAAGTAAAAAGCGGTTGCTGATACGTTCCTGACAATCTTCAATAGTAATACGAGCCATATTTTCCTCTTTTTGTAAAAGTGGTTTATTTTGTCCCCAAAAGAATTGAGGGTATTCTTCAAGAAAGAAAATAAATATAATTCTTAATCTTTTTGCTTGTCAAGTTAAGTTTTCGGATGATGTAAGATGAAAATATTTGTACTTTCTATTTAAGAAATTCGTATTTAAATAATTCAGGAACAAGATGAGTGAGATAATATTCTCGCATAATTGATTTAAATTCCCTTATAGCATTATTTAAATCTCCATATTTAGGTATATTTTTAGGATTGCCTTTTGCATCAAAACCGGATTGAATTTTTATATTAATTTCCTCATCAATTTGGTATAATCCGTATTTATATTTTGGATTATATTCATCTGCTTTTTTTGCCAATGACAATATAGTATTCCATTTTTCCAAAATAGATGATTCTTTTTCGGTTAATTTGCAGCCATTATATATGAATTCATTAAATTTTTCTTGAGCATATGTGCCATTATCAAAGCATAATTCATTATGGTAGACAATGCCGTTTTTATCAGTGAGAGAGCGTAAATGGGCATAATGGGTTAAACATGTCCAAAAAAATGTTTTAAATAAAAAATTGGATAAGCTGCCCGTTTTGACATCGTTTATATATGCATCAGCTTTGTCTCCTGATTTCATAATCATAGACATGACTTTCCAGTTATTATCATTATCCGTGTATCGTGACGCTGCAAATAAAGGGAGTTTTTCAAGAAAATTATCTTTTCTTAAATAAAATCCATGTCCGTTATAGGCGCCAAATCTTAAGAGCATAGAGCAATAGCGGGGATTATCAAAAGTATTTTTATACGCAACAAGATAGCCTATGATATTACTATTGCTGATGGGAGTAATTCCAACTGGCGGCTTATTTGATATGGTTCCGTTTATTTCGCAGACAAGACCATTTTTAATATCATTGCTGAATATTCTATTGTCAAAATATTTATCACTAAAAGCAGAATATACTTTTTTTACTGAAAGAGTATTTTCGGCAACCGGTTTGTTTTCGATGATATTAATCGCTTGTAAAGAGATTTCATTACATTCTGTATCTTCCTCATTACTCCATAATGCACACATAATGCAGGAAGCTGATGCATGAAAATGTTTTTTATTGAATGCGTATCCCTCTATAAATTTTTTCGATATGAGGTGTTGTGATTTCCAATATTTTACCGGAGCAAAAACAATATAACTATCTGATTTTTGCCTTAAAAAATATTTGAATGCAGACCAGATAAAGACATTTCCCATATCATTTAAAGCAACACCTGCAACAGAATTTTTCATTTCCTGCGGAATATAATATTGTTTCCAGTCAGATTTTGTTTTTTGAATAATTGTTTTTCCTTCAATGCTTTTGGTTGCTTCAGTAGATTCAACATACGGAGGATTTTCCAATAGAATTATTGCACAATCTGGGTCGTTAATATATTTTTGTATTTCCGAAAGTTGTAAAAAGTCTTCAGATAATGCATTTGCACCTGTCAAAAATCCTTCTTCGTTGAGAGGGGGGAGGGAGGTTTTATCATAGGGAATAGGGGGAATGATACAGCGTACTCTCTTGCCAAATCTATCTTTTAAAACTATCCATTCTTTCAGTTCATATGTATTGATAATTACATGCGATAAAATTTCATCATCAAAAAACATTTCAAGGTTTCCGGTGCCGGCACATCTGTCAAGAATGATATAGTCTTTTTTCCCAGCCTCAGCTGCACGTTTTATCGCTTTTTCTACTAAATTCGATGCAATTTTGGCATATTGCAATGGTGTGTAAAATGCCCCTAATTCTTTCTGTGTCTTAGGGTCATTAAGGATGTCCATGATGTCTGCAAAATCTGTTTCGGAGCCCTGCCATTTTTCAATAAAATCTTTTAATGTTTTTTGAGGATTTTTTAGTTCTAAAAAAAATTCTTTCTTTTCAGGCTGTTGTTTATACTCCAACGCATGGTCATAGTAAAAAGTTGACCAGCCGTAAACATTATGCTTTGTTATGTTTACTTTTACCACTTTTGGAGGCTGTTGAACAAATTGAAGAAGTGGCTGCAAACTGTTAATTGAGGATAAATCAAAAGAAATTTCTTCTGCGCAAACACCTGCCGTAAAATTTGGGATACCGTCCGAAGCTTTTAAATTTGCGTATTCTTCGATGTTATTTATATATTCCAGATAATTTTCACTTTTGTATATATAACATTTTTGTTCGTTTTGGCTGACAAGGCATATTTTTGCAGGTACAGGAATTCCATCTCGGTTAAAACGCGCTAAATAAATGAGAGCCTGACTAAGAGCCTTTCCTTTTCCGTAACTGGTTACATTTTGTTTATGCTCAAATATAATTCCCTTTGTATATCCATCCGTACCCCTTTCAATATTGATTGTGTCAATATCATTTCCAAAAAGAGCTTTATAGAAGTTCATTTGCCATGATTTTTCATCGGATAATACTGTATATGCTAATCTTGACATAGGTAACTCCTACTGTTCAAGATGACAGTATTAAATAATAAAAAATCACGCTTAAAATAATAGCGTGATTTCTGTATAAAATTGTTGACAAAAATAATAAGATAAGTTATTTTAATGAG
>CAJTMS010000008.1:9047-49313 GCA_910577155.1 uncultured Mailhella sp.
TTGAGTTGAGTTGAGTTGAGTTGAGTTGAGTTGAGTTGAGTTGAGTTGAGTTGAGTTGAGGCATAAACTATTCCTTGTAATTTTAATGAATAACCTTGCGGGGTTTGGAGCCGGAGCGGGGTTCAATGTATCCTTCGTGTTCCAAGCGGTCGATTATGCGTCCTGCACGGTTGAAGCCGATACTGAATTTTCGCTGCAGCATGGAAATGGACACAACATCTTGGGTAGTCAGCCAGTCAAGAATGGTGTCATACATTTCGTCGTATTCCATATTTTCATCATCAAAGTTTGGCTCAAGGGGACTTTCATCATACTGGGTAAAATCAACTTTATAATGGGGGCTTGCCTGTTTTTTCCAAAATTCGGCGACTGCACGGACTTCTTCTTCCGTAACATATGCCCCGTGTATGCGCTGCAAAATTCCGGAAGGCGTTTTAAAGAGCATATCACCTTTGCCAAGCAGAGTTTCTGCTCCGGTACTGTCAAGAATAATGCCGGAATCGATACGGCTGGAAACTTTAAACGCAATGCGGGCAGGGAAATTATTTTTGATAAGCCCGGTAATGATATCTGTACTGGGGCGCTGGGTTGCAAGGATTATATGCATGCCGGCAGCACGGGCAAGCTGTCCCAATCGGACGAGCTGTCCTTCCACTTCCTTTCCTTTTTGCATCATAAGGTCGGCAAGCTCATCAACAATAATGACAATAAAGGGCAGTTTCTGTAATTTTTCATACTCAGCGGCTTTTAATTTTTCCGCAAGGGTGTCGCTGAGTTCCCTGCCGGCATTTTTGCGGACAAAATTATTATATTCCGTAATATTGCGTAATCCTAAGTTCTCAAAAAGCTTATAGCGCTGGTCCATTTCATCAACAGCCCAAGCAAGGGCATTGCGAGCCAAATCCATATCCGTCACAACAGGGTGCACAAGGTGGGGCAGTCCGTTGTACATGGAAAGTTCAACCCGTTTGGGGTCAATGAGGAGCATTTGCACTTCATGGGGCTGTGCTTTATACAGAATGCTTAAAATAATGGAATTCAGACAGACGCTTTTGCCTGCGCCCGTCGCCCCTGCCACCAGCAAGTGGGGCATATCGTCCATTTTAACGCTGACGGGTGTGCCGAAAATATCCTTACCAAGCCCTAAGGTCAGTTTTGATTTTGAATTGACAAAGCTTTCATGCTCAATAATCTCTTTGAAGCTGACAAGCTGACGTTTTTCATTGGGAACTTCAATGCCGACCGTATCTGTGCCGGGAATAGGAGCCTGAATACGCACGGCAACAGCTTTAATTGCCATGGCAATTTCTTTTGCCCGCCGTTCAAACTGCACGGCTGTCATTCCCCGTCCGGGACGCACTTCGTACATGGTCACAACAGGTCCCGGCAAAATTTCCGTCAGTGTTCCTTCCACTTTAAAATCTGCAAGACATTCAATAAGCTTTTTGCCTTTTTCTTCCAGACTGCTTTTGCCGGGCGCGTCTTTTTGATCCGGAACAGGGGATAAAAGATCGGGAGAAGGCAAATCGCTGTTTTGGGACTCTTCTTTTTCGTCATCGGAAAAAAAAGACCAAAAACTTTTTTTCTTCTGTTTTTCCGGTTCTTCTTTCTTTTCCGGAGTTTCTTCCGTATTTTCACTCTTCTCATCATCAAAGAGAGTGGCGAGGGGGGCGCTTTTCAGACCCAGCGGGTCACTTTCTGAAATTTTATCGCTTAAATCGTCTTCGCTGTATATATCAAGCGTTGACTTTTCCTTGTCAGTATTTTTTGTCTCTTTTTTAAAAGGATTTTTAAAGGTAATACTAAAGGAATTTTTGGATTTTTTCTTTCCTTCTTCTTGCTCTTCCGTACTGTCTTCATACAAGAGCGTGCTTTTTTCTTCTTTTTGTTCTTTTTTCTGAGGACGGATATTTTTTGCTTTCATAGTCAGCCGGACAATTTTGCCGAAAAGATTGACCCATGAAACGTGGAAACAAAGTTCAATACCCGTCATGAGGCAAAAAAGCCAGATAAAAGCGCTGCCAATGGGGTTAAAATAAAGGTGAAAGGTGGCATAAAGCCATGCCCCGCAAAAGCCTCCGCCCTGTATATCGCCAATGCCAAGGGTAACAGCTTCTGCAAAGGTGATAAAACAAACCGTTAAAATAAGATAGCCGAGCATGCTGTACCAAGGGATAATCACCCAGCGTGTGATAAAGCCCATGCCCATGCCAAAAAAGAACAGCACCCAGATATAGGACGCAATGCCAAAAAAATCATTAAGAAAACCGGAGAGATAGGCGCCAAAAGTTCCGGCATAGTTTTTTATTTCATAGGACGCGCTAATAGACTGATTGAGCGTGGGGTCATTAATATTGTAACTCCAGAGACTAATCCCGATTAACAGGCTTAAAAATAAAAAGAGCAAGCCTAAAAGCTCACGTAAGTGCCTTGTATTACGCGTAATCACTCCTTATTAATAAAAAAGGAAAAAATAGAGAAAAAACAGAGGAAAGGGAAAAATCCCTTTCCAAAACTATTCACGTCCGAGATATTCGTCATTTTCCGTGTTAACTTTTACTTTGTCGCCTACTTTTACAAAGGCGGGAACTTGAATAACAATACCTGTTTCCAGTTTTGCCGGTTTGGTAATATTGTTGACAGTATCACCCTTTGCAACATCTTCTGTTTCAACAACTTTCAAAATAAGAGAAAGAGGAATTTCAATATCAATGGGTTTGCCGTTATAAAGAAGAACGGCAACTTGCTGCGCTTCCTGCAAATAGCGTTCTTTACCGCCGCAGAAGCTGGCTTCAAGGTGGAGCTGTTCATAGGTTGTCATGTCCATGAAAACAAGGTCTTCCCCTTCAGCATATAAATACTGCATATCGCGCTGTTCAAGGTCGGGACGTCCTACTTTTTCGCCGGAACGAAAGGTATTATCAACTATGCGGCCGTTTAAAATATTGCGAAGTTTTGTACGAACCATGGCTCCGCCCTTGCCGGGTTTGAAGTGCTGGAACTCAACAATTTCAAAAGGTGTGCCGTCAATTTCGATTTTTAGACCACGTTTAAAATCCGTAGTGGAATACATGTTTACTCCTCGTTTTATATGTTGTTTTAAATTGAGTTTTTTGCTTTATAACGCATAAGTGCCTCAACTGCAAGTATATAAGAATCAAGTCCGAAACCTGCAATAATCCCAAGGGACGGTGCGGCAATCAGGCTTTTTCCGCGCAGCGTATCGGCTTCAGATTTTGCGCTGCCTGCACGGGCTAAAATATTACTGATATGCACTTCCGCATAGGGAACTTTTATCCATGAAAGGCAGTCTGCCAGAGCCAAAGAAGTATGGGTAAACGCCCCTGCGTTTATGATAATACCTATGATTTTTCCGTCCAGAAATTCCGTACGTGCCTGTTCTAATCTGTCGATAATCTGCCCCTCGTGATTTGACTGGAAATATTCCGCCTTACAGCCCTTTTTAGAGATCTCTGCAAAAACATAATCCATGCCCTGCGTACCGTAAATATCCGGCTCGCGTTTGCCAAGATTGCCGAGGTTTGGTCCATTGATTATTAAAACAGTTTGAGGCATAAAATCTTCCTTGTGTTTTTTTTGAAAGTAGTGTATAAAAATTATACAAATATGATTATTTTTCCTGTTATGACAAGGGGATAATCATAAAAATAATTTTTGTTTCAATAGTTTTATTTTGTGTTGAATGGAAAAACGATGAGTAATACTAGCATAGAATCAAATAAATTAGAAGAGTTTAAATTCCCCCAACTTGTGCTGGAGCAAACCCTCTATACTCTTGCCCAGCTCAAAAATGCAGCTCCGGATTTTGCCCATATTGCCCTTGCAGGACGTTCCAATGTGGGAAAGTCATCGCTTATCAATGCTCTGGCACGGCGCAGGCAATTGGCAAAAGTCAGTGCCACGCCGGGGAAAACCCGTTCTGTCAATTTGTATAAAGTGGAGCCGCAGGGCTTTTATTTAACGGATTTGCCCGGTTACGGATATGCGAAGCGCTCTAAGGCTGAACGGGAATTGTGGGCAAATTTGATAGAAAAATATCTGGTTGAATGTGAAAATCTTGTGGCTATTGCGATTTTGCTGGATTGCCGCTTAGAGCCGCAGGATGCGGATAAAATGATGGTGCAGTTTGCCCTTGCGCATCAAATCCCCCTTATCCCCGTTTTAACCAAGGCGGATAAATGTACGCAAAAAGAACGCACTGAACGCATAAGTCAGTGGACAGTGCTTATTCCGCGGGGAGAACCTCTTGCTGTGTCATCGCAAACGGGCATGAGCTTGGAAAAGCTGTGGAAAAAGCTCATTTCCGCAGCAGAACAGTCAGCTTTTACTCATTCCCATGCAGAAGAGGGAGAAAACAGGAGTGAAACAAACAGCGTAGAAAATCAGGCAGAAAATACCGTGCAGGAAGAAGAACAGCCGGAAATCTTCTCTGCACGGGAAGCAAAAAAATTCCCTGTTTCTGTCAATGAGCCGGATAAACCCAAAAAAAATCGCACCAAACGCGGGGCGGCAGCACGGGAACGGGAAGCCCGAAAAAAAGTACTGCAGGAAAAAGCCCGCATCAAAGCGAAAGAAGAAAAATCGCGAGCAAAGCATAAAAGGAAATAACATGCCGGATTTATCCCTTTTAAATGAAGCACAATATAGAGCTGTGACTGCAGGCAATAATCCTCTGCTGGTAGTTGCAGGGGCAGGCAGCGGCAAAACCCGCACCATTGTCTACAGGCTCGCCCATTTGGCAGAACAAGGCATCAATCCCTATGCTATTTTACTGTTGACTTTTACCAAAAAAGCCGCTCAGGAAATGATACATCGGGCAACCCGTTTGCTTGGTTCCGAACTCATGGGCGTGCAGGGCGGCACCTTCCATGCCTTTTCCTATACCTTGCTGCGGCAGTTTCCGCCGGCATGGGCAAAGTCTTCCCTCAGTATTTTGGACAGCAGTGACTGTACAGGCATTATCGGACAATGCAGAGAAGAAAAGAAAATCGGTAAAGGCGACAGGTCATTTCCCAAAAATGCCACTATTCATGGGCTTATCAGCAAGGCACGGAACAAGGAGGTTCCCCTTGAGGAAATTTTACGGCGCGAAAGCCAGCATTTACTGCCCCATGCGGAGGCACTCTGCGAGCTGGAAAGCATGTACCATGCCTACAGGAAAGAGCATAATGTCTTGGATTATGATGACTTGCTTTTTGAACTGGAAGCAAGCCTCAAGGAAAATCCCGTGCTTTTGAAACGCATGCATGACAGGTTTCGGTATATTATGGTGGACGAATACCAAGATACCAATATGGTGCAGGCTCGGCTTGTGCGCCTCTTGACAGGCGAAAATACGGCAGTCATGGCGGTTGGCGATGACGCCCAGTCCATTTATGCCTTCCGCGGGGCGAATGTGCAGAATATTCTGGAATTTCCCAAACTTTTCCCCCACTGCGAAATCGTGCGTTTAGAGGAAAATTACCGTTCCGTGCAGCCTATTTTGGATATTGCCAATGTGATTTTGGAAAATGCGCCTGTGGGCTTTCAAAAACATCTCTTTTCCAAACGCGAATACGAGAAAAATGCCCCCATTGTGCAAATGGTGCGCCCTTTCAGTGATATAACCCAAGCCCGGATTGCAGCCCGTTTTATCAATGAACTGCTGCATACAGAACAGGGCTGTGAAATTGCCGTGCTGTTTCGGGCAGGTTATCAGTCCTATCATTTGGAAGTGGAGCTCAATAAATTGGGCATCGGTTTTAAAAAATATGGTGGAGCTAAATTTACAGAAGCGTCCCATATTAAAGATGTGCTTTCCTATCTGCGCTTACTCTTGAATCCTATGGACTTGCCTGCTTTTGAGCGTATGGCAAGCCTGTGCAAAGGTATTGGTCCTAAAACTGCACAAAAGCTTTTTAGCTTAGCCATGCAGGGGGACAGAGAAGGCTTGCAGAAAGCCTGTAAGAAATATCCTGATTTTTGGGCTGATTTGCTGCTTCTCATGGAAATACAAAAAAATGCCCTTTCGCCGGAAAAAGCCCTGCGGGCAGTTCTTGACCGATATCAGCCCCGTATGGAGCTTTTGTATCCTGACGATTGGCCGCGCCGTCAGCAGGGTTTGGAAGAACTGATTGGTATTGCTACAAGCTATACTGACCTTGCGGTATTTATGGCTGATTTGGCGTTGGAAAATCCTGATGAAAATGACGATGATATCAGCGACAAACAAAAAGTGATTTTATCCACAGTCCATTCTGCCAAAGGGTTGGAATGGAAACATGTTTTTATTTTGGATTTGGTGGAAGACAGGTTTCCGTCCCGCCATGCCATGACGCGGGCAGAAGATTATGAGGAGGAACGGCGCTTGCTCTATGTTGCGTGCACACGGGCAAAGGACAGCCTGCGTTTATTTGTTCCGCAGAATATTTTGCAGCGCGGACAAGGTTTTGAAGAGCGGGCAGTGCCCAGTCCCTTTATCAAGGAAATATCCCCTGCCCTGTATGAAGAAGTAATTGAGCAGTACGGCGGTGTGCTGATTAAACAAAGTATCAGCAAAAATACGGGCAAAAGTCCGCTGCAAAGCATGGGAACCCGAGTAAATATTTTTGACAGCTTTAAACATGCCATGGCTGAAACAGAGGGACAAAGGACGTCAGAAAATGAAGAACGGGACGAAAAAGCACCTCAGGTTTTTGAAAAAGCGCAGGAACAAACGAAAAAATCACCCATGAAGCTGGGCTATTGCCGGCATAAAGTATTTGGACGCGGAAAAATTATAGAAGAAGTGGACGCGGATAAAGTGCGGGTCAACTTTGCGGGCATGGGCTTGAAAGTGATTATGAAAAATTATCTGACTTTTGAGGAGTAATTTTTCCTTTATTGCTTGGAAAGCAATAAGCACGGGAAATGCGGCTCGTTAGTGAGCGAACCGAGTACGCAGACGGACAGCAGAGAGTAGTGATACCGGGCGTTAAAAAAGACTATTTTAATACGAGGACAAGATGAGCAAAAAACGATGCGGTGAAGACGGCATTCTCGATTTAATTGCAAAATATTTTCCCAATCAGCACCCCTACATGCCCATGGGGCGCGGCGATGACTGTGCGTTAATTGCTGTTCCTCCCGCACCTTATTGCACCGACCAAGGGGCAAATCAAGGAGCAAATCAGGGGAATCATCAAAGGCTTGATACGCAGGCTGTTTTTGCAGTAACTTCTGATATTTTTGCGGAAAACGCCCATTTTCGCACCTCCTATTTTACTGCTTCCGATATCGGGCATAAGGCACTTGCGGTAAATATCAGCGATTTAGCGTCCAATGGATCAAAACCCTGTGCCTTTTCCTTTAATTTAACGGTAACGGAAAAACAGGATTCTGCATGGCTGGAAGAATGTTTTAAAAGTATGGCAGAACTCGCTAATTCCTATGATATGGTGCTATGCGGGGGGGATTTGACCAAAGTGCCTTTAGCACAAACCTTACAAAAAAATCAAGACATTATCGACCCCCTAACGCGCGGCGGGCTGAATATCGGAATTACTGCATGGGGAACCTATGAGCATGGCGGCGTTCCGCTGCTGCGTCATCGTTCCTATGCCCACAAGACAAAACAAGGCTGTGCTCCCCGTTTGCAGGCAAAGGCGTGCATGCAGGAAGGGGATATTCTTTTTTATATCGGGCAAATCGGACTTGCTCGGCTGGGGCTTTTGTTCTTGGAAGAAAATCTTAATGCCGAAGGTCAAAACAGAGAAAAATGTTTGGCGCAGTATCCCCATGCAGCCATGGCACATTTACGCCCGCAGCCCTTAGTCCGTGAGGGCTTGGCCCTTTCACGGTTTGCAAAAGAGCATGCTCTTTTTGTCATGGATATTTCTGACGGACTTATGCGGGATATTCCCCGCCTTCTTGCCCGTCAGGGTATTGTTTTTGCGGACGAAAAGGCTTTCGGTGCGGATATTGTTCTTACTGAGGCTATGCTCCACCCTGAAATTATTGATTATTGCAAAAAGAAAAATCTTGACCCCTGTTCTTTTGCCTACAAAGGAGGAGAAGATTACGGGCTGGCAGGGGTTTGTGAAAAAGCTGCATTTGCTCTTTTGCAAAAGTATTGTGCAGAGCAAAAGATACAAACACCGCATAAACTGGGTACAGTCACAAAGGGGGGAATAAGTCTTAATTCTCACAGTATTCAGGAGGCCGGCTTTGACCACTTCCAATGAAAACAGCAATAATTTTGAGAGCAGCAATGCCTTAGCGGAAGTCATCGACGATTTACGCCCTTATTTTTGGCGTCCGTTTTTGATAAGTTCTATGCTTTTGCTGCTTGTTGTGGCATTTATCACTGATTATAATACCCGTCAGTCAGAGCAGGCGCTCGGCGAACAAATGGCAGATAAAGGGCTTCGTGCTTTGTGGCTTTTTGAAAATGTGGTCATGGAAAAAATCCTTTTTATCAGCCCTGAAGCACGCAATGATTATTTACAGCGTTTAGGTACGCAAGATGATTTTTCTTTTATTGCTGTCACCAATAATCAGGGCAAATTTTTGGTGCATACGGATATGAAAAAAATCGGTTCTTCCCTCACAATTAATGATCCCGATACTGTAAATTTTTGGACAAAAATTGAACATGTTTTGCCTAATACGGACAAACAGGGCACACGCTGGGGTTTTGTCACCATCAATAATGAACATCTTTTTTTGGTGCACAGGATTTACGGTGAAAATACAAGACAGGGAGAATTTCGGTATTCACACCCCGAGCTGGCAGAATTTATTGCAACGCAGAATGTCAACCATATTTTTGCGGCAATCAATGCTGATGCGTTTCAAAATGAAATTGATCACCGCAGGAAAAAAGCGCTTACCGTGGCGCTTTGGATACTGGGGGGTGCTTCTGTTGTGGTTTGGATTATTTCGCTTATCAACAGGATTATTGTCAACCGCAAAGCCATGCGGGTTGCGGAAAAAACAATAACCTCCATGAAGCGGGAAGTTCTTGAGCTGGAAGAGGAAGTTATCAAAAGAGAAAAACTTGCGGCAATCGGCAATCTTGCAGCAGGGGTAGCCCATGAAATACGCAATCCTTTGAGCTCTATTAAAGGCTATGCTACCTATTTTGCTGAATATTTTGCAGAAGATACCAATGAACACAAGGCTGCCCAGATTATGGTACAGGAAGCAGAACGCTTAAACAGGGTTGTGGGAGAACTTTTAGGTGTTTCCCGACCGACCGATATAAAAAAATCGGAAATTCCCATTGATACCGTGCTTGACAGCTGTGCTGACCTTTTGCAGGCAGATTTGAAACAATCAGGCATTGTGCTCAAAATTACCGGCAGGGGCAAAATTGTAAATATTGACCCTGACCGTATTAAACAGGCGATTTTAAATATTTGCCTGAATGCTCTTGAAGCCATCCGCGATGAGAAGCAGAAAGGACAAAATACCAAGCAGTATTGCATGAGTATTGATGTCACGGAACTGGAAAAAAATTTTTGTATTACGATAAAGGATAACGGACCGGGCATTGATAAAGACCTTGTTACCAGAATTTTTGACCCGTATTTTACCACAAAAAGTGAGGGAACGGGGCTGGGACTGAGTAATGTGCGGAAAATTTTAGAGGCACACGGCGGATCCATTGAGGTGGAAAGCGAAAAGGGCGTGGGCACAGTATTTTCTTTGTACGTGCCCAAAAGAGGCTGAGAAAAAGGGGCGGGAGTGATGGTTCAAAAATCGAAATTGCTTATTGTTGATGATGATTTTGCCCACAGGAGCATGCTCAAACTTATGCTTGAAAATTGGAATTATCAGGCATTTGAAGTGGAATCAGGAGAGCAGGCTGTGGACTTTGTAAAAAATCAGGCTGTGGATTTGGTGCTTTGTGATGTGCGTATGACCCAGATGGACGGCTTTGCAACACTGCAGGCTATTCATGAATGGAACCCTGCTATTCCAGTGGTTTTGATGACCGCCTATTCTTCGGTGGAAAAAGCGGTGGAAGCCATGAAAGCAGGGGCATATTCCTATGTGACAAAGCCGCTTGATTTTGAAGTGCTGAAAACAACGCTGTATAATGCCCTTGAACATACAAGGCTCAAAGAGGAAAACTCCCAATTACGGCAGGCTCTTGGCGCTTCAAAAAATCTTTTGACAGGCAAAAGTGCTGTGATGCGTTCGCTGCAGGGCATGATTGAAGCGGTAGCCCCCAGTGAAGCAACCGTTCTTGTCACAGGGGAATCCGGAACGGGAAAAGAACTGGTAGCAAAGGCAATTCAGGCAAACAGCCTGCGTAAGGATAAAGCCTTTGTCACCATAAATTGCGCCGCCCTTGCGGAAAATTTATTGGAATCAGAACTTTTTGGACATGAAAAAGGAGCATTTACAGGGGCGGATAAAATGCGTGAAGGACGTTTTGTCCAAGCGGATAAGGGCACGCTTTTTTTAGATGAAATAGGGGAAATGCCGGTGGCTTTGCAGGTAAAGCTGCTGCGTGTTCTGCAAAACGGGGAAATCCAGCGGGTTGGCAGTGATAAAGTCAAAACCGTTGATGTGCGGATTATTGCCGCCACCAACCGGAATTTGCGGGAAGAAGTGGAAAAGGGACATTTTCGTGAAGATTTATTTTACAGGCTTAATGTTATTGCCTTGGAAGTGCCTGCGCTCAGACAGCGAAAAGACGATATTCCTTTACTTGTTCAGAAATTTGTGGAAAACTTTGCACAGGCAAACAGAAAATCTGTCAAAGGCTTTACGCCTCAGGCAATGGATATGCTCATGCGTTATGACTGGCCGGGAAATGTGCGGGAACTGGAAAATGCCATGGAACGGGCTGTTATTTTGGCTGTAGGGGAATATATTACGGAGCGTGACTTGCCCCTGACTATCCAAAATACTTCAGGAAACGGAGCTGTCCTTGGAAAAAGTTTGGCAAACAAGTCATTGGATGATATTGAAAAAGAAGCTATTTCCGCAACGTTGGCAGAAACGGCGGATAATAAAAGTGAGGCGGCAAGACGGCTTGGGATTACCCGTGCGACCTTGCATAGTAAATTAAAAAAATATAATTTGGAATAGAGGTTTTTATGCTCGTATTAGAAGGCAAAAGCGTTTCAAAGGCACTGCGCGCTAAGGTGAAAGAAGAAATTGCAGCGCTTGGTTCCGCTGTGAAACGTGTTCCCGGTCTTGCTGTTATTTTGGTAGGCGAAGATCCCGCCTCACAAGTCTATGTCCGCAATAAGGAAAAGGCTTGCGAAGAGGTGGGAATTAAGTCCTTTTCCTATCGCCTGCCTGCTGATATTGCTCAGGAAAAATTGATAGAACTTCTCAAAGAGCTCAATGAAAATGAGGATATTGACGGTATTTTACTTCAGCTTCCTTTGCCAAAGGGGCTGAATACGCAGGCTTGCCTGCAGGCAATTGATCCCCGCAAGGACGTGGACGGACTGCATCCTGAAAATCAGGGCAGACTGGCTCTCGGACTGAAAGCTCTCCGCCCCTGTACTCCTGCCGGAACACTCTTTTTACTTGATTATTATCAGTATAATTTGGAAGGAAAAAATTGCGTTGTGCTGGGCAGAAGCCCCTTGGTAGGCCGTCCCCTTGCCATGATGTTAAATGATAAAAATATCAATGCAACAGTAACCATGTGCCACTCCAAAACCAAAAATCTTGCAGAAATTTGCCGTCAGGCTGATTTTATTTTTCTTGCCATTGGTGTGCCTCGATTTTTGAAGCCCGATATGGTGAAAAAAGATGCCGTTATTGTTGATATTGGCATTAATCGCACGGATGACGGGCTTTGCGGCGATGCGGATTACAAAGCTCTGGAAGGCAATGTTGCTGCCATGACCCCTGTTCCCGGCGGTATCGGGCTGATGACCATTTCACAGCTTCTTGAAAATACGCTGGAAGCTTGGAAATTTCATATGGGCTTAATAAAAGCTGAAAATTAGCGCTGTTTGTATTACATTTTTGCTGAAATTTTGAACAGATACCAAATACGTTTGATTACAGGTATTGATGCCATTCAAAAATGCTCTGTGTCCCTGTAAGCAGCGCAAAGGAAACAAAGAATGCCAAGAAAAAAATCTCTGGCTTTTCGTAAAGAGCAAGCCCAAAAAGTGCAGGAGGGCTTGCAAAAACGTTACCCAAAACCGGAAACTCATTTACACCATGAAACACCATGGCAGCTTCTTGTTGCCACCGTGCTTTCTGCTCAGTGCACGGATGCACGGGTAAACATGGTGACGCCCGTCTTGTTTGCCAAATGGAACGACCCGTTTGCTCTTGCAAAAGCAGATATTAAAGACGTGGAAGACGTGATTAAATCCACAGGCTTCTATCATAATAAGGCAAAAAATATCGTGGCAGGAGCAAAGTTTTTGGTGGAAAACTATCACGGTGAAGTGCCCCGAACTATGGAAGAGCTTATTAAAGTTGCGGGCGTGGCCCGAAAAACTGCCAATGTGGTTTTATTTACCGCCTATGGGATAAATGAGGGTATAGCCGTTGATACGCATGTCAAACGCATTAGCCACAGGCTGGGGCTGACAAATTCCCAAGATCCCGTGCAGGTGGAAAAAGATCTTATGGAAGTTTTCCCGCAGCAAGAATGGGGTAATGTCAATCACCGCCTTGTGTGGTTTGGACGGCATATTTGCGATGCCCGCAATCCCCTTTGCGGTGAGTGTGAGTTTCATTCCATTTGCCCCAAGCTTGAACCTGCCAAGTGATTTTTTAAAAAAAATTGCTTTGGTAGAGAAAGAGGTTGAGAATCAATCACCTATGAAACACATTTTCTGTTTTTCTGAAAAAAACAGGAAATGTGGGGGGATGGGGGAGTGGTAGCCGTTAGCGAGTGAACGAGCTCTGCGGATAGCGACAGCAGAGATAATCATTTCCCAATAAAAAGAAAATGTTATAATTATCTTTTGTAGTTATAAAATCAACCTGATACTAAAACAAAGCAGAAAGATACATTAGGATTGTAAGATTATTGGATTAATTTTTACCATAGAACATTCTGGTATGACAAAGACACTCACAATTCTCTGTGTTCTGTGCCCCATTCACACATTTTTTCCATAAGAGGGTAAAGAGAGCGTCCTTTTTCTGAAAGACTGTATTCCACTTTGGGCGGAATTTGGGGATATTCCCTGCGAATGATAAGTCCGTCCGCCTCCATGGCTTTTAGTTCTGCGCTCAAGGTTTTATACGTAATAGTACCTATTTTTCGCTGTAATTCATTGAAACGGATAACAGGATAATCCACCAGCCAATATAAAATAACCAAACGCCATTTGCCGCCGATCATGGACAGGGTATAGCCAAAAGGCGTGTCTGTCAGTGAGGTGATTTGTTTTTCATATGTATCCATACTCATATGCTTTTCTCCGCTGATATACTTTCTTTAATGATAGTATATGTCAAAAAAGTGCGTACTTGCAAATTTGTTTTTGTACGATATGTTAAAACAAGTTATCAGACAAGTAATAAAAGTACGGAGAATAACGTTATGATGAAAAAATGCAAACTCACAGTTTTAAAGACAACATTTCAAGAAGATTTAGCCAAAGAATACGGCATACCTCATTTGGGAAAATGTCCTCTTATGGAAGAAGGAGAAGTCTTTTATGCTGATTATGCCAAACCGGAAGGCTTTTGCGACGAAGCATGGAAAGCGATTTATCAATATGTCTTTGCGTTGGCGCATGGTGCTGATGATTGGTATTTTGATGATTGGATTGATACGAAAAAACACAAAGGCGTTGCCATTTGCTCCTGCAATGACGGACTAAGACCAGTTATCATCAAAGTAGAACGTGTTGACAAATAAAATTTGGATCCCGAGTTTTTCCGTATTCCATTCGGAATGACTTTCGGAAGTACTCATTTCTTGTAAAAAAGAAAAATTTTCGCTTTGTCATAGTATGGGGTTGATTTTATAGTAATTGGATTTAATTACAAAAATTTACAGTTACTTTTTTATGGGGAAATGATTATCTCTGCTGTCGCTATCCGCAGAGCTCGTTCACTTGCTAACGGCTGCCGCTCCCCCATATCCTCTCTTCGCTTGTTTTTATTTCATAAAAAAGATTATTTTTTGTAATTGAAAAAATTTTATTTGTTTATCCAACCTCTTTCCATTTTCCATAACAGAGCGAAAATTTTTAGAACAAAAAAGGGAGTTTGCACTCCCTTTTTTATATATGACTACTCAATACCTATGAATTAGTCTTCTTCTTTCTTGCCGGAGCCTTTTAAGCCGTACATGGTAGTAGAACCTGAAGACCAGTACATGAGTTTTTCATCAGCAATAAGAGCTGAGAGAACGTCCTTAACTTTACGCGGGCTTGCGCCATCGAAAAGTTCAAGGAAGTTATTGAAGTAGAATTTGGTTTTTTGACCGCTTTTGCTTTCGAGGAAGTCGATAACTTTCTTTTTATCTTCTTCGGTAACGGAAGCATGAGCAGCAGCAGCGTGAGCAGCAGCACCTTCGTAAGCGTGGAGAGCAGCTTCAGTGAATTTGAACTGAGTGCTTTGACGCCATGTGTAGTATGCTGGATCACGGAAGTCGTCAATAAGGTGGTGGGTAAATTCCAAGTCACAAAGTTCGAAGAATTTTTCCCAGCCGATACGTTCTGCCCAGTCGCCAATACGTTCGTATTTACGAGCGTTTTTCGCATACACTTCAATAATGTGTTTGATGGTTTTGGTGAGTGTGGGCCAGCGTGGGGTTTCGTTAGGAATGTATCCTACTACAACCTTAGAGAACTTAGGCATGCTGATACGGTTGGAAACTTTACCGCCAACCATGATAACAACACCGTCACCGCCTTGACCGTCAGAAATTGGAAGAGCAGGACACATGGTGTAGCAGTTACCGCAGTACATGCAGCGTTCGCTCTTGATAGCGATGGAGTTGAGTTTTTTTCCGTTGTGTTCTTCTTTTGAAGGACGAACAGCAGCAACAGGACAAGCAGCAACTGCGAGAGGAATTTCGCAGAGGTGGTCAACCCATTCGTGGTCAATCATAGGAGGTTTACGGTGAATACCAACAATACCGATATCGGAGCAGTGTACAGCACCGCACATGTTGAGGCAGCAGGCAAGAGAAATACGAACCGGAGCAGGTAAACGCATGTTTTGGAAGTCGGCAAAAACTTCGTCCATAACCGCTTTTACAGGACCGGAGGCGTCAGTTGCAGGGGTATGGCAGTGTACCCAGCCTTGGGTATGAACAATGTTGGAAACACCGGCACCGGTACCGCCGATAGGGAATTTGAAGGAACCTTTATCGTATTTACGGGAAGCAAGGTCAGCTTTAAGAGCTTTCAGGGTTGCTTCGTCAGTAACCATGAACTCAACGTTGTTACGGGTAGTAAAACGAAGGTGTCCGTCACAGTATTTGTCTGCGATTTCGCAGCATTCACGAACATATAAAGTAGAAACGGTACGTGCGCCGCCGCAGCGAACGGTGTATACTTTGTCACCGCTTTCGGCTACGTGCATCAATACGCCCGGTTCAAGGATTTCGTGATAAAGCCATTTGCCGAAGTTATTTTTAATAACTGGTGGAAAGAAGTTATCATAAGGACGCGGTCCGATATCTGAATTACGACCTTCCATTGGTTTTTCTGGATTATATCCGGAAGAAATGAAAGCCATGTTTGCTCTCCTTCTGAATTAACGTTGGTGTCTTTTGCGGAATGCATCAATGTCACGGCTCCAACCGCCGGGTACTTCTTCTTCTTTGAAGAAGATGTACGGGTTGGCACGAGGAGCGACAACATGCTGGGCAACTGCAGGAATTTCGGTAACTTCGAGAAGTTTTTGGAATGAAAGACGTTTAATGGTTTCACCGACACGTTCGCGGTTTTTACCTTCTTCCATCCACCAGTCCCAAATCTTTTCGATTACGCCTTTGATTTCTTCAAAAGGTTCTTCAGCAGGAATAAATGGAACAAGCAATGAACCCATTTGTGCACCGTCAAGAATAGGAGCTTTCGCACCAAGCAGGATGGATGCACCGCGTTCGTCACCGATATGAAGAGCACGAGGCATGGTGTTGATACAGTGCATGCAGCGTACGCATTCTTTGGTATCAATAGAAAGTTTTGAGCCGTCCCATTTCATGCATTGGCTTGGGCAGCGGTCAATAACTTCAGCTTGGATATCGAATTTACCCCAGTCGCGTCCGGCGTGAGCGCCTGCGTTTGGTTTAAATTCACCGCCAACATATGCTTTTACAGCTTCTTGGTCGATTTTGATATCGTCTTTCCATGTTCCGATAACTGAGAAGTCGGAACGGGCAATGGAAGCTACGCAGCCGTTGGGGCAAGCGTCAAATTTGAATTTAAATTTGTAAGGGAATGCAGGACGGTGCAATTCGTCTTGGTAATCCATTGTGAGCTGGTAGCAGGCTAATTGTGAGTTGTAGCAAGCATATTCACAGCGGGATTGTCCTAAGCAGGATTCTGGAGTACGAAGGTTGGAACCTGAACCGCCAAGGTCTGTAGGATATTTTTCATCATGGGTAAGATCCCAGAAGATTTCTTCGAGTTGTGGGGTTTGGGTACCCAAAAGAACGATATCACCGGTTGCACCGTGCATGTTCATGATACCTGAACCGCGTAAATCCCAAATGTCACAGATATGTCTTAAAAATTCTGTGTTATAGTATTTACCTGCGGGTTGGTTAACACGAATGGTGTGGAAGTGTGCTACACCTGGGAATTGTTCAGGTTGGTCGCAGTAACGACCGATAACGCCGCCGCCGTAACCGAATACGCCAACGATACCGCCGTGTTTCCAGTGGGTTTCACCTTCTTCATAAGAAAGTTCAAGAATACCAAGAAGATCTTCAGGAGCATCAACAGGAATTTGATAATCAAGACCTTTTGGATTCTTAGCACGTTCAGCGGCAGCCTGTTTGATGTCAGATACAAAACTTGGCCATGGACCTGATTCAAGTTGATCTAACAGAGGGGTTGCATGTTTCGCCATTGCCATACCTCCAGATGGGTTAATGAAATCTATCGGATGAGTTTCCGATTTAATTTTGTTTTTACGATAAAACCTTATGCAGAGAAAAACTGCTTCTCTGCAATACCTTTACGTACAAGTACATTACAATAATTAAAGAATTTTGACAACATTTTTAAGAATATTTGTTAAAAAAACTGTCTTGTGAAAAGAATAACGTATGAATTTTAGAAAGTTAGAAGATTAAGAATAATTTTAACCTTGAAAAAACATTTTTTAATGCACATTAATTTTTTTGCAGGAATAAGGGACAGGAACTCTTTTTAAGCCGATTTTTTTCCGCTCATTCATGTATAATGAAAAACTTTGAAAAATGGCTGAAATAAAGGATTTGAAAGACTTGCTGCAAAAAGCGTGTATATTGATATGGAATAAAAAAAATAAAATTTTTCATTAAAGAGGTTTTAAAAAGGTTGTTTGTGAAAAATATAACGCTTATAATTAAGGATGTTAGATGTAATTGCGTCTCTTTGCCTGCAAGGAATGATATTTTTTTTTGCCATTGGTCGTCTATGCGAAGTAATTTTTAAACACCATCAATAAATAATCGTGATTTGTTCGGATTGTTCTTTATCAAAAATCATTGTTTCTAAAGGAATGATCCCAGCATACTTTTTTTTCAGCCAATTCTTCGTGCCGAAAAAACAGCCTTGTAAATGGGCAGGGATAAGGATTTGCCGAACAGGACAATTGGAATGTGCGAGAGTATCTTTAATTAATGAATAAAGAGTATAGCCCATGATATCACTGCCAAGACTTGGGTGGCGCGGACCTGCCGCAAGATGTGCATCAAATTCCTGCTCCGGGGCTACGGTCAGGCGGATAACGGGTATCTTTGCCTTCCAAGCCATGGCAAGGGCATAGCCCAGCGTTTGTATGCATTGTTCGTTTGTCCATGGTGTGAATTTTTGGGCAAGAAAAAGTTTTGCAAGGGCTGTTCCTTCCGGCACAAGGCAGGGATAAAAGCGAAGGCAATGGGGTTTTAAAGAAATGGCAGTTTCTGCGTCCTGTAAAAAGATTGCTTCCCCTTGTTCCGGTAAACCTGCCATCAGCTGAATTCCCAGTTTAAAACCGTTTTTCAGCACAGTCTGACAGGCTTTTACGGCAGTTTCCCTTGTGTAGGCACGTTTGCTTTGGTTAAGAACTGTGTTGTCAAAGCTTTGTATGCCAAGCTCAATTAAATCAATGCCAATGACTTTGAGCTGCTGCAAACGGTCAGGGGCAAGGGCGTCAGGACGGGTGGAACAGCGTCCAAGCAGAGTAATACCTTTATCTTGAGCAAGTTGTTTGCAGTCTTTGAAAAAATCAAGACACAGGGAAAAATCCTTTTCATTAATCGCCGTGAATGTTCCTCCGTAAAATGCCATATCGATGACAGGGGATTGCGTTTTTACCAGAAAATCCGGGAAAATTATTTTTGCTTCGGCAATAGCTTTGGCAACACTTTGTTTTCCTTTCCCCGTTTGGCTTTCCTGTGCACAAAAAATACAGTGGTGGGGACAGCCCGCAAAAGGAATAAAAACGGGAAAAATTTTTCCGCGTTCCAGTTTAGGGTTGACGGCAAAGCAATGGCTTCTGCGGTTCTCATTCATTAAAAAATCCAAATTAAAAAAATTCCAAAAAAATACCTGTATTCTTGTGCACTCTTGTGCTATACCTTTGATAAAGGTATGCCGTACGGAGGAAATATGCAAGAAAAAGATTGTTTATTTTGTCGCATTATCAATGGTGATATTCCCAGTTCCAAAGTGTATGAAGACGAGTTTGTGTATGCTTTTTTAGATATTGCTCCCGGTTTTCCCGGGCATACTCTTATTGTGCCCAAAAAGCATTATAAGAATATTCTGGATATGGATGCAAAGGAAACAAGTCATATTTTTGCTGCTGTTCAGAAAATTGCACCTGCCATGATGAAGGTGACCGGAGCAGAGGGCTTCCATGTTTTGCAAAATAACAACGAAGCGGCAGGGCAAACCGTGTTCCATACCCATTTTCATGTTATTCCCAGAAAAGCTGATGACGGCATGACTCTCTGGACACCGACTTCTTATGAAAACAAGGAAAAAATGCTTGAAATGGCTCAAAAAATCCGTAATGAAATACAATAACAATGCGTTGCCCGCATAAGGCGTTGTGTAAACAAAAAATTCGTATCAATCGAAGATAAAGTTTTCACATTTTGCTTATCTCTCCCGTGCTTTTCTGAAAGAAAAACATGTTGTGCACGGAATATGGGCGCTGCTTGCGGATATATGGATAATGGCAGTGGAGCTGTTTTTTTTCATACTTGAAAGGTGCTGAAAAGGCGATAAAAAGCAAAAGAAAAGCGAAAGAAGCGCCGGGAAATAGTATAATTATATATAATAGTTATAAAATAACCCGTGGAGCAGAATAAAGCGAAATTTTAATTTTTTTCAAAATTTGCAAAATTTAACTTGCAAAATAAGATTGTTATGCGTATTAAAAAAGCAATTCGGAGGTTCACATGAATAAAGCATTAACCAAAGCAGATATTGTCGAATCAATCTATGCGCAAACTGAGAAAAACAGAGCAGAAGTTAAAAATATTGTTGAAACATTGCTTACTCTTATGAAGCAATCCATTAAAAAAGATCATGCTCTTTTGATTAGCGGTTTTGGCAAATTCGAAGCATACGACAAAAAAGCCCGTAAGGGACGTAACCCTCAAACCAATGCTTCTATTACCCTTCCTCCCCGTAAAGTTGTTGTATTTCGCTTATCCCGCAAATTTCGTGCTGAGCTCAACGGCGAAGAAGCATAGTTTATTTTTGTGCAAAAACTTTGAAATAAGTGCGTTTTGACGCACTTTTTTTTGTTTAAAAAAACTTTATTTTTTATCCTCTCTTTTCTATTTACTTTACTCTTTTTGGAATACATTGAGCAATAATTCTTGACTAGTGAGGATTATCTGATATCATCTAGGAACATCTAGGAACATCTAGGAACATCTAGGAACATCTAGGAACATCTAGGAACATCTAGGGCTATTTAAGGATAGATATGATACGAATAAATGATATTGTTATCACAACTGATTTGTTAAATAAAATAGCTGAGATAGATAGGTTTAATAGTTCATGGATCGGGGATGGGCTGGAACTTTCGCCTGCGGAACTTACAAGCATGAAAAGGCTTGCTACCATTGAATCTGTGGGGTCTTCCAACAGAATTGAAGGCAACAAAATGACGGACGCTGAAATTGAAGAGCTGTTCAGCCATGTTGATAAAAAATCTTTTTGTTCCCGTGATGAGGAAGAAGTTGCAGGCTATTCTGACTTGCTGAATACGGTTTTTGAAAATTATGAAGATATCCGCCTCACGGAAAATTATATCAAGCAGCTGCACAAAATTCTTCTAAAATATTCCCAAAAAGATGAACGCCACCGGGGAGAATATAAAACGGCTTCCAATAGAGTTGCAGCATACGATGCGGCAGGCAGAGAAATCGGGATAATTTTTGAGACTGCTGCGCCCTTTGATACGCCGCGGCTCATGCGGGAGCTGCTGCAGTGGACAAATGATACCTTTGCGGACAAATCTCTCCACCCTCTTCTCACGATAGGGGTGTTTATTGTCCATTTCTTAGCGATACACCCCTTTGCAGACGGGAATGGACGCTTGTCACGGGCGCTGACCATTCTTTTAATGCTCAAAAATAAGTATGGCTATATGCCCTATGCTTCTGTGGAATCAATTATTGAGGCGAGTAAAGACGCCTATTACAGATCTCTCCATAATACGCAAAAAACAATAGGACAGGAAAAAACGGATTACGAACCATGGCTGTCGTTTTTTATCACTGCTTTGCAAAAACAAAAAAGGGTATTGGAAGAGAAAATAAAAACTTTGCGCAAATCAAATGCCGGTCAATTGTCGCCAATGCGGTTATCTCCGACTGCACGGGAAATTTTGGCTTCGTTTGCTGAAAAAGACGAATTAACCATGGCTGAACTTATTGAAAAAACCAAGAAAAATGCAGGCACAATAAGAAAATCCGTGCAGCACCTTGTGAAAAAAGGTTTTCTCATTAAAATGGGCACAACGCAGGGCGCTTCCTATATGCTGAAAAAATAATGCTGCCTGTCTTTATTGAAAGCCTCACCGCGTGCGTGGGGCTTTTTTATATTAAAAGCTGAAAAGGAGTGAGAGAATTCGATAGAAAAAAGGCAGGATTAGGTCTTCAAAAATGACAGAAAAAAGGAATACTGAAAGCATAGAAACTTTTTGGAGGAAAGCAAAATGCGTATGAACGGAATAAAAAAATCCTGTGCGGTCTTGTGGCAGTGAGCATGTTCTGTGCATGGGGAGAAAAGGCTATGGCAAAAGACGTATTGACCCCAAAACAAAAAATATTGTCCTTATTTCTGCTTATACGGCGAAAAGCGATTTGGAAAATTTGGAAAAAGCCATGCCCGCGGCCTAGACGAGGGCTTGACAGTCAATGAAATTAAAGAGGTGTTGGTGCAGGCCTATGCGTATTGCGGTTTTCCCAAAAGTTTGAATGGACTGACGACTTTTAAAAAAGTTATGGACGCCCGTAGCGGCAAAAACGACAAAATGGGCGAAGAAGGAAAGGTTTTGCCGAAGGAAACGGATAAATTTGCCTATGGCGACGATGTACAGTTTGCGCTGACAGGCAAGCGTTACAAAGGCGGCATTTTTGATTTTGCCCCTGCCATTGACCAGTACTTAAAAGAACACTTGTTCGCAGATATTTTTGCACGGGGCATGCTGAATTTTCAGGAACGCGAAGTGGCAACCATCGCCATTCTTTCCACTTTGCAAACCGTACCAGCCCAGCTCAATTCCCATATTAACACAGGCAAGCATAATGGCTTGACCGATGAACAGATAGGGGAAATCTTAACATTAACAAGTGAAGTTTATAAAGGCGGTGATTTTGGGCTTGGTGAAGAAAATACCGGACTGGCAAAATATTTTAGCGGCAAATGTTATGTAAATCCTTTGACAAAGGACGGCGTGCGTTCAACCAATGTAACCTTTGAGCCAACTTGTAGAAATAACTGGCATATTCACCATAAAGGCGGATAAATCCTTTTGGTCACGGAAGGCAGAGGCTATTATCAGGAATGGAGCAAGGAAGCACAGGAGCTCAAAGCCGGTGATGTGGTTAATATTCCTGCGGAAGTTAAACATTGGCACGGTGCAGCCAAGGACAGCTGGTTTTCTCATATTGCCCTTTCTGTCCCTGCAGAAGGTGCTTCAACCGAATGGCTGGAAGAAGTGTCTGACGCAGAATATGCAAAGTTAAAATAAACAGAGCAGTTCCGTAAATAATTACAAATAATTTTTATCAAATTTATAATAAAGCTTAAAAATTTTTGCTCTGTTATAGAAAACGGTTGATAATCAATCAGTTATAAAATGTGTATTCTTGTTTTTCTGAAAGAAAAACAAGCACTGTGGGGGTATGGGGAAATCATTTCCCCCATAAAAAGAAAATTTTATAATTATCTTTTGTAGTTATAAAATTAACCTGATACTAAAACAAAGCAAAAATTTTTGTAAAGAGGTGCGGGGGAAGAAACTTTTTAGAGGCGCCGAATGGCGGCTATTTCTCCTACGCCGAGTTTACGGGGCTTGCGGCAGCCGTTGTCAGCTTTGTTGACTTACGGATAACGACAGCAGAGAGAAAGAAACGGACAGCAGAGAGAAAAGTTTTCCCCCGCATAAAAACAAACCGGAAGCCGGAGGAACGATGAAAACACGGAAACTGGGCAATTTGGAAGTTTCGGAAGTGGGGCTCGGGTGCATGGGCATGCACCATGCGTACGGAGCGCCCCGTGATGAAAAGGAAATGGTGAACCTTATTCATAAGGCAGTTGATTTAGGCATTACTTTCTTTGATACAGCGGAAATTTATGAAGCAAAAGGACAGCCCCACGGCAATGAAATCCTCGTGGGAAAAGCTTTTGCTCCTTATCGCAGTCAGGTGAAAATTGCCACAAAATTTGGTTTGGCGTCCAATGCCGACCGTACGCTTTTGGCTGACAGCCGCAAAGAAACGATCCGAAAATCTGTGGAAGGCAGTTTAAAACATCTTGGCATAGAGTGTATTGATTTATATTATCAGCACAGGGTTGATCCAAAAGTTCCTTTGGAGGAAGTTGCTTTATGCATGGCTGATTATAAAGGAAGGGAAAATTTCCCATTGGGGCATGAGAGAGGCAAATGCCGAGCAAATTCGCAGCGCGCATGCCGTCTGCCCTTTGGCTGCCGTGCAAAACCGCTATTCCATGATGACAAGGGGCTGGGAAGAAACGGTTTTTCCTGTGTGCGAAGAGCTTGGAATTGGCTATGTTGCATTCAGTCCTCTGGCAAACGGTTTTTTATCAGGAGCGTATGATAAAAAATCCACCTTTGACAAGGATACGGATTTTCGCAGTTTCCTCCCGCAATTCCAGCCTGAAAATATGGACGCTCACCAAGTTCTTTTGGATTTACTGGAACAATTTGCAAAAGCCAAAAATGCCTCCAAAGCATAAATTTCCCTTGCATGGATTTTGGCTCAGCGTCCTTTTCTTGTTCCTATTTTCGGCACAACCAAAGAAGAACGCTTGCTTGAAAATGCAGGTTCTGTTAACGTACATTTTACCCATGAAGAATTGACTGCTCTCAATGACGCACTGAGCCATATAGAAATAAAAGGCGTCTATATGGGAGCAAAAACAAAATAGGAATGTTAACATGAAAGTTTTGCTGGTGAACGGCTCTCCCCATGAAAAAGGCTGTACCTTTACGGCGCTGACGGAAATTGCCGCAACCCTTAATCAGGAAGGTATAGATACGGAATTTTTTTACATTGGCACAGCCCCCATTGCTCCCTGCAAGGCATGCCGTGCCTGTGCAAAACTGGGACACTGCGTTGTTGATGATAAAGTAAATATATTCCTTGAAAGAGCAAAAACAGCCGACGGCTATGTATTTGGTTCACCTGTCCATTATGCGTCTGCGTCAGGAGTGATTGTTCCCTTTTTAGACAGAGCGTTTTTTGCGGATTATTTGTCAGGAACAAATACCTTTCCGCATAAACCTGCCACAGCCGTTGTTTCTGCCCGCCGCGCAGGCACTACCGCAACCATTGACCAGCTGAATAAATATTTCCAAATTACGCAAATGCCTGTTATTTCAGGAAGATATTGGAATATGGTGCACGGGCATACCCCTGAGGACGTTAGACAGGATTTGGAAGGCATGCAGAATATGCGCATGCTTGCCAGAAATTTTGCCTATCATTTGAAATGCAGGGAAGCTGCGGAGAAAACAGGTATTTTCCCGCCAAAAGACGAAGAAGTTGTCTATACAAATTTCATTCGTTAAAACGCCGTACATATATTCCTCATAAAATAAAACCTGCTGCATGTCGTGTCGGCAGGTTTTCTTTTTTCCGAAATTTTGGGGTTTTACAAAAAATTATTTTTTCGCTATATTCGAAGAAAGGAAAAGATGATGAATAATACAGTATATACAAAATTAAAACAGGGGCATTTTATTTTTGCAGGACCTTGTGCTTTGGAAGAGTACGGCATGGCGCTGGAAGTTGCCCATAAAGTCAAAGAAGTTGCCGAAACGTTCCGGCTGACGGCTGTTTTTAAAAGTTCTTTTGACAAGGCAAACAGAACCTCTGCCAAAGGATTTCGCGGGCACGGCATGGCAAAGGGGCTGGAATGGCTTGCAAAAATAAAGGAAGAAACGGGCTTGCCTGTTGTTACCGATATCCACTTGCCCGAACAGGCGGAACCGGTGGCACAGGTCGCTGACGTCCTGCAAATTCCTGCTTTTTTATGCAGGCAGACTGATTTGCTGGAAGCTGCCGCCAAAACAAAAGCCGTTATCAACGTGAAAAAAGGGCAGTTCCTTGCCCCATGGGATATGGAGCAGGTTAAAAACAAACTCGTCAGTTTCGGCAATGAGAATATTTTGCTGACGGAACGGGGAGCCAGCTTTGGCTATAATAACTTGGTGGTGGATTTTCGTTCCCTGCCCATTATGCAAAAAATGGGTGTGCCGGTTATTTTTGATGCAACCCATTCTGTGCAGCTGCCCGGCGGACAGGGCACATCTTCCGGCGGACAGCGGGAATTTATTGCGGGGCTTGCACGGGCTGCCGCTGCCATGGGTGTGAACGGAATATTTTTTGAAACACATCCCAATCCGGAAAAAGCCCTTTGTGACGGTCCAAACAGTTTGCCTTTGGCACAATTTGAGCAAATGGTCGGCGAACTGGTACAGATTTGGAATATTCCCACCGCGCTGTAGGATATGCAAATGGAATTTAAACACAGAGATATAGCGTACGTATCGGAAGACGCCCGCAGGCGTGCAAAAAAAATCAAATTTATTGTGCTTGATATTGACGGCGTGTGCACCAACGGGCAGCTGTATATGAATTCTCTTGGCGAAACCGTCAAGACCTTTCATGTGCATGACGGCATAGGCATAAAAACCGCTTTTATGGCAGATATCGGTGTAGGCATCATTACCGGACGGCAGGACAAATGTGTGGAAGCACGCATGCGTCCCCTTGGCGTAACGGAATATTATGCCGGTTATTACAGCAAGCTTGAGCCTTTGTCTTTAATTGCAAAAAATCAGCATATTTCCTATGAAGAAATGGCGTATTTAGGGGATGATATTATTGACCTTGACCCGCTTTTACGGGTTGGGCTGCCCTGTGTTGTGGCAAATGCCTGTCAGGATGTCAAAGGCGTTGCGTCCATTATTTTGCAGGCAAAAGGCGGTGAAGGTGCAGTGCGGGAGCTTGTGGAGATTCTCCTTGCCTGTCAGGAAAAACAGCCTGCACCCTCTTTTTGGATACATGAAGAATGAAAAAACGCGCGCAAAAGAACATTTCCCAAGAAATAAAGCAGGAAAAAAAAGTTCACCCTTTTCTTTTCTTGTCTGCGCTTGCGTTTGTGCTGGTGGCGCTTTTCCATTTTTGGAATGATTGGCTTGAAAAAAGTGAGGCGAAACGACTGACGGAAATTGTGCAGTCACAGGAAATTGCGGAACTTGTTGCCGGCGAGGGTTATAATAAAAAAGCCTTTTCCAAGGAGCTTGAAACACTGAAACAAGCCTATACGCAAAAAAAAGTGGATGAGGATATGCAGGCTTTTTTGCAGGAATTTGCCAATATTCCCGATTTTCATGATGATGATGTAGGGCTTGCCATGCAGGGTATTTCTGTTTCCTATGGTGAAAAGGGGCAGGAAAAATGGGCTGTTTTTGCAAAATGGGCAACCATGCACCAGCAAAGTTCCGTGGTGCAAATGGAAAATCCGCTTATGTGGCACAGAGCCGGGAATAATTCCGTGCTTTTTTCGCCGATGTCGGTGCAGAACGATATGTTTTTAAAAGATGTTGCCAATAAAGTTGTTATTGAAGCAAAACGCGGTCTTATTTATAATGAAAACTCCAAAGTTTTGCTGCATGAAAATGTCAGGGCAACGCAGGAATCCAATATTGTTTCCGGTCCCTATTTGAATTATGACAGTGTTGAGCAGCTTGCGGTTTTTCCGGAGAATGCGGATTTTGCAGGAGAAGCAATTGCCGGCAAGGCAGATGTGCTGAGCTGGGATATGCAGAAAAATAAAATTTACGGGAAAGGCAAAGTCTATGTGGAATGGATGCCCGAAAGCAATAACAATACGGTGAAAAAACAGGAATAATATGAAAAAAGTAATTGGCAGCCTTGTCCTTCTGGGGAGTGTTTTTGCTTTGGGCATTTCCGGTGTCATGGCAAACAAAATTTCAAATGATTGTACATATAACGGGATAAAATTATACGGTAAGGTAAAAATAGTCGAGCGTTTTCCTGATATCAAAGTGCAGAAAAAAGATGCCTTTCAGGATTTGAGTGTTCAATATGTGAAGGCTTTTCCCGATGCATGCGGAAAATGGCAGGTTGTTGATACGTTCCCTGATTTTACCGTTCAGTTTGTTGACCGTTTTCCTGATATTACCATCAGGGAAGTGACAGCTTTTCCGGGGATTAAATAAGTATGCACATTCGATATTTTCTTTTGACGTTTTTCCTTGTTTTTGCATTTGCTTTGCCTGCCTTTTGTGCTGAAAAACTTTCAGACAACGGCATGCCTGTAAAAATTAATGCTGACGATATGGAATATGATATAGCCGGCAATAAGATTATTTTTAAGGGAAATGTCCATGTCGTGCGCGGGGAATTTTTTATGACTGCTCCCAAGATGACTATTTATATTAAATCAGCGCAAAAGGCGGCACAGGAAGAAAAAGCTGAAGTGAATGTCCACCATGATGCCATTCCGCTTACAGGTAAAGTAGAAAAAAGTACCAAAACAGTTGACGCCCAAAATAAAATTGACAAGATTGAAGCGGAAAACGGAGTTAAATTCAAATACGGCAGCCAGTCAGGGCATTCCCAAACGGCAGAGTATGACGCGGCAAAGGGCGTGCTGACCATGAAGGGTAATCCTGTTGTGGAAGAAGGCAATAATTCCATTCGCGGAGAGACCATTCTCTATTATTTATATGAACGGAAAAGTGAAGTTGTGGGTTCACAAAGAAGACGGGTAGAAGCAATTTTTGATTCCAACCAGTAAGGGCAAGTATGAAAGCAACATTAGTCGGTGAACATCTCGCAAAAACATACGGAGCAAGGCAAGTTGTCCGTGATGTGAATATACAGATTGAACAGGGGGAAATCGTCGGGCTTCTCGGACCGAACGGTGCAGGCAAAACGACTTCCTTTTATATGCTCACAGGTATCATTAAAGCCACTCAAGGCAGAATTTTGTACAGGGGGGAAGATATTACCTCTTGGGCTCTCTATAAACGCGCCAGAGTGGGCATAAGCTATCTGCCGCAGGAAAGTTCCGTGTTTAAAAGCCTGACAGTCAAGGAAAATATTAAAATTGTCATGGAATATACAAACCTCTCCAAAAAAGAACAGGAAGAAAAAATTTACAGCCTGCTGGATGAATTTGGGCTTACCCGTTTGGAAAAATCCTTGGCGTCCTATTTGTCAGGGGGGGAACGGCGCAGGCTTGAAATTGCCCGCTGCCTTGTGCATGACCCCTTATTTATTTTGCTTGATGAACCCTTTGCCGGCATTGACCCTTTGGCTGTGGGGGATATTCAGGATTTGATTAAACGCTTGAAAGACCGTGGTATCGGCGTGCTCATTTCTGACCATAACGTGCGGGAAACCCTTTCCATTTGTGATAGGGCGTCCATTATGCATGACGGTATTTTGCTGATTTCCGGTACTCCTGAAGAAATTGTCAATAATGAAAAAGCAAGAGAAATTTATCTTGGAGAAAATTTCTACATGCAATAAGTTTTTTGCAGGGGGAAGCTGACAAGGGGAAGCTGGTAAAGGCAAGCCCCTCGCTCTTCCCTGCACTCCAAGCATGCCCCCATTTCACACTTTTTCAGCAAGTCGCTTTGCTCCTCGCTTTCAAAGAGCGAAATATCGCAAATTAAAAAGTGTGCTGGCGCAGGGAAAACTTTATCTCTGCTGTTCATTTGCGTATAGCTCGCTCACGCAAACGGCTTTCGCCGCTTTCGGTGGCTGAAAAAGTTTCTTCCTCTGCGCCCCTTTACAACACTTTTTAATCTTTATGCTAAAATATTCTGAATGTCATACGGAAATGTTCCGGACGGTGTGAATTATTAAACAAAAAAGGGAAACGTGCGTTCCCTTTTTTTCTCATGCCTGTATGTTATGAAGTGTATTAAATGGTTAAATTAAATCCTGTATTGAGGAGTGTGGCAAGACTTCCTTCACCGGTCATAGCAAGGGCAGACTGCAGTCCGTTTTTATTCATAGAGGAGAGCAAAGTATTTTTTTCATAATTGTCATTGATATTTTTCCCTCCCGTTTTCCGTGCTTCTTCCACCTGATTGAGGGTTTGGATCTGATTATAGGTTTGAGCCAGTCCCGGGTTTTCTTTGAAAAATTGTTCAATTTTTGCCTTATCTTTATGGTTAGAGGAAACTTTAATCACCCCGTCTTCGTCAAGGCTGAGGCGAAAGTCTGCATTCGGGTCAACGCCGAGCTCCTGCAAGCCCTGTTTTACGGTTTCCTGAAATGAAGCAGAAATTTCATCTTTGTGTGCAAGCAGTTTATTGTATGTGATTTTACCTGTAATACCAAGCTGTTTTGCCACGGCTTCCACTTGCTCAGCCAAATTATCGCTTTGCGCAGCAGAATCGGTCAATTCGTCCAGCACAGAATTTGTTTTTTTCTTTTCTTCTTCCTCAAGGGCTTTGCCAAGGGAAGTTTTTTGCATAAGGGTATCCAGCAGGCTTTCTTCTTTTGTTTCTTCTTCCAGTTTTTTCTTCAGGGAATAAACATTGACGCCATAGCCGTTGGACAAAGGATTATTAACAGAATAAACAGACATACAAGCTCCTTAGGAAAAATATTCCTTTTTCTTTTTTCACAGGAAATTAAGCAAAAAAGGTGCCAAAATCATATGAGAAGAAAGTTATATTTTTGATTAACTTTATTTTATTCAAAAACCTATTGACCTAAAAGAATATTTTTTATATTTTATGGCTCACATAATTTTTTTGTATAAATTTAAGGAGAGGTTTATATGTCCTTATTGAAAAAAGCGTCAGGCATTGCACTTGCTGCTGCCATGGCTGTAAGCTTGAGTAGCCCCCAATATGCCCATGCAGAAGGTTTTGCCCTGCAGGACTGGTCTGCCCGCGGAGCTGCGCTTGCCGGCGGTGTTGTCGCCCGCGGCGGTGATGCGGCTGCTGTTGCCTATAACCCTGCTGCCATTACGGAACTGGAAGGCACCCGGATTTTAGCCGGCGGTGAACTGATCATGCACACCAACACTATTGTTGGTGCAAGCGGACAGGAACAAAAAAGCAACAGTAAAAACTATTTTGCACCCCACGGATATATTACGCATAAATTCAATGATTCCCTGTCCTTCGGTTTTGGGGGATTTTCCCGTTTTGGCTTAGGCAATAACTACGGACCGGCTTTCTTTGTTCCCAATTCTGTTTTTAATGTAGAATTGATTACCTATACTGTCAGTCCTGTGCTTGCATGGAAGGTGACCGATAAACTTTCTCTTGGTGTCGGTCTTGAACTTTCCTATGGTGATGTTGATTTCAACCAAAAAATGTATGGAGCCATAGCAGGCATGACCGGAGATGCATGGTCACCTGCTTTCAGCCTTTCTGCCCATTACCGCTTTAATGAGAAATGGAAAGCCGGCTTTGTATACCGCTCACACTCTGACTATGACTTTGACGGTGATTTAACAATATCAGGTGCTTCCGCACCGTTAGCCATGCTGAACGGTGGCTATGCAGGGGATGCAAAATTATATACTCCTGACAGCTATACCCTTGCTCTTGCTTATTATCCTATTCCAACATGGAGCTTTGAAGCGCAAGTACAGTATAATACATGGAGCAGATACAGCAATTTGCGGATTAATGTCTATGGAATGCCTTTACCCCAGCTGTCAAATATAACTTCCATAAAAAATTGGAATGATACATGGTTCTTCTCTTTGAGTACAGAATATCAGTATAATGACTGGCTGACCTTCCGTGCCGGTGCTTCCTATGAAACTTCTCCTGTTGACGAGCATTTTGCTGACTTTATCGCACCTTCCAACGGACGCTGGAAATACGGTGTCGGTCTTGGTTTTGCCCAAGATGACTGGAGCTTAGATTTAGGCTATGTGTACCATGATATTTGTACTCTTCATTATGGACATTCCGAATTTGGTACCCGATATGGCGCATTAGGCGCTGATCACGCAACAGACGCCCATGCCCATACTGTTTCTTTCAGTATTGGGTATAAGTTCTAATGCACAGAAAATAAGACGATGAAAAAACGCACTGTTTATCAGTGCGTTTTTTTTTGTCGCATTCCTTCGAGATTTATAATATTTTTGCTTAGTTATAGAAAGAGGTTGATAATCAATTACCTATAAAACGTATCTTCCTGTTTTTCTGAAAGAAAAACAGGCAATGTGGGGGTATGGGGGAAATCATTTCCCCCATAAAAAGAAAATTTTATAATTATCTTTTGTAGTTATAAAATCAACCTAATACTAAAACAAAGCAAAAGGTAATTATGGAAACAATAACAAGACTTGGTATCATAGCCGGAGGCGGGCAATTCCCAAAACTGATTGCAGAAGAAGCAAAAAGACAAAAAATGTTTGTTGCTATTTGCGGGTTTCATCATAATACAGAGGAAAGTCTGGGCGATTATTGTGATGCCTTCCAGATGCTTGCTTTAGGGCAGCTTTCCAAACTCATTGATTTTTATAAAAAAAATTCCATTACCCATATCTGTTTTGCAGGCACAATTAATAAACCAAAAGCTCTTGATATACGCCCTGATTTACGAGCAGCAAAAATGATTTTTTCCCTCAAAACAAAGGGCGATGATGCACTGCTGCGGGCAATTTTAAACGAATTTGAAAAAGAAGGATTTATTTGTATTTCTGCTTCCAAACTTCTGCCTGCTTTAAAATCCCCGCAGGGAGTGCTTACCAACAGAGAAATTCCCCGAGAAATTCTTGATGATATGCACTACGGATTTCCCATTGCCAAAAGCATGGGAAGCTATGATATCGGGCAATGCCTTGTGGTTAAAAAAGGCATGGTTATTGCCGTTGAATGTTTAGAAGGCACAGACGCAACCTTGCAGCGGGCGGCAAACATTGCAGGAGCTGATTGTGTTGCCATAAAAGTTGTCAAACCAATCCAGGATGAACGGATGGATTTGCCTTCCATTGGGCTAAAGACTATTGAAAACCTCATTGAGTATAAATATGCCGGTTTGGCTATAGAAGCAGAAAAAACACTTTTCTTTGACCGTGAAGAATCGCTTAAACTTGCCAATAAGCATAAGCTTCATATTATTGCTTTATGAAATGAACAGACAGGCACTTTCTCCAAAATTTTTTATTTATGCTCTTTCTTTCAGTCTTTGTCACGGAGTTCCGGGCATTATTCCTCTTTTGCCGACCTTTCAGCAGGAATTTCATCTCAATTCCTATGAAGTAAGCAACTGCCTTGCCTATTTTTCGTATTCAGCTCTTCTTGGAACTCCCTTTGCAGGATATTTTTATAATAAATTACCCAAGCGGTTTTTTATTTATTTTATTAATTTTCTCTATATTGCAGGTATTATCGGGGCAGCGCTTAGTCCGACCTATGCCGTATTACTATGTTTCAGGATTATTCAGGGGCTTGGTTCTTCCGCTTTGAATTTATTAGTATATGTGCTGCCTTCCGAATATTATTCCGGTTTGGACAGAGCAAAAATTATGGGAAGAAGCATAGGGGCTATTGCACTTGGTTTGTTTATTATGCCTCTCGGTTCCGGTTATCTGGCATTATTTTCTTGGAGATATTCACTTTTTTTCCTGAGTATTCCCACTCTCTTTACCCTGCTTATTCTTGTTTATACAGATTTAACAACAAAATTTTCTCATTCCTATACACCCTTTACCATAAAACAAGTAAAAGAAGTTTTTTCCACCCCTTTTATCCCTGTCCTTTTCCTGACTTTAAGTGTTTATGGCGGGCTTGACTTATCTGTTCCCAGCCTTTTTTCCCTTTTCACAGCTGAGGTTCATCACTACACTTCATCAACTATTGGAATTATTTATTCTTTTTCAAACTTTGGCATGTTTATTGGCTCTGCGTACCTTTTAGCAAGGCTTTTACAAACAAAGCATTTTCCCCGCATTTTATTTTGCTGCGCTCTTTGCATTGCCGGTTTGCTGATTATTTTTACCAAACTTTCCATGCCTTTCTTTTTTCTCACTTTTTTGGGATATTTCTGCCTCGCCGGTATTCTCAATCCCTTTATCAATTACAGTATTTCAACCTGCCTTTCTCCGGCGCTTCTCACTATCGGGCTGACTGTCAGTGCAACCTTATTCCGGGCAGGACAAGGCTTTGGAACAGCATTTTTTGCTTTTATCAGCAATACAACGGGTTATGAAATAACATTTATCCTTATGGGAAGCATATATTTTATTCTTGCCCTTCTGCTTATTCCTTTTATCAAAAAGCAGCAAAAAAAATCATCTTAATTTCCAATTTTTTGAATAAAAAATACTGTCATTTTCTGTAATAATCATACAGGCTAACCGAGTATTTTTATTGATATAGGCTAATGCATTCTCCACGGGCATACAAGAAATTGCCGTGGCATAAGCGTCTGCCTGCATTGCATGAGGAGCTATCACTGATACGCTTTTTACTGTTGGGGACATATGTTCAAAACTTCCCTCGATAAACAATTCATCCGCCTGCCTGTCATTTTCTTCAACACTTGGCAAAATGATATGGGTCCGGGTATCGCTGAACTTTTTTTCATAACTGCCCGATGTAGCCAATGCTCCGCGCATAAGCGAAAAAACAGCAGGATAATTACCTTGCTTATAGGGGTCTTCAATAGCAATACGCCATGTCTTTTCCTGACCTTTTTGATAGGATTTCATGCCTTTTACGCGAATATCCCCGCCGGCATTAATAAGATAATCATGAATATCTTGCTCTTCAAAATACGATGCCACGCAATCGACAATATATCCCTTTGCAATGGCATCAAGAGTAATACTGCTCTCTCGTTGTTTTAATTGGATTTTTTTATCTGAAAGACAAACAGGATTTTTAATAATTCTGGCAAAATTTTCTTGAAATTCTTTTGCTGTAATATGTGTATTGTTTTCTAAATACCTGAGGACAGGCAAAACAGAAGGATTAAAAGCCCCATGGGTTTGATTTTCAATATTATGTGCCTGCTCCAGCACAAATTTTAAATCCTTCGGAAAATCCGTTAAAGAACCCTGCGCATTTAATACGGATAATAAACTTGCCCCGTTATGACGAGAAAAAATTTGTTCTAATGCATCAATACGCAAAAAAGCCTGCTGTATTTTTTCTTTTGCCGCTTCTTCACTCATGGCAAGACATTGTATATTGACAAATGTCCCCATTTTTACCTGCGTATCGGAAACATGCACAAAATTTTCTTTTTTCACATGTTTCGCAGGAATTTTTTTTGCAAAAAAATTAAACAAAACAAGCTCTTTTATATCAAGTTGTTATATAAAGCCTTTTTATTCAGCTTTTCCTGCTTCCGGCTTTTCTTCTGCTTTTACCTGTTTAACTTCATTAACGGGAGGAATCAAACATTGTTTTTCCCGTAAATTCCGCAAAATTTGCCGAGGACAGCCTTTTGAGCAGATAAGTTCGCATTCATCACCATAGGCAAGACATTTTTGCTGATCAATATGTATTCTGCTGTCTTGAAAACTAATAGCTCCGGCTGGACAGCTCTTTATACACTTTCCGCATTGGATACAGCCAACAAGGCATACGTCCATGACAGCACGGAGTTTGTCACGGCTGGAGCAACGTACTGCCACCCTTGCTCGGCGGGGTATGAGTTCTAAAATATTCCGAGGGCAGGCATGCGTACATTTTCCGCAGCCTGTACAGATATTTTCACGCACACACACAATACCGTCTTTCAAATACAAAGCATCAAAAGGACATGCAACAACACAGTCCCCAAAGCCTAAGCAGGAATGAGAACAAACATCGGATCCCTGCGCGAGCGTTGCCGCAGCAGCACAGGAAGGAAGTCCTTGATAAGTATAGCGTTTTTGTACCTTCCCTGAAATTTTATCACAGCGGCGGAAAGAAATTAACGGGTCAGATTCTGTAACAGCCTTTCCTGTGAGTTCTCCCACTTGGGCAGCGGTTTTTGCCCCACCGGCAACGCATAGATTTGCAGCAACATCCGGAGAATTAACAACAGCATTGGCATAGCCTTCACAACCGGCATATCCGCAGCCACCGCAGTTTGCTCCGGGCAAAGCCTCAAGCACAGCTTCTACTTTTGGATCTTCTTCCACATAGAAAATTTTAGAAGCAAAACCAAGCATTATTGCCACAGCAAAACCAAGAACAGCCAAAATAATAATTGAAGTGATAATCATAATAGGAACCTACTTGTCGTTTTGCTTTTAAACCATGCCTTTGAAAGCCATAAATGCCAGTGCCATAATCCCTGCCATCACCAAAGAAATAGGCGTTCCGGCCATTGCTTTTGGCACACGCAGCGTTTCAAGACGTTCTCTAATCCCTGCCATAAGGAGAAGCGCCAAAAGAAAGCCCACACCGGAAGCAGCGGAATAGAAAATTGCGGTGAGTAAATCATACTGCTCTCTCTGTACAACCAATGTTGTCCCCATAACCGCACAGTTCGTGGTAATAAGAGGAAGAAAAATTCCCAAAGCGGAATACAGCGGAGGAACTGCTTTTTTCAAAAACATTTCCACAAATTGTACTAAAGACGCAATAATCAAAATAAAAATCAGTGTCTGCAAATAAACAACATTTAAAGGCACTAATATGTATTTTTGTGCAAGCCATGTAAAAATTGTTGCTAAAACAATAACAAAGATAACTGCACCGCCCATGCCAAGAGCAACGCTTTTTTCCTTGGAGCAGCCAATATAGGGACAGTTGCCCAAGTTTTGTGCCAAAACAATATTATTAACGAATATTGCTGAAATAAATAATTCAAAAATACCCATTTTTCACTCCATCAGGCAGAAGCCTTGCCCCGTTCACAAGCTGTACAGCCACCGCACACAGTGCAGCCATTTCCTGCTTTATCAGAAGAAAGACCACGTTTACGATTTTGCATTTTTGTCAAATGATTCATAAACGCCAAAATAACACCTAAACAAATAAATGCTCCTGGAGCTTCAACCATCATGGTAAACGGTTCAAAGCTTTCACCAAAAAGCTTTACGCCAAAAATTGACCCGGCACCCAAAATTTCTCTGACAGAGCCAAGGAAGGTCAAAGACAGGGTAAAACCAAGCCCCATACCTAACCCGTCCGCTATGGCTAGATTCACAGGATTTTTGGCCGCAAAAGCTTCAGCACGTCCCAAAATAATACAGTTTACAACAATAAGCGGAACAAAAATACCCAACTGTTGATATAAGGGATACGCATATGCCTGCATGAGAAGCTCAACCGCAACAACTAAGGTTGCCGCAATAATAATAAAGCAGGCAATTCTCACTTTCTTGGGGATAATCCCGCGTACCATGGAAACAATCATATTAGAAAGCACTAATACAAATAAAACGGCAAGCCCCATGCCAAGTCCATTTTGCGCAGTCTTGGTAATAGCAAGAACAGGGCAAAGACCCAGCAATAAACGGAAAGGGGGTAACTCATTCCACAGCCCTTTGGTGAATTCCTTGTAAAAACTCATTTTTCGCTCCACTATTCCAAGTTTTAATAATTTCTTCTTTTAATGTTTTATATTGATTTCCGGCGTCATTAATGGCAAGCACAGTTCCATTCGAAGAAACCGTTGCACCGGAAATGGCGTCGATTTCCCCGCCTTGGCTCTTCAGGGCAACGGCATAAGGTTTGCCTGCAAATTGCTTTTTAAAACGTTCATTGGAAATTTGGCTGCCAAGTCCCGGAGTTTCTTTGTGGGTAGTTACGTCAATATTGACTAACGTATCATCAACAATATTAAAACCTACCATAACACCGATGTCACCGCCAAATCCCTGTCCAAAACCTTCAATGGCGACACCAAAAAGTTTACCGTCTTTAATGGCGGGAAAAACATTGATTTTTTTTCCGTCCCCGACAATAAAGCTTTTGCGCTGTTCCAAAGGAGAAGTATCAACATCTTTGAAAACATTTAAAATCGCAGGTCCCTGCACATATTTAAGCAACTGGTTCTCAATGGGCGTTACCGTGCTTATTTTAAGATATGACAACACAAAACCTGCAACAGCACAAAGCACAGAAAGAACACTGACCATTTTTATGATACTTTTCATTGCTTAACTCCAAACGGTTTTGGTTGAATCATTGCAAAATACGGACTGAGCAAATTAATCAGCATAATGGCAAAAGGCGCTCCGTCTGTATAAATTCCATAGGTTCGTATCAGAACAACAAGCATGCCCCCCGCTAAACCGTAAAGCCGCATGCCTATGGCTCTGTCAGGAGCAGAAGCATTTTCTGTGGCAAGAAAGAAAGCGCAAAATAAGGTTGAACCGGTTAAAAGATGATAAAAAGGATTAACATATAATTCCGGATTGCAGATATTCAAAATACCGCCCAGAAGAAGCACGCCTATGACAAAAAAGACGACAATTTCCATTCTGATAACGCCTTTTGCAATAAGGTAAATGCCTCCAAGAATAATACCGAGATTTTGCACAGTTCCCAGTCCGCCAATTTGTCTGCCTAAGAGTAAATCCGTAAAAGAAATAGAATTTACCATAAAATCCGGTCCAAAATATTTCAAACGGACAAGGGGATCAATAAAGTCTGTCTGCAAAAGCATGGCATTAGGATCCATATAAATGGGAAAAGAAATAAAAATCATTGCCCAGCCGACGCAAACCGTGGAAACAGGATTTGCCCCATATCCCCCAAAAGCCATTTTACCAAAGGTAATAGCGCAAAAAGCACCAAGAATGACAAGCCAAAAGGGAGCATTTGCAGGCAAAAGACAGGCTAAAAGGATACCGGAAACAAAGGCTGTTCCGTCATTCAAAGTGGAATGCCGTCCCATAATTTTATTCCAGAACTCTTCCGTCAGCATGGAAAATAAAGCGGAAAGTCCCACAACACCAAGAACAGAAATACCCCAATGCCAAACAGCCATGGCAAGAACCGCAATCAGGGCAATTGACGTATGAATACTATTTCCACGTATGGTACGCCCGCAATGCCAAAAAGGGGCTACACTCATTGAAAATAATAATTTTTTATCCAAATTACTCATAATGAACTCGTTTTCCTTGAAGTATTACTCGTTATTTTCCACTGCACTCTTCTGCATTTCTTTTATCTTTGCATTGGCAAGACGGATGTACTGCAAAACAGGACGGCGGGCAATACAAACATATCCGCAAAGTCCGCACTCCAAACAACTGGGGCTATGTTCAGCAAGGCATGCCTGATAATTTGCAAATTCCGCATAACGGCTCAAGGTACTGGGATTTAAATGCGCAGGGCAAACTTGTACGCAGGCTCCGCAGTTGACACAGGGACTATGCCCTTCCATAGGGGGAACAGTACCGGATTCAACAACAAATAAACCTGTTGTTCCCTTGGTAATTGAACGGTCAAGCCTGTCCAGACATTCACCCCGAAGCGGTCCTCCGCGTAAAACAGTATCCCCTGCACGCAGGTCAATTCCGGAATAATCAAGAAGCTGACCAATCCACATGCCGTTTTTTACGATATAGTTGCCCCACTTTGTTTGAGAACCGATAGTAATAACGGTTTCCATAAGCGGTAAGCCGGTGACGCCAACCCGTCCCAAACTCCAAATATTATGCAGTCCGACAGCACCGACGCCTTCAGGATTTTCTTTTCCCGTTACTTCCTTTATTAAAAGGGCGTTCACACTTTTGGGATATTCCGGTTCCACATACACAACATCAATATTGTCATAGGAAACATGCATGCCTTTTGGTACAGCAAGAAGAATATTTTTTGCTTTGGCAAGACGTTTATGCAGTTCAATTCCGGCATGCAGATTTTGTCCGTTTTGGGTCAGCATAGGTTCTGCCCATGTTACACCGGGGTCAGGATTTAATCCGTTAATAATGAGTGTATCCACTTCTTGGGCAAGGGATTTGGTATTCACACCCATTTGTTTCATTTGTAAAATAAGTTCATCGCCTTCTTTGCCTTCCGCAAGCACATCAACAGGCTCAACCTGCCCTTCAATACCTTCAGGATCAACTGCATCAATAAAAATACTGCGGTAATTTATTTCTGTAATTTCACCATACATGGGGGAATGTAAATCTCCCTTTTTTTCTGAAGGATGAGTAGCCAAAAGCATACCGGGATAAACTTTTGTTTTCTTTTTTACACCGTCAACAAGGGTAAAATTTTCACGATTCAGACGAACGTTTTTAGGATCCGGACCTTCGATAAAACTCCGTGTTTCATTATATACCAAACGAAATCTGGGGTCACTTAAAATTTGAAACCGTTGTCGCATACTCTCTCACTTTATTATATTTTTATTTCGTATGACATTGTGTGCAGTTTTTACCGTCAAGATAATTTATACGCAAACTTTCATGACACCCAATGCAAAGAGCATGAAATGCATTCATACGGTTTAATACAAGTTCCTGCACCTCTTGTGTTCCATGACACTTTGAACATTTTGCATAGTCTGTATTCATGGTAAAATCACCATTTTTTACCAGTTCTTTACGCGTATCACGTTCTTCATGGCATTTTTTGCAGGATTTCAAACCTTCATCAAACCATTCCTGATGACAGCCGGAACATTTTGTATGTACAGCTTCTTTTAAAGAAGGTGTATTTTCTTCTTGTTCGTCACCGTGGCAGGAATTACAATTCATTGGTTCCGGTTCAATTGCCGTATCACTGTGGTGACAACTGTCACAATCTAAACCAAACTCTTCAGCATGCTTATCATGTCCCCAGTCTTTTTGGGTAAATTCCAAATGGTGGCATGTTCCGCAGGCTTTTTTATCTGTTACGAGTGCTGTATTATGATAGGACATTGATCCAAGCGGAGTTTTTCCGTCACCGGTTTTCGCAATTTCAGCTAATTCTGCATTGGTTGGAATAGTTCCATGGCATGTTCCACATGCAAGGACTGCTTCTTTCGGGTCAGAGCTTTCATGGTGACAGTCACCGCAGCCAAATCCAAAATTCTGTGCATGCATCTTATGGGAAAAAATAACTTTTCCGCCTAAATTATCCAGTAAAATCCTCGTAGGGATTTTTTCCCGCTCCTCGGGAATACAATAAATACCTATACTCACTACTGCAAGAATAACAAAAACAATGAGTTTCAGATTTTTTTTCAAATGACCCTCCTTTTGCAAAAATTCCCCTTTGCGGAACGTTTTGGTAAAGGGAAATATCCCACAAAAACTAAGAATATGCAGAATACTTTTCTTAGTGCCGTGATACTAATAATAAAAAAAAACCTTGTAAATGGGTTATGCAATATTTTTTTATATCACATAATAACATGTTATAATTTTTATTATTTTTTTTATTCCTGGCACCCCAAAAGACATCCTTACATACTTTGCACCGTTCACTCGAATTAAATTATCTACTTTCTTA
>CAJTMS010000009.1:0-21121 GCA_910577155.1 uncultured Mailhella sp.
AAAAATAATCAGCATTTATATTTTTATAACATTCTATTTTTTATAGTTAAAATAAAAATTGCATGAAAAATGCATATTCAAAACCGGAGGGAAAATATGAGTTCAATACATTATGATTTTATACGTCCAAAGGTAAATTTTGAAGTTGAAGCAAATACTTTTGCCATTCCTAAGCCTGAATATGCTTTTACCAATGATTTTTGCATCGGACAAGACGCAGGCTATATTTTGAAAAAAAGGGCTATGATTGTTGATTTATGGAATTTGGTTCCCGATACAGCCATGGAAAAATCTTCAGCTCTTGACGGAGAATTATTTTTTGACTTACCTGTTATTTATAATAACAGCATGGACGGACATCCTTCTTTTGATAAGCAAATTCCTATTCAATAGCAGGACGATTTTTTACTATACTTCTTTTCTGCTCTGTGATAATTGTAACATATCAGGTTGCAGGAAGGAGAGTAAATCCGTATGACTGAAGGTATGTTGGTTGTTATTGGGCTCGTTTTTATTGCCGCCATTCTCACCGGTATGATTACGAAAAAAAATTCTTCAAGAAATCATGATGAAAACGGCATTCCTTTTGGATTTGAAGAAAATTATGCACTTGCCCTTGAGCCCTGTAAAGACGGCAAAACGCTTTTATATGATTTAACAACATGCCGTCATTGTGCCAGATTACAGGAATTTTTAACCTTGCATGGTATTGATTATACTGATGTTGTTGTTGATAAATATATTGGCAAAGCACGTGCTGAAATTGTTAATAAATTAAAATCATATAATCCCAGAGCCTCATTTCCAACGGCTGTTTTTCCTGACGGAACTGTTATTATCGGATACAGGGAGACGCTTTTATTGGAAGCTGTTGAACGTATGAAAAAAGCAGAACAAAATTAGGTAGTTTTCATGGATTTCACATCACAAAACGAAGAAAAGCAATATAAAAAATGGTTGAAAGAATCACCTTTCAATACTGTTTCCCATACCGCATTTAACCACGCAATTCCAAGTGAAGAGGATTTACTTAGAATTTTTCGTAAAGATAAGGAACTGATAAAAAGCAAAAATTTTATTCCTTTTCATGAATTTTATGCTGATACTTTTATCAAATTTTTACCGCAGCCATTGACGGAGGAACAGGAACAGCTTTTAAATTCACTGACATGGCGCTATATTGCACAAAAAATTGAAGCTATGAATAAACTGCTCAAGCATGCCTATGAGCTGCTTGATAAAAACGAAAAACAAAAAGCTGTTGAAATTATTAAAACCCTTGCAGAAGCAGGGCATCCTGAAGCCTGTTATCTTATGGCAGCTTTCAGCATGCAAGGACAGATTCTTCCCCGCAATACAGAAACAATTTTAAAATATGCACAAAAAGCACAGCAATTTGTCAGCCACCCACGGACAAACCTTATCTTAGCGGGTTTATACTATGAGGGATATGGTGTTGAGCGAAATCCTAAAAAAGCTGTTTCCCTTATTTTGGACGCAGAACGTCATGCACAGGAAGATCCGACTGTGTATCCTATTCTTGCAGAATATTATCAGGATGGTTATATCGTGGGACGTGATGTGGAAAAAGCAGCTGTTTATGCCTATCGTTCTGAAGGAATATAGCCTGCATAAAAATCAGTTTCCCGTTTAATCTCTAATATTTTTATGAAAAGCTCATTATTTTCTCATAAAGAATGAGAGGATACCGTTTTTAAAAAAGCCAGTTTGCTCGTTTTGCCCACGTAATAATAGGATTAAAAATATCCGGAGCATAGGCAAGAAGTCCATTTAATTCCTCTTTATCAACAAACATGGCATCTTGGATTTTTTCTTCATTATAGCGAAAAGTTCCGGAAAACGGTCCGGCACGGAAAACTGTTGCCGTAACGGAAGTATCCCCTTGCAAGTAGGGAAGAGTCGTTATTTCGTGCATTTTTATGCTGTCGTCAATATAAAAATTTTCCTGTAACTCTTTATAAGCTGTTCCTTCTGCGCTTTCACCCGCAAAAACTATCCCATAACAAGGAAATTCCCAGAGAGGATTGGTTTCCGATGTCTTTTTTTTGACAAATAATATACGATTTTTTTTATCTTTTAATACGACAAAAATAATACGATGCCGCATTTTTTTCTTCTTTACAATATGCTCGGGCATGAGTAAAAAAGGAAGACCCGCGTTATCTGTAATTTCTACAAGATTTTTTCTTGCTTCTTCATTCAGCAAATAGGGGAAATCATCATCGGTTATACGAGGTTTATTCATGGATTATCCTGTTACAGCATTACATGAAAAACATATAAAAAGCGTTGCTGTTCTTGAAAAGCGTTGTTTTCCCTGTCCGTGGAGTGAGGCACAATTTCATGCTGCACTGCAAGATAAGTTTATAGAACTTTTTGGCATTTGTACAGCAGAAGAAACAGTTATTGCGTATCTGCTCTGCAGCAGTATTAATGATTATGCTGAAATTTTGAATATTGCAACACACCCGGATTTTCGCCAAAAAGGACTGGCAAAAAAACTCCTTACATTTTGGCTTGCCCAAGATCATATCCAAAAAGCCCATATTATTTTAGAAGTACGGGCAAAAAATATTCCCGCTCAAAATCTTTACACCCAATGTGGCTTTAAACAAATCCACTGCAGAAAAAACTATTACGGAGACGATGACGCGCTTGTTATGGCGTTGAATTAACTTGTTATTTGTGTAATGAGCAAAAAAGTTAAAACTTCTTGCTGTTATGAGCCCTACAAAATTTATTCTTTGCCCGCCATACGTTCCAGTTCTTTTTGTTTTTGTTCTTCGTTTAATCGTACACAACGGCTATACGTTTCATCGCCAATAAATTCTTTGGTAATTAAAAAATGATTTTGTCCGCGCACAGCAAGCTGCGGCCAGTGCGTAATCAAAAGCATTTGCCGTTTTTCTGCCAATGCTGACAAGCGTTCTGCAACACGGTTCAATGTTATTCCGCCAACACCTGCGTCCACTTCATCAAAAATAAGGGTGGCATCTTCGTATTGAGATTGCTGTAATCCGATAACTGCCAGTAAAAAACGGGATAATTCACCGCCGGAAGCAATTTTATCAAGAGGCTGCGGGTGTTGCCCAGGGTTTGGCGCCCATAAGAGGCGCACTGTTTTTTCTATGCAAGGCTCAAGGCTTTCTTTGAGAAGAGAATGTTCAACAAATTCAGGGAGAACCTGTACTTTTTCAGAAAAACCAAGACCTCTTAATTCTTCCTGTAATGCTGTACAAAAAATAGCTGCAGCCTTTTCTCTTGCCTGATTGGTTTTTATCAATACTTCTTGCAATTCATGGGTTAAGCGTTTTTCTTTTTTCTCTATATTTTTAATATCAAGCCCACAGGCATCAAGAAAAGAAAGATTTTCTTCAACTTCTTCTTTAAGGGTTAAAATCTGTTCGATAGAACGATTTAATTTGCGTTTTAATTGTGCCAATTGATAAAGACGGGATTCAATATCATTAAGCGTCATGTCACTCTCAACTTCAGGGCTCGGAACATTTCTGAATTTATTGCTTAATTCTTTTACTTCTTCCTGAAAATTGAGGAGTGCATCATAGGCAGTATCCATATCATGATCAAAGTCACTGTCTTTAGTCAATGTGGAAATAATCCGCTCCAATTGATTTAATGCTTGGATGAGCCCGGCAGAACCGTCTGTTCCAAATAAAATTTCCAGCCCTTCATCATAGGCATGTTGAATATGGTCAATACTTTTAAATTGCTGACGCAGCGTTTCCAGAGTTTCTTCTTCTCCCTGTTCCGGATTAACTTTTTCAATTTCTGCCTGCTGCATTTCCAAAAGTTCCCGTTTATCATTCAGCGTTTCAATTTTAGCAAGCAGTGCTTGTTTTTCCTGAATACAATTTTTGAGAGCTTTTAAATGTTCTTCTTTTTGCTGCAGCAGGGTTTTATCTTCAATAAAATCATCAACAAGGCTTGCTTGAAAACCGGGCTGTAAAAGGCGCTGCTGTCCGTGCTGTCCCACATGCAAAAGGAACATAGGACGAAGTTCTTTCATTGTTTCCAGCGTGCTCACATTGCCATTGAGGAAAAAACGGCTTCGTCCCGTTTCTGCAATGAGTTCACGCCGAAGCATATATTCTGTTTCACCAATATAAAAAATAGCTTCAACTTGGGCTTTTTCTTTTCCGTTTCGCACCATGTCAGCAGTTAATTTTTCCCCCAGCAAAAATTGAATGGCTTTTAATATAAAAGTTTTCCCGGCACCGGTTTCACCCGTTAATACGTTCATGCCTTTTGTAAAATCAAGTTCCGTATCATCAATCAATGCCAAATCACGAATTCGTAAATATTCTAACATATGAACCTCATACTTGGGCGTTCTTTCAGTCCTTATTTTTCAATCTGGGATCAAAAATATCGCGCAAACTTTCCCCCAATAAATTATAGCCAAGCACGGTAATAAAAATGGCAAGTCCGGGAAAAAGAGAAAGCCATGGGGCATTACTTAAAACATCTTTGCCGTCTAAAAGCATATTTCCCCAGCTTGGATAGGGGGGCTGGACACCAAGTCCCAAAAAACTCAAGGAAGATTCCACTAAAATTGCCCCTGCAATACCCAGTGTGGCAGAAACAAGAACAGGAGCCAACGTATTTGGTAAAATATGCACAAATAAAATGCGAGCTTTGCCCGCCCCGGAAAGCCGAGTGGCAAGAATAAAGTCCCGTTCCCGCAATGACAGGGTTTCTGCCCGTACAAGTCTTGTCAATCCTGTCCATGACGTCAGTCCGATAACAATCATGATATTCGTCATGCTTGGCTCTAAAAAAGCAATAACGGCTAAAATAAGAAAAAAAGAAGGAAAACAAAGCATAATATCAACAATACGCATGATAATTTCATCGACAATACCGCCAAAATATCCGGAAATAAGTCCCAACGTCACCCCAATCAGAGAAGAAATACCTACAGCAATAAAACCAACCCACAGCGAAACCCTTGCCCCATATAAAAGCCTTGTAAAAATATCGCGTCCAATGGCGTCTGTTCCCAGTAAATGTTCAGAGCTGGGGCTTAATAAAATCATATCCACATTAGGTTCAGTAGGGGAGTAAGGAGATAAAAATGGAGCAAACAAAGCAAGAAATGCCATAAAAAGTACTATGCCTGCTCCAAGAAAAAATAAAAAATGCCGTTTAATTATTGTTATCATTCCTCTTTTCCTGCCTATTTTCCCGTTTGCATTGAAATTCTTGGATCTGCAAGCCGATAACAAAAATCTGCCAGTAAATTTCCCGCAAGAGTGAGTATTGCCCCAAAAACAAGGTTACCCATAATAAGGGGATAATCCCTTGCCATGACAGCATTATAAAATAATTGCCCAAGCCCGGGGAGTGCAAAAATACTTTCAATAATAACACTGCCGCCAATGAGCCCGGGAATAGATAAGCCAAGCAGTGTAATGACGGGAAGCAGGGCATTTCTGAGAGCATGCTTATAAATAATCATCCTGTAGGTCAGCCCCTTTGCTTTTGCTGTCAAAATAAAATCCTGACGCAAAACCTCGAGCATGGACGAACGTAAAAAACGGGAAGTTCCTGCAATTGCCCCAAGAGTTGAAACAATAACCGGTAAAATCAAATGATGCATAACATCAAGGCATTGTTCCGGAAAGGATAATTCATGAAAATTTAAACTTGTTATCCCGGAAAGGGGCACAAGGCTATGCTCAATCCCCAGATACAGCATCAAAAGCAGGGCAAGCCAAAAGCCCGGCATGGCAAAACCTAAAAAAACTAAAAACGTAAAGAACTTATCAATAAATTTCCCCTGATGAACAGCAGAAATAATCCCAACGGGAAGAGCAAGCAGCAAGGCAAGAACCAATGAAATAACATTTAATCCCACGGTCAAAGGCAGGCGTTCAACAATTTTATCAATAACAGGACGCCCGTCACCGGATAGAGAATTGCCGAAATCAAATTGTATTAAGCGTGAAAGCCAGTCATAATACTGTATATAAATAGGTTTATCCAGTCCGTACAGTGCATTGAGTTTTTCACGGTATGCTTCATTGACAAGGGGATTTAAACTGGTTTGCATGTCTGTTGGAGAACCGGGTGCTAAATGCATAACAAAAAAACTAATAAGGGTAATTCCTAAAAAAATAAGCATTATCCATAAGAGTTTTTTTGACAGGTAAAAAACAGAATGAACCAAAGAAGACTGCAATGATTATGCTCCTTGTGAAATATCGTGATGTATCCATGTATTTATGGCAATAACTTCCTCTTTCCACGCCTGTTCAGAAAGCCGAATTTCAAGAAACTGCCTGTATACCTCATCAATGAGCTCCAAACCTTCAGTAATAAACTGCATTTTTATATAAAAAGTTGCGTCTTCATCTGCTTCATTTTCACTTTCTTTGCTGATGGCAGGTGTTTTAAAGGAATTAAGAGAAAAATCTTCTGCTTTTAAAGAAACCTGCCAGACCATTTCATCTTTATAAAAACTTACAAGTGCACGGACAACTTTTTTTCCTGTAGAGAGCCCAAGCCTTGCTTCACGCAGCGGAGAAAAAGAACCTGATACCGATGCTGTTTCCTGATGATCGCCTTCACCGCCTCGGACAACCAAGCGCTGCTCAATCCTGACATGAAAACTATATGCTCCTGAACGTGCACGAAAAAGCCCGTCAGCATACTCGCTTCTGTACCATAACCAAGTAAGAAATTCCTGTCCCAATAAAATATCTATATTATCGCCAAGATAGGGTGCATCTGCCATGATATATTCCTTTAATTAATCAATATTAAACGTTGTTGGTTCAAGTTCATCAAGTTTATCTTCACAGCCTTGTCCTAAAATACTTTGGGCTAATGAATAGGGAAGTATTTGTTCAATCCGGACATCAAAACTCCGCACAAAATACTCAGTAAACAAATCAATAAGTTTTCTTTGCACAGAAGCAAAATAAAGTGTTTTTTGTGAATAATCCCAAACAACTTCAAAAACAGCCGGGATAGGGAGCGTACGGGTGCGAAGGCGAAGCTTTACCTGTTCAATTATTTCCTTTTTCCTGTCTTTACTGATATATTTTTTCCCCAGTTCTGCCAATTTTTCCTCTTCCTGACGAAGAGCAATAGTGACATGCTTTTTGATAATGGCAGGAGCAACACGCCGCGTATCAACACGAAAAGCAAAAACAAGAAACTCTCCCTTGCGGGGGCTTGATTTTGAAAATTCTAAATCAAGCATATCATCAAAATTGGTCCAGCCATAGGCACGCTCATCAGCAGTATTATCAATATCCATGATAGCAAATTTACGGAGTATATCTTCAAAATTGTCATAAATTTCCGCTTTTACCTCATCAAGAATTTTAAAACGGGTAAAACTCGTGCTTGATTTAAGAAAACTCATAAAAACCTCTTATAACGTTTTAATCTTTATAATTTTACTGTATTCAATCCCTTTAATCAATCCTTCGGCATGAGATTTAAAAATAAAATTTTAATGTAAAGTTTTTAGGAACTTATACGATATATTTATTAAAGACTCATGAGTTGCCTCAAAACACTATCTCTTCATAAGAACTCCTAAACATAATAGAGAAGTTATATTGCTAACTTCTCTATTATGTTTATATAACATTATAATTTAATTTATTTTTTAAAGAGATAAATAAATAATCGAACATTTGCGTATGACATTCGGAACGCACCAATAAGATTTATAATATTTTTTATTAAGGGGAAATGATATTATCTTTGTTGCCGCTATCCGTAGAGCTTGTTCACTTGCTAATGACTACCGCCCCAAATTCCCCTCAATGCCCTTTTATGAGTAATATTCATAAAAGGGAAAATATTTTTTATTCCTCATGTTAACCGAAAATGCTCTAGAGAGTCAAAGCAGTAGGGCAGACTGTAATTAAGTGCATATTGCAAAAAGTACGATTTAAAGATAAGAGAGTGCGGTTTTTGCTGAATAACTATTTCATAACTATCAAAATAAATACGTTTTCATCAAGATGATGCTAAAAAATGTAATCAAAGAGCCAGATTGAACTTAAAAATCATTTGGCAATTTTTTATTAAAAATAATTTAACAATCGTTTTCTTCATTACCAAAGTATGTTTGAACTTTTGTGCCTTATAAAAAGTTAACTCTTTTTCGATTTATTTGGATTTTTTAACTTAACATTTTATTATCATTATGTTATTTGTTTGTCCCATAATGTAAATTATGTAAACTTTATAATATTGAAACAAAAAATTCCTAAAATACACGTAAATCAGATAGCTGTTTTTACACTTGTTGTCTTACATTCCAAAATAGCAAAAATTGAGTTATTTCCCTATGATTTCTTCACTTTCAAATATAATAATATTGTAACTATACTATATATCTATAGTATATGTCATAAATCTAAAATAATTCACTGCCCTGCTTTTGACTATTTTTCCAAAGAAAGGTATATTTATTTGCAGGAGTTCATTATGAAAATACTGACGTTACTTTTATCCTTTTTTTTCTTTTTATCCGGTAACTTTATTATCAATTTAAACAGTTATGCTCTTCCGCAAACACAAGAGGATTTGGAATATATTGCTGAACATCTCGTCAATACGGGAATGAATGAAAACAATTTAAAACCGCTTGTAAATCCCATTTTTACATCTGTCAGTCTTGCATCAATGCTCTTAGATGAAAATGAACCTGTTTTTATTGTTGCAACAGGCAAGCTTAAGCCTTTAAAAGAGCGCGATGTTATTATTTTGCCCCAAAAAATAATGGTTTGGCATGAAGTGTTAAATATGATTGCACAGGATAAATCCTTTGCAGTGACCTATAGTCCCATTTCCGGCACCCTTGCAACCTATAATACCAGAAGAGACAATCTCTATTTACAATTGCAGGCTGATGGCAGGCAGTATAATGCCAACAGTGTGTTAATGGATATTAATACCAATAGCCGCTGGTCACAAATGTATGGTATTTGTTTTTTGGGAACACTTATGGGCTCCGGGCTTGAATTATTGCCTTCTTACTGGACTACTTGGGATAAAGCGCTGCGATTTTACATTGATAAAGACAATGCAAGAGTTTTGCTGACACCCCGTTCAACCAATAAACGCTATGGCAAAGATCCGTATGGTTCGTATAATGATCCGGAAAGCTTTTATTATAATGACCAGCTGATTTATCCCATATCTAATTTGGATACGCGTATGCGGCTCAAAGAAATGGTTATCGGCTTGGAACTTGATAAAAAAGTTGTAGCAATTAATATCAATTATGTTAAGAAAAAAGGCATCGTCAACTTTTTCTTTGATAAATATGCCCTTGTTGCTGTCCATGATAAAGCCCTTGATGTTGTTCGGATATTTGACCGAACAGTTTGGTTTGGCAAAGATCCCCTTGTTATGGTAAAAGATAGCAGCAAAACCTTTAAAGATTTACAAACACAAAGCACGTGGGATTTTGACGGCGTATGCAGAGGCGGCAATTATCTGGGCACGTATATGAAAGAATATTACGGGATTTATTCTTTTTGGTATAGTTTTGCTGCGAATAACCCGGAAACTGAAACAGTGCCCGGAAAAAGTGAAGTTCCCGATTCCGCATTGGAAATCGGTGCCTTTAATGATACGCCCATTGGTGAGGAATTAAAAGGACCTGTTGAAGAAAGCGGAATGAATATTCCGTGGAATTAAAAAATTCCATGCACTACCATTCCAGATATGCCATGCCGATTGCACCAAAGCCAAAATGTTTGCGGCTCAGCATTTTTATGGAATGAGCAGGTAAAATTTGTGGTAAGGCATACAAAACACCTTCAACTGCCCCATTTTGCAAATAAGCATGAAAACAGGAAAAAGAGTTTTTTGGGGAAAGAAATAAGTCTTCAACAATACATAAACAATATTGCCATAAAATAAAAGAAAAATATCCTGCATACGCCAAATTTCTTTCCGGATTTTCGTATTCAAGAAATATTGCCCGCGGAGCTATTGTCTGCATTTTTCGGATAAAATCAATCTGATCATTTTGAGAAAGAGAATGGAGATTAAAAAGAGAAAGAATAACATCGATCGATTCAGAATTTACAGAAAAATTTTTTCCCTTTTGTTCGTCTGAAAGAATTTGAAATTCTTTATTAAAAGTTAGAATTGGCAAAGAATATTTTTTCCCTGCCAAAGAAAATCTCACTGCTTGTATCTGTCTGTAATCTATGCAATTTTCTATACATGCAACCCGACAATTTTTCTTTTCAGAAGAAAGAAATTTTGCAGTCTCATCATAGAGTTTGATACAATATGCCTGCAGCAGCCAATTTTGCATAATAAATTATATCAATCCGTAATTTCACGATAGGTAGCAGTTTGTGCTGCTTTTTCACTAATGCTTACGCTGTAAAGTTTTACAGGATATTCTTTTAACCGTGGTTCCATGCATTTCCATAAATATCGGGCAATGTTTTCAGAAGAAGGATTAATGGCATCAAAAGGAGGTCTTTCATTTAAAACACAGTGATCGATTTTTGCCAATTCTTCCCGAAGTATTTTTTTGAGTACAGTAAAATCAGCAACAAGTTCTGTATCTTTTGTAAGCGTATCGCCTTCAACCACAACCTCTGCCAAATAATTATGACCATGCATATTTTCACATTTTCCCTGATAATTGCGCAATGCATGGGCAGAAGAAAAACTTTCCCGTACTGTTAATTGCCAAAAAGAACGTGTCATAACATCTTCCTTTATTTCATTTCACTAAATGCCTTCATGTCGCGGTAAAATTCCGGACTTACTTTGACATTCCATTCATCCCCGAATTTCAACTGACACGTAAATTCATTATCTACTGTTATCCACGTTGATAAGGGGGCATTTCCCTTGTGTTTATTTAAAATTTGTTTAAACAAAGCAATATTTTTAAGCGGTTTTGAACCAAAATCAATGCATACTTCCCTATTGCAGTTTTCACAGGCTTCAAGAAGGGGAACCATATTTTCTGCCAATAATTTTACTTCTATTTTAGCCTCTTCTTCCCCTTCTTTTTCTTCATCATAACTGCTTTCATCAGCCTGATTTTTATCAACAGTTGCAGTCAAGTAATAAAGATTATTGGATTCTTCCAAAAAATAAGAGCGAAGCTCCTCGTATTTTTTAGGGAAAATCGTCAATTCTCCATGCCCTGTTAAATCCTCTATTTGTAAAAATGCCATTTTTTTGCCTGTTTTGGTAATAATCTCTTTTATTCCCGTCACAAGCACAGCAGTCTGGACAAGCGTTTTGTTTTCAATATGTTGAATATCCTCAAGATGAAGAATGCCAAGCCGTTCAAAATCCGCTTTATAAGCCTGCAGAGGATGGGAAGTCAAATAGAAACCTAGAGCCTCTTTTTCATAATTAATTTTTTCTTCTTCCGACCATTCCGGTAAATTTTGTCCAGGGCAGTCAAAACCAATGCCTTTTCCCACATTATTCTCATCTTCTACAGGAGCAAACATGAGCAAGGATACTTGTTTTGAGTCTTTTTCTTTGAGTTTTTTTGCCACTTTGGCAAGAACCGTATCCATACTTGCCAAAAGTCCGTTTCTTGAAACGCCAAAACAATCTAATGCCCCTGACTTTATAAGATTTTCCAAAACCCGTTTTGTCACTTTCCGCAAATTGACGCGTAAACAAAAATCATAAAAAGATTTATAAACGCCTTTTTCTTCCCTATTGCGGACAATTTCATTAATTGCTTCGTCACCAACGGTTTTAACACCCCCTAAACCATAAATAATCGCATCGTTATCCGGGGTAAACTCACGTCTGCTTTTTTGAATATCAGGACTTTTTACCTTGATATCCATGTCATTGCAGACAGCAACATATTTTAAAATTTTATCTTGGTTTCCAATTTCAGAACTGAGTAATGCACTCATAAATTCCACAGGAAAATATTTTTTTAAATAGGCTGTATGATAGGAAATAACAGCATAGGCAGCACTATGGGCTTTATTGAATCCGTATTCAGCAAATTTTTCCATGAGGTCAAAAATTTCATTGGCTTTCTCTTCCGGGACGCCCCGTTTTCCGGAGCCATCAAGGAAAATGCCCCGCTGCTGCGCCATTTCTTCCGGTTTTTTCTTGCCCATGGCACGGCGAAGCAAGTCAGCGCCTCCAAGCGTATATTGGGCGACAATTTGCGCAATTTGCATGACCTGTTCCTGATATACAATGACCCCATAGGTATCTTTCAGGCACTTTTCAAGCTCAGGCAAAGGATAGGTAACTTCCACTTCACCGTGTTTTCGTTTACAAAACTCATCGACCATGCCTGAATTCAAAGGACCGGGACGGTAAAGAGCAAGCATAGCAATAAGGTCTTCAAAACAGGTTGGACGCAGCATACGCAAATATTTACGCATACCCGTACTTTCCACCTGAAATACCCCGTCCGTATCCCCCTTTGCATATAAATCATAAATCTGCGGATCATCAAAAGGAAGCGTGTCTAAATCAGGCGGGATTTTACCCTGACGCACAATATTTTTAATGGCTTTATTGATGAGCGTAATGGTACGAAGTCCCAAAAAATCAAACTTTACCAAACCGACTTTTTCCACAATTTTCATGTCAAATTGGGTGACAAGTTCGTCTTTTTTTCCTTTAAAAAGGGGCAAATATTCATGCATGGGTTTATCAGACACAACAACGCCCGCTGCATGGGTTGAAGCATGGCGAGATAAGCCCTCTAAACGCAGGCAGATATCAATAAGCCGTTTTGAGGAAGGATTTTTTTCATATTCATTTTTAAACTCACTGTTGTTGGCAAGTGCTTTTTCCAGCGTAATACCTAAATCATCACCAAGTATCTTGCATATTCTGCTTGTATCCTGAAAAGACAAGCCAATGGCACGTCCCACATCACGAATAACGGCTTTTGCCTTCATTTTTCCAAAGGTGGCAATTTGAGCAACTTTATCCTTGCCATATTTTTTAGAAACATAATCAAAAACTTCCAAGCGTCTGTCTTCGCAAAAATCGACGTCTATATCAGGCATGGAAACACGTTCCACATTGAGGAAACGTTCAAAAAATAAATTATAGGGAATGGGATCAAGGTTTGTAATACGAAGCGACCAAGCAACCAAAGACCCGGCAGCAGAACCACGCCCCGGACCTACTGGTATACCATTATTCTTTGCCCAGTTAATAAAATCCTGCACAATAAGAAAATACCCGGGAAAACCCATGCCGCAAATAACATCAAGCTCCATTTCAAGGCGTTCTTTGTACAGGGCAACATCAAGGGTCTCGCGCTTCGGATGTTTTTCAATACGTTTTTCCAAACCTTCTCGGGCAAGTTTTCTAAATTCGGTTTCTAGGGTCATACCTTCTGGAAGTTCATAAACGGGGAAATGATATGGAGGCGTTTTTAATTGAATTTCCAACCCCTTACATTCATCTGCAATTTTAAGCGTATTTTCAATAGCTTCAGGATAATCTCTAAAAGAGGCTATCATTTCTTCGGGGGTTTTGTAGTATAAATCCTTTGCATCGAATTTCCAGCGGTTTTCATCAAATTCTGTCCGCTGCTGCTGAACACAAAGTAAAATATCATGGGCTTCCACATCTTCGCTGTTCAAATAATGGCAGTCATTGGTCGCAATAAGAGGAAGTTTTGTTTCATGGGCAAGTTCATAGAGTTTCTCATTGACAAGACTTTGCTCCGGCAAAGTATTTGACTGGACTTCCAAATAAAATCTGTCAGGATAAAGAGCGGCATATTCTTTTGCAATGTTAATAGCGTCACTAAAAGTACCGCCCCCTTGGATAAAAGCATTATTTCCCCGTAGAGTACGGGGAATTTCTCCGGCAATGCATGCGGAAAGAGCAATAATTCCCTCACTGTACTGTTTTAATAAACCTTTATCAACACGGGGTTTATAATAATAGCCGTCCAAATAACTGCGGCTGACAAGTGCAATCAGGTTTTGGTAGCCGATTTTATTTTTTGCCAATAAAATAAGGTGATGGCGGATTTTTGCCAACTCACTGGTGCTGTCTTTATGATCACGCGTCACATAGACTTCGCAGCCCAAAATAGGAGTAATGCCATGATCTTTACAAGACATATAAAAATAGGCTGCTCCGTGCATATTGCCGTGGTCAGTAATGGCTGCAGCAGGCATGCCAAGACTGCTTGCTTTTTTTGTTAAATCGGCAATTCTGATTGCCCCGTCAAGCAAGCTGTATTCCGTATGACAATGTAAATGGACAAAAGACATAGTAAACTCCTGCATTTTTTTTAGACCAAAAAATTTTTTTTTTCAAGCATAATAATACTTGACTTTATGAAAATATTTTGGAAAAATCTTTATAAATTTCAATCTATTCCGGTGAATTATGAATTTAGCAGAATTTTTTGGAACAAAATATATGACCATGTTCCTGATGTTTGCTGTTTGCTTTCTTTTTATTTTTTTCTTACGTTTTTTATATGGTCCAAAAGGCATTTTAAGAAAAAATTTGTGGAAAAATATTGACGAAAACAATAAAGAAAAACAATGATACAAAATAACTACGCTCTCCATGAACAAAGCTTTTTAGCCTATATTGAAACGTTTTTTCAAAATACTGTTGAACCTTGTTTGGCATTAAAAAAAGAACATACGTTTCATGTTGTGCGTAATACCGAGCAAATTATAAACAAGTTATCTCTCTCGGAAGAAGACAGGTATTGTGCGCGATTAATTGCCTTATACCATGATATCGGACGTTTCAGGCAATATCAAAACTATCATACCTTTTTAGATAAAATAAGCGAAGACCATGCTTCTATTGCCGTTCGGATTTTGAAAAAACATATTCCGTTTTTGCAGGAACCTCAGCATATTCAAAAAAAAGTTTTATCAGCTATTATTTTGCATAATAAGATAGCTCTTCCCAAGAATTTACCCCCTGAATACGAAGACTTATGCCGGATTATTCGTGATGCTGACAAAATAGATATTTTTCGCGTTATGGCAGAAAATTTTACGCATAATCTGCCGGAAAAAGATGGAGTTACGCTCAGTGTAAAAGACGAACCTCTCCTCTATTCCAAGTATATTTTAGAAAAAGCAATGCAAAAACAAGTGATTAGCTATCTTGATCTTGTTTATATTAACGATTTTAAAATTCTTCTCTGCGGCTGGATTTTTAATGTATATTATAAAGAAAGCATAAAAATTTTAAAACAACAGGGCAATATTTTTACCATTCTTTCCACATTGCCTAAAACCGAAGAATTAGAAGAATTTAATGCATTGATTTGCAGTACATTAAATGCAGAATAGGATAAAAAATGAGAATATTAGCCTTGGGTGACGTTTGCGGAAGCATTGGCAGACAAGCGATTAAAAACCGCATCCCCTTTTTAAAACAAGAATTGCATATAGATTTTATTCTTGCCAACGGAGAAAATAGTGCCGGCGGCGTGGGCATTACAAGTTCAACGATTAACGAACTTCTCAATGCAAAAATAGACTGCATTACCGGCGGCAATCATAGCTGGAAAAATCACGAAGTTTATGATAAATTTGATTCGGAACAACGCGTCCTTCGCCCGCAAAATTTTCCTCATCCTGCTCCCGGGCGCGGTGCAAATATTTATACGCTGCCTGACGGAAGAAAAATAGCGGTATTAAATATCCAAGGGACAACGTTTATGGAAGCTCTGCCCTGTCCTTTTCAAGCGGCTTATGATTTTGTCAATTCCCTTGATGAAGACATTATTTTTCGTATTGTTGATTTTCACGCTGAAGCAACCAGCGAAAAAAAGGCAATGGGTTTTGCATTGGATGGCAAAGTGAGTGCTGTTTTTGGTACCCATACCCATGTGCAGACAGCAGATCCGCAAATTTTACCCGGCGGTACGGCCTATTTAACAGATTTAGGCATGTGCGGTGTAGAACAGTCCTGCTTAGGCATGGACTTTCAATCTGTCCTCTCCCGCTTTGTCACAAAACGCCCGACAAGTTTTAAACGGGCTGTCGGACAAGGAGCGTTAAACGGTTTTCTTATGGATCTCGATGATGAAACCGGCAAAGCCCTTTCAGTGCAGTTATTCCGTGAAAATGCCCCCCGCACAAAAGCGGCAAAACATGATGAAGCTCTTGCTCAAGTCATATCCGAAGAAAACGTATGAAAAAAATTCATATTATTACCACAGGCGGCACCATTTCTGCCCAAAAAACAAAAAATAACCATGTAGATTTGGGAAAAGTTTGCATGGAAAATCTTTTTTGCCAACTGCAAATCCCGGCAGACCATGAGCTTATTTTTCATCCTCTTGCGGCAATAGACAGTTCACTCATGACCTTTGAAATTTTATATGAAATAACTACTTGTATTAATAGAATTTTTCAAGACAGAGAAAGCTGCGGAGTTATTGTTACGCACGGTACAGATACATTGGAAGAAAGTGCATATTTTTTGAGCCTGTGCTATCCTCGCCATGAGAATCGACCTGTGATTATTACGGGTTCACAACGTTCCAGCGACGAACTTGGCAGTGATGCACTTTCTAATATACAGCATGCCCTCTGGGCTGTCTGTTCACCTGCAGCGCAGAATACGGGTGTTATGGTTTTATTCAATCAGGCACTATTGCTGCCAAAATATGTCCATAAATCCCATACGTATTTTTTACATACTTTTCAATCCGCACAATATGGCATGCTTGGAAGTGTTGATAATGGCAAGGTTTCTCTTGTGCAGCGTCCGATAAAACAAGAATATTTCACTATCCGTCAACTTCCCTTTCCCAAAATAGATATTTTCAAAGCAAGTTTAAATTGTACGGGCGATATTCTTAAATTTTATCATGACTTGAATTATCAGGCAGTTATCATCGAAGCCTTTGGACGTGGCAATGTAACGGAAGAACTTGCCAAAAACATAAAAAATCTTATTAATTACGGTTGTTATGTTGTTATTACCTCGGACTGTACTTCCGGAAGTATTGCCCCGCTGTACAATTTTTCCGGGGGGCTGCCGAGGCTTATTGAATACGGGGCTATCCCTGCTTTTGGCTATTCAGCTAAAAAAGCACGCATAAAATTGGCTGTCATGTTAGCCGGTAAAATAAGCAGTAAAGAAGAAATAGCAAAATATTTTCAGGAATAATGCCGCAACTTCTCAGATAAGCCAAATTCTGTAAAATTCACACGCATGTTCCTCATACGGAAAACCTTATTCCAGCACTAATTTTCTGACTTCATCCACATGGTTTACAGGATGTACCGTTATTTTTTCCAGTAACTCAGCAGGAATATCCTCTAAGTCTTTGATATTTTGCTTTGGAATAATAACATTTTTCAACCCCCGTGTCACGGCAGCAAGGATTTTCTCTTTTATGCCGCCAACAGGAAGCACACGTCCGCGCAAGGTGATTTCCCCTGTCATGCAATAATCCGAACGCACAGAAACATTCAATAAAGAAGACAAAATGGCAGTAAACAAGGTTACCCCTGCAGAAGGACCATCCTTTGGAGTAGCCCCTTCCGGAACATGGACATGCAAATCATACTTTTCATAAAAATCTTCTTCAACATTTAACTGCTCTGCATGGCTGCGGATATAGGAAACAGCGGCTTGGCAGCTTTCTTTCATAACATCGCCAAGCTGCCCTGTTGTTTGCACCGCCCCTTTTCCTTTCATCTTTGAAACTTCAACAAAAAGGACATCACCGCCAGCCTGTGTCCAAGCCAGTCCGGTTGCAACTCCCGGAAGCAAGTGCTTTTCCCGTTCTTCTTCCAAGAAGCGGGGAGCACCAAGCAGTTCTTCCACTATTTTGGGTGTTACCGAAGAAGAAGTAATTTCCTGTTCTGCAACTTTTCGTGCAATTTTACGGCAAATAGAAGCAATTTCACGTTCAAGATTTCGCAAACCTGCTTCTCTTGTATATTCACGAATAACTTTTTTAATAGATGCATCACTAATTTTTATCTGTTTAGCCGTGAGTCCGTTATCTTTGATTTGCCGTTTCAAAATATAGGATTTGACAATGGCAAGCTTTTCAAGCTCAGTATAGCCGGAAATACGGATAATTTCCATTCTGTCCCGCAGTGCCTGCGGAATAGAGTCCGTACTGTTTGCAGTGCAGAGAAAAAGAACTTTTGACAAGTCAAATTCAAGATTTAAATAGTGGTCGCTGAAATGGCTGTTTTGTTCAGGATCCAAAGCTTCTAAAAGCGCAGAACTCGGATCTCCCCGAAAATCATTACCCAATTTATCAATTTCATCAAGCAGAATAACGGGGTTTTTGGTTCCGGCATTTTTCATGGCTTGGATAATACGCCCGGGCATGGCGCCAACATAGGTGCGTCTGTGTCCGCGGATTTCCGCTTCATCACGCATACCCCCCAGAGAAATACGCTGGAATTTTCTGTTCATGGCTTTAGCAATGGAACGACCCAAGGACGTTTTCCCTACCCCCGGAGGACCTACAAAACATAAAATTGTGGCTTTTGATTGTGGATTTAATTTCCGTACGCTCAAAAATTCTAAAATCCTGTCTTTGATTTTTGTCAACCCGTAATGGTCTGCATCGAGCACTGATTTTGCCTTGGCAATATCCAAAACATCCTTTGTTGTTTTTTTCCATGGCAAATCAACAAGCCAGTCAAGATAGGTTCGGACAACATTCGCTTCAGCAGAATCAAAGCCCATATTGGAAAGACGGTACAATTGCTTTTGGGCTTCTTTTTTTGCTTCCTTACTCAGCCCTATTTTTTCAATCCGTTCCCGCAAGGTATCCAGTTCTTCATCCATATTGGCATTTTCGCCAAGTTCAGTGCGGATAGCTTTTATCTGCTCGCGAAGATAATAGGTTTTTTGTGCTTTATCCATGCCTTCGCGGGCAATATTTTGTATTTTTGCCTGCAAGTCAGCAATTTCAACTTCTTTTAAAAGATGTTTGATAATAATTTGCAAACGTTCCACAGGGTCGAAACATTCAAGCATAATTTGTGCTTCCTGAGCCTTTATCCGCATATTGGAAGCAATTAAATCAGCCAGTTTGCCCGGTTCTTCCACCTGCATTAAAATAGACATAATTTCCGCAATGGGAACACCGCGCAGCTGTAAAATCTTTTCACTGTATTCTCGGGCAAGACGAATAAGTGCGGTTACTTCGGGAGTAATTTCTACACTTTTTTCTTTAATTAAATCAATGAAAACTTGCGGATAGTTTGATTTTGCCACTTCACCGAGGCATTTTGCCCGGCTAATGCCCTGAATAAGTGCTTTTATATGTCCATTGGGCATTTTTATCATACGTAAAATAAGTCCAACAGTTCCTGTTTCGTATAAATCGCTTACGGCAGGGTCATCAAGAGCAGCATCCTTTTGTGCAGCAACAAAAATAAATTTGGAACTGTTATATGCCTTTTCAATAACTTCTATTCCCGTTTCTCTGGTTTCATAAATAGGCATAATCATAGAATTAAAAAGCACATTTTCCCGCAAAGACAACAAGCCGATTTCATGGGGAATTTGTGTTAATAATGCTTCATCATTAATTAAATACTCGTCCTGTTCATTTGCCTGTTTATGAGGAGCAGATTCCGCTTTTTGAGCAGCCTCAGTACTATTTTTTTTGGGTCTGCCTCTTTTTTTGGGTTTATCAACAGGCTCTAAAAGTTCATCATCATTTTTCTTAACCATGATTATAATCCTATACTATACTTTTATCATTATCCGTTAAAATGATTTCATTTTCATCAAGTAAATGATTATTTGCCAAACTGATTACTTTGCCGTCAGCAATAATAAAATGATCCAGCAAACGTATTCCCATAAGCTTCATCACTTTTTGAATATGGAGTGTCGTTTCTCTGTCAGCCCAAGAAGCTTTTGTCACACCACCCGGGTGATTATGGATAAGAACCAGAGCTGTTGCTTTCTTGGTAATAGCAATTTCAGCTATCATTTTTGCAGAGCAATATGCAGCATCCGTTATTCCGCTCTGTACCTTATCAAAACTAAGCAGTCTATTATTATTGTCAAGTAAGGCAAGCCAAATTTCTTCATGGCAAAGCCCGTCAAGCATGCACCGTGCAAGCATGGCTATGTCATCTAAGGTTACGGATTTCTTTTCTTTTATAGGTTCAACAAAGTATCTGGCAACAAGCTCGCGCAGTAAAATAAAAAATATTTTTGAAGATTCACCAATGCCGTTTATTGTTTCTAGTTCCGTTGGGTGCGCATTTAATACCCCCCACAGGGAACCAAAATGCTTCAATAAGTCTTTTGCCAGCGGCTTTGTATCGCTTCGTTTATGGACATAACCCAAAAGTAATTCCAATAACTCATAGGACTCAGCTTCATGGGGATTTTTTAATACTCGTTCACGAAGTCTCTGCCTGTGTCCGTGAAAATGAGGTGCGTCATCTGCCATGTCAGTTCTCGGTATTGATAGTATAAAGGGTTGATAGTTGACCGGTATCTTTTGCAAAAATCTTGATACAGTCTTTGATAAGCTCTTCCAAGGTATCAACAGATTTTTTTTTGCCGCTTTTTATGGCAAATTCAGCAAAACAAAGCAAAGAAATAATTTTTGCAATATTGGTAAAACCCAGTTTTGCGGCAAGGGTATTTTTAGCGGTAATTTGGCTTGAGGGCAAAAATACTTGCTCATTTGCCTTAATTTTCCAAAGTATCCGCATTTCCCGCATCATCAAAGCTAAAAATGTAAAAATTGAAGAATCATCAATTTGATTGGACGCTTTGTAAAAGAGTTTCCACACCTCTGCCCCTTTGCCGGCTTCAATTTTATTAATAATATCAAACCACACAAGCTCCGGTGTATAGTTTGTCAATTGTGCAAGAGCTCCGGCATTAACGACCCCGTCCTGACCGGTTATGAGACTTAATTGTGCCAGTATATTATTGATACTGTTATAATCAGGGGAGACAATATCTTTTAAAATAGCAATAACATCATTATTTAAAACAAGACCGTATTTTGCCTTTGCTTCATTTCTCAAAATTTTTTCAAAATTCGTATCCGTAATTCCGACAGATTCAAAAATCCATTCTTTTTTTTGAGCAAACTCATAACATTTGAGCTTTTGAACAGTTTGGG
>CAJTMS010000009.1:21164-32616 GCA_910577155.1 uncultured Mailhella sp.
TTTTCCAAAGCCATTATTCAGAAAAAAAATGGAAAATACATCCGGACGGGGTTTTCCCAGAGCCGCTGAAATTTTTTTCCATTGCTCAGAGGATAATTCATGACAATTTTTAATATAAAAAATTTTATTTTTTGTTTCAAAACTTATGGTATCAAGTGCAGATAAATATGCTTGGATATCTTCATTCCAAAACGTACGGCGCTCAGCCTGTATCCAGACGTCACCAAAGGAAGAAATATAGTTATTTTCCATATATTCCTTAGCTAACTGCATATCAGGACAATGACAAAAATAAAAACCTGCAATTTGGTTCATAAACATACTTAAAAGGTGTTTTCAAAGGCATTAAATGCCATGTACACAAGTTCGTTTAACGTTTCCCGGATGGATTCTTCTTCGGAAAGATTTTGGAAATACTCATAATGAGATAATGTTCCGGAAGACCATGTTGTATTTAAATGCATATCATGTACTCTGACTTCCATTTGAATACTGATAGAATTTAATAATGTCCTGTCTTCTTCATCCGTCAGACTTGCAAACGTATCAAATTTAGGCAGTAAAATTTCAATATGATAATCTGCTTTATCGGAAACTTCCCATTTTGCCAACCTTCTGAAATTCATTTCCGTATGGAATTGATTGGTTAAATAATAGGTAATCCATGGATATAAAGACGGATCTTCAATCTTGGTAATGGCAACGGTTTTATTTCCGCTGCCAAAAATTGAATCCCGAGAGCTTTGCTGTATTCCTTTAACCGTATAGCCGCAGGAACACAGCAAAAAAAGCATTGTGACAAGAAATAAAGAATAAACTTTTTTCATGTTAATTCGCAACAATATTAACGAGCTTCTGCGGAATAACAATAATTTTTCTTATTGTTAATCCCTCTAAATGCTTTTGAATGTTTGGTTCTTCCTGAGCGATTTTTTCTATTTCTTCCTTGCCTGCAGAGGAAGGAACATCAATTTTACCGCGCAATTTACCATTAATTTGAATAACAATGGTAAGCACGTCTTTTTCAAGGGCTTCTTCCTTATACAAAGGCCAAGGTTCTGAACAAACAGAAGTATCAAAACCTAAATCATGCCAAAATTCTTCACAGATATGCGGTGTAATGGGTGATAATAACGTAATCACAGTTGCCATGGCAGAAGATAAAATTTCTTTGCCATTTTCTGTTTTTGCAAGTTCTTCTTTATTGGTAAACATGTCGTTGACAAGTTCCATAATACCTGCAATGGCAGTGTTGAATTGATATCTGTTGCCTATATCTTCACTGACTTTTTTCACCGTCGCATGTTCTCGAAGACGCATAGCCTTTGCGGCAGCAGTATCAGCTTGTTCTTTTACTGAAGAACAGGCTTTTACCCCATGAATATCCTTACGGATTTCCTGATACAAACGCCATACACGCTGCAGAAAACGGGCAGATCCCTCAATACCTGCATCACTCCAGTCAAAATCCCGTTCCGGAGGTGCTGCAAATAAACAGAATAACCGCACAGTATCGGCACCGTATTTTGCAATCATTTCAGTCGGATCAACAACATTTCCTTTTGATTTGGACATTTTGGAACCGTCTTTTAAAACCATTCCCTGTGTCAGCAAATTCGCAAACGGCTCATCAATATTTTTGGGGAAATAGCCAAAATCACGTAAAATTTTTGTAAAGAAACGAGCATACAATAAGTGTAAAATAGCGTGTTCAACACCGCCAATGTATTGGTCAACGGGAAGCCAATAAGAAAGAGCATCTTGAGAAAATGGCATTTCATCGTTTCGGGCATCCGTATAGCGTGCAAAATACCATGAAGATTCCACAAAAGTATCCATGGTATCAGTTTCGCGTTTTGCAGGTTTTCCGCATTTTGGACAAGTTGTATTGACAAATTCATCAAAGGTGGGAAGCGGTGAACGACCGTCTTCATGGGTTTTTACATCAAGAGGCAAAAGCACAGGCAAATCTTCCTGCTTTACTGCCGTCATTCCGCAATCTTCGCAGTAGACGACAGGAATAGGAGCCCCCCAATAACGCTGACGGGAAATATTCCAGTCACGCAAACGGAAATTAACAGTTTTCTTGCCAAGACCATGTTTCTCCAGCCATTCAATAATTTTTGCTTTTCCTTCTTCATTGGAAAGTCCTGAAAATTCACCGGAATTAATCATGGTACCGGGCTCGGTATAGGCCGCTTCCAGACCAGTGACATCAAAATTACTGCCGTCTTTTGAAATAACAGCTTTCATCGGAATGGAGTATTTTTTGGCAAATTCAAAATCGCGCTGGTCATGGGCAGGAACAGCCATAACAGCCCCCGTTCCGTATTCAGCCAAAACAAAGTTGCCAATCCAAACGGGCACTTTATCACCAGTTAATGGATTAAGAGCATAAGCCCCTGTAAACATACCCTCTTTTTCAAGTGAGTCAGATTGGCGGGCAATTTTGTCCATATTTCGGATTTTGGTAATAAAAGCCCGCAGTTCCGCTTCGTTGGATGTGCCGCTGATAAGCTTGTCCACAAGGGGATGTTCCGGTGCCAAGGTCATAAAGGTAACACCGAAAATCGTATCGGGACGGGTAGTAAAAATTTTAATTTCATCACTGCCGTCAACAACTTTAAACGTTGCTTCTGCCCCAATGGATTTGCCAATCCAGTTATGCTGCATAGACAAAACTCTGTCAGGCCATCCGCCTTCCAATTTTTGAAGGTCAGCAAGAAGTTCATCAGCGTAATCAGTGATTTTAAAAAACCATTGGGTCAATTCTTTTTGTTCGACAACGCTGTCACAACGCCAACATTTACCGTCTTCAACCTGTTCATTGGCAAGTACGGTATGGCAATTGGGACACCAGTTTTGAGCCGCTTTTTTTCTGTATACCAGTCCTTTTTCAAGTGCTTTTAAGAAAAATTCCTGTTCCCATTTATAATATTTAGGATGGCAAGTTGCAACTTCTCTTCGCCAGTCATAGGAATAACCAAGTCTTTTTAGCTGGTTACGCATATTATCAATATTGGAATAAGTCCATGTACCGGGATGAACATTATGTTTAATGGCAGCATTTTCTGCCGGCAAACCAAAAGCGTCCCATCCGATGGGGTGCAAAACATTATAGCCCTGCATGCGGCGAAAACGGGCAACAACATCACCAATGGAATAATTCCGTACATGTCCCATGTGAATGTTTCCTGATGGATACGGGAACATTTCCAGCAAATAATATTTCGGACGGGTTGTATCAATTTCACATTCAAAGCTTTTTTTGTCTATCCAAAATTGCTGCCATTTTAATTCAATGGACTCTGCGTCATAACGATTTGGCAATGCCATGTCTGGTACCTCAAAATGATTTATTTATTTTCTTCTTGTGATTTAGAATAGTTATCTAAAATTCCATTAATAAATGCCTGTGAGCGCTCTTCACCAAATATTTTATTCAGTTCCAAAGCTTCATTAATTGCCACTTTGTCAGGAACATCATCACGAAAGGACATTTCAAAAAGAGCAAGACGAAGCAGACACAGTTCCACTTTTCCAACCCTGTCTATACGCCATTTTTTGGAATATTGCCGAATAACAGCATCGAGTTTTTCCGAATTCTGCCACACACCAAGAATAAGCTCCCATGTAAAGCCCTCGCAAAGATTTTCTTCTGCGCCTTCCTGAGCGGGAAAATTTTTATAATTTTGTGCAAGAGCCTGTTCATTTTTTATTTCGGCAAATTCAAGCCCATACAAAAATTGAAAGGCTTTCATTCGTGATAAACGGCGGGGAACATTTTTTGAATTTTGCATATTTTCCTACTATAATTGTTTTAAAACCTGTAAGGTTTCAAGAAGAGCAGAAGCAGCCTCTACCCCTTTATTCCCTGCTTTACTGCCGGAGCGTTCAATCGCCTGTTCCATATTATCCGTTGTCAAAAGCCCAAAACCAACAGGAATACCATATTCCAATGAAACATGAGCAAGCCCTTTGGTGGTTTCAGAAGCAACAAAATCAAAATGAGGCGTTGCACCGCGAATAACAGCCCCAAGAGCAATGATACCGTCATATTTTTTGCTGTCAGCCACTTTTTTCGCAACAATGGGCATTTCAAATGCACCGGGAACACGGATAATAGTCAAATCTTCTTTATCGGCTCCGTGGCGAACCAAATAATCGACAGCTCCGCCAATAAGAGAATTAACCATAAAATCATTAAAACGGGAAGCAATAAGAGCAATTTTATATCCTTTCGCTTCCATTAAACCTTCAACAGTTTTGATATGGTACATTGATAACTCCTTTAAAAATCACCATAATTGCCATGAATATGACGGCAGCTGCTGCCAAACAAGTGACCTAGTTTTTCTTTTTTTGTTTGCAAATATTTTTCATTATATTGACTGGGCATTTGCTCCAATGGCACACGTTCCACAACTTCCAGACCATAACCCTCTAACCCGATAATTTTTTTAGGATTATTGGTTAAAATACGAAGTTTTGAAACACCTAAATCCACAAGCATTTGTGCACCTAAACCATAATCACGCAAATCTGCCTTAAATCCAAGTTTATTATTTGCTTCCACAGTATCATAGCCCTGATCCTGCAATGCATAGGCTTTAATTTTATTGGCAAGTCCAATGCCGCGTCCTTCCTGACGCATATACAAAATAACACCGCGTCCTTCTTTTTCTATTTGAGCCATGGCTGAATGGAGCTGTCCTCCGCAGTCACAGCGCATGGACGCAAAAACATCTCCTGTCAAACATTCGCTGTGTACACGGATAAGCACTGGCTCAGGCGTTGTTACATCGCCTTTCACCAAAGCAATATGGGTATGATTATCAAGGGAATTTTCATAGGCAATAATTTTGAAATCCCCATAGACAGTCGGCATATTTGCCTCTGCAATACGTTTTACCGCAACTTGTCCTTTATGCAGTCTGTATTGGATAAGGTCTTTAATGGTGGCAATTTTTATGTCATGCTCTTTTGCAAATTTTTCCAAATCAGGCATTCTTGACATGGTACCGTCATCATTCATGACTTCACAAATAACAGCAGCCGGCGTAAGCCCTGCCAATTTTGCAAGGTCAACACTGCCCTCGGTTTGTCCTGCACGGATAAGCACGCCGCCCTGATGAGCCCGCAAAGGGAAAATATGTCCGGGAGTCACAATATCTCTGGCTGTACTTTTGGGGTCCACGGCAGTCAAAATTGTTTTAGCCCTGTCAAAAGCAGAAATCCCGGTAGTTATTCCTTCTCTTGCTTCAATGGAAACAGTAAAATTAGTCCCAAATTTAGAGCCATTTTTCTTTGTCATGAGTGGAAGCTCTAATTTGTCAGCCATTTCATTGCTCATAGGAAGGCAGATAAGCCCGCGTCCGTATTTTGCCATGAAGTTAATACTTTCAGGAGTAACAAATTCCGCGGCAATAGTCAGATCACCCTCATTTTCTCTGTCTTCATCATCAACAAGGATAATCATTTTTCCTTGTTTGATATCTTGTATTGCTTCATCAATAGTACAAATGCTCATAATTCATCTCTTATTCTAAAAAAAGCCGTTTTCCCGAAGAAAATCCTCATTGATTACGCTTTTTTGCGGTTTATTATTTTCAAGATATTGTGAACGAAGTATGTATTTTCCAATCATATCCGTTTCAATATTGATTTTTTGTCCCTTGCTCCATGTCGCAATAGTTGTCACTTTCCACGTTTCAGGAATTACATTTACCGTTAAAAAATCAAAATCGCAAGTATTTACCGTCAGGCTAATTCCGTCAAGGGCAACCGAACCTTTGGGGATAATATATTTTGCCCATTCCCTTGCAAATTCAATAGTAATGCATCGTGACTGCCCTATATTTTGAATAGATTTTACTGTTCCCATAGTGTCAATATGTCCGCTTACCAAATGTCCCCCAAGCCGGGAACCGAGTGCCAAAGCGCGTTCCAAATTGACCTTTTTTTTCGCTGCCAACAAAGAAATATTGGAACAGGAAAGGGTTTCTTCTGACGCATAAAATGTCAGACAGGAATTTTGCACTGTTTCAACCGTTAAACACGTTCCATTGACAGCAACAGATTCCCCAAGGACAGGATTATGAAAAGCAAAATCAGGACGTATGCTCAACCGAATATCCGCACCTAATTTCTCTACAGCAACAACTTCGCCTAATCCCTCAATCAATCCTGTAAACATGGCTTCTCCATTTTTAAATACAAATGCAAATCATCGCCTCTTTTTTCTGTTTTTATAAGTTTTAAATGATACGCTTCCTGCATGGATTGCAAAAAGTTCCCGGAAAAAACATTTTTTGCCCTGTCATCGCCTAAAATATAGGGAGCAAAATATAAAATAAGCTCGTCAGCAAGACCCGCTTTGAGCAATGACTGCGCCAGCCTTGCTCCTCCCTCACAAAAAATATAAGGACAATGATATACGTTAAATGCTTTTTCAAAAACTTGCCTTAAATTAAGGGTATCATCATCATTAATATCAACAAATTCGAGCCGGACACCATGTCTTTGATATTCTTCCTGCGTTTCTTTGCTTTTGGCACTTGTAAAAATAACCGTCTGTTTTTTTTCGTCAAGGCAATAATATCCTGTTTTATCCTGCGTTATAGGCGGCAGTTTTTTACTGACAATAAAAGCCATGGGCTGAACGGGAGTTCCCATATCCCGAACAGTCAGCTTTGGATTATCCAGAAAAAACGTATTCGCTCCCACCATTACGGCGCCTTTTGCTTCTGCCATATGTTTGCGGAACTGCATAGTGACTTGTTTTGATTCATCACCTGAAATTTTATGACTGTGCCCTTCGGCAGGACCAATTTTACCGTCAAGCGTACATGCCATTTTCAAAATGCAAAAGGAGCGTTTTTCCTTTTGCCAAACAAAAAAATCTTCGAGCAAAGCTTTACATTCCTTTTCACATATTCCCGTATAAACCTGTATTCCTTTTTCCTGCAAATAGGCAATTCCCCCGCTTGCTGCCGGATTGGGATCCAAATACCCCACATACACAGTTTTTATTCCTGCTTCATAAATGGCATGGGAGCAAGGAGGAGTTTTTCCAAAGTGATTGCAGGGCTCCAAGGTTACATACAAACTGCATTCTGCAATATTCACCTCTTCAGCATAGCGTTTATTTTTATGGATAATGAGCTGTTCCTGCAAATAAGGATTAGAAAAGGAAAGAGAATTATTTTGGATTTGTGAAAAGAAAATACCTTTTGAAAGAGCATCACAAAGACAGGCTATCTCGGCATGAGCTTTTCCGTATGCACTATGATAGCCTTCTGCGATAATAGTATTTTTATAAACCAAGACAGCTCCCACACAAGGATTGGGGGCTGTTTTATACCTGCCGTATTCAGCAAGCTCAAGTGCTCGGTTCATAAAAAAAGTGTGCATCTTATTTATTTCTTTCAACTTTAATCAATTCAACATGGGCTTCTTTGAGCATGCTCAGGGCAAGCTCATCAGGGTAAGATTCAACGCAGAAAATTCTTTTTACGCCGCAATTGATAAGCATTTTTGTACAGATAAAACAAGGCTGTGTCGTACAGTAAATGTCAGCACCCTCCAAATTTATTCCATGGACTGCACACTGAATAATAACGTTTTGTTCTGCATGAAGTCCGCGGCAGATTTCATGGCGCTCCCCTGACGGAATATTCATTTGAGCCCGTAAACAGCCTACATTAAGGCAATGTTCAATGCCGCTTGGCACCCCGTTATAACCGGTAGCCAAAATACGTTTATCTTTAACAGCAATAGCGCCGACTTTTCTTCGCGTACAGGTAGAACGTTCTGCCACCATATATGCAATATTCATGAAATAATCAGTCCAAGAAATTCTTTCGTCAGCCATGTTTCTTCCTTATTTTGATAAAAGGTTAATCCGTTGCACCAGATAATCGATTTCTTCTTTTGCGGTTTGAAACGAACACATGAAACGGACTTCGTTTTTTTCCGTATCCGTTACATAAAAATAAAATTCCTGAGATAATTTTTGAATTAACGCTTTATTCATACGAACAAAAACAGCATTGACAAAAGGTTTTTGAACGGTAAGCGCATGATTTTTTTGAAGTTCCTGTGCTAAATATTGAGCCATGCCATTAGAATGGCGTGCATTTTGAAGCCATAAATCATCTTTGAAAAATCTATTAAATTGAGCGCTGACAAAACGCATTTTTGAAATCAGCTGCAAAGACTGCTTGCGCATAGTCATATAATCACGGGAAAGTTCCTTATTGAAGAAAACAACAGCTTCTCCAAAAACCAAACCATTTTTTGCTCCGCCAAAGGAAAGAACATCCACCCCTGCATCACGGGTAATCACTTTGATATCGCAGCCAAGGGAAACGACAGCATTGGCTATGCGGGAACCGTCCATATGCACCAGTAAATCATTTTCATGAGCAAAAGCACAAATTTCCTTTATTTCATCAATAGTATAAAGCGTTCCTTTTTCTGTTGACTGGGTAATGGAAACAACCTTCGGGCTTACTTTATGGAAAGAATTTTTATCTGCCAAATATTTCTCCATATCTGCAATACGAACCTTGCCGTTGCAGGAAGGAACAGGCAGAAGTTTAGAGCCGGTAATTACTTCCGGAGCTCCTGATTCTTCTGTATTAATATGGGAAACATCCGCGCAGATAACCCCCTGCCAAGGTCTGAGCATGGCTTTCAAGGCAACAACATTTGCCCCTGTTCCGCTTAAAGTATAGCAAACCGTGACGTCACCAAAAATTTTACTGAAAATTGTATCTGACTGCTGACTGTATTCATCTAAGGCATAGGGAATTGCATAGCCTTCATTGGCATCTATCATAGCTTGGATAATTTCTTTTGAAGCGCCCGCAGTGTTATCACTTGCAAAACTTGTAATCATTTTTTATCTCCTGAAGATGAATTGAGAATATCCTTATATACCTGCACTGTTTTGGTATAAAAATCTTCCAATGTCCAGCCATAAAAAGAGCATTCCGTATTATTATGATAAAATTTATTTAATGCCGATTGCAGGGATTTTTCACGAAAATCATTATCCAGCACATTAACAAAAAGATTTGCCATTTCGTCAATTTTGGCTGGCTCAAATAAACATTCTCTATCCAAAATATCCGGCATAACACCAACGTTAGAACCAATAATCGGCGTATGGCAGGCTATGAGCTCAAATGCAACGCGGGCAATTGTTTCTGACCCAAGTGATGCAATAACCCCCATATCAAGCATATTCATAAAACTGTTCATATCGTCAATAAAAGAAAAAAAATGAATATGCTCGGCAGGAATGGCATGGTTTATACAATATTTTTTTAAATCTTCTATGGTAAACTCGCAGTCTCTTCCTGCTACCACCAAATGCAGTTTTTTTTGTATTGCTTCTGATTGCTGTCCTGCCTTATTAAAGGCTTCAATGGTTTCATAAAAACCTTTCACAGTATCCAAGCGTCCGATAATGCCAAGTAAAATATCCTCTTCCGAAAAACCATAGGCACGGCGGATTTGTCCCTTATTTTCCTTTTGCGGAAAAAATCTCTTTGTATCAACACCGCCTAAAATAGTATGTACTTTTTCTTTTGGAGAAGACATTTGTTGTATAAAATACTCTGCCATGGCGGAATTACTGGTAATTAACGCGTCTGCACTCACATTGTGGAAATATTTATTGAAAAAGTTTACTTTTGGCTTTCTTTGATCCCCGCGGGTACGAACAAGTTTATACCCAAAAATTTTTTTCAAAAGGGAAAATAAATAAAAGTCTTCTCCCCTGTGACAATTGACAATATCCGGCTTAAATTCTTTGCAAAGCTTTGAAAACGCTTGAAAAGAAGACAAAATATCCTTCGGAGAATACGAATTTAATGGTAATGCACGATAATCAATATTCAATTTTTTTACCCAGTGAATACCGGGACTGTCAGGAACAGTAACAAGCAGGCTTGTATGTCCATGATCATTGAGAATTTTTGTTAAATACAGTGCATACCAAAAGGTTGCATTATACCATTTACAATTTATGATTTGAATAGTTCGCATTGTTTTTTCACAGCCGTTTAATAAAGAAAAAATATGCTCTTTTATAAAAAAAAGCAATGATATTTATTGGGTAAAAATTTCTTATTCAAAGAGTAAATGTGCAAAGGTTTTTGCATCTCCAAGCGCATGGGAAATTTTTGAACCTTCATTAGGCTGATGATAATTAGGAATAGCACTTGACCATACCGCAACGGGAATACCCAAGGTTCTGATTTTACAGCCAACGGTTGACCCGCCGACGCCTCCGGTTTTGCAGTTTCTTCCGTAAACGCTGCTGATGGCAGCTTTCAATTTTTGGACAACTTCTGCATTCTCATCTGTTGCAGGAGAGCTTTCTTCCAAATTATCAACGGAAATACGGATGGAAACTTTATATTTCTCTTCAATTTTTCGGGCTAATTCACCCACTTTGGCAATAACTTCCTGCGTTCCATGTTCCGGCAATATGCGGCAGTCCAAATAAAAAACTTCCTTTCCGGAAATGGTATTAATATTAGGGACATTTTCTTCATGGCGAGTAGGAACAAGAGTGGTTCTGTCAGGAGTAAAAAGCGGATTGCGTGTTGAAAAATATTCTTCTGTCTCTTTAACCTGCAAAACCATATCACTCATGGCGACAAAGGCATTGATGCCTTCATCCGGTGTCGAACCGTGGCATTGCTTGCCCTCAATTTCGATTTTAAGCCACAATACCCCTTTTTCACCAATTTCGATTAAATCACCTTCCGGCGTTCCAAAATCCGGAACAAGCACCAAATCATCTTTTTTGATAAGTTCCGGATTTTGGGTTAATACATGATTTATCCCGTAGGTATTGCGGGTTTCTTCATCAGCAACAAGAAAAAGAGCAAAACTTAAATCCGGTACAAAGGAATTTTTGGTTAATTCATGTAAAATTAAAAGCCCGGAAACTATCGCCTGTTGATTATCTTCAACTCCCCTTCCGCGGATAATATCATCATCTTCTTTATCAAGCACTGCTTCAAACGGAGGTGTGTGCCACAAACTTTCGTTTCCCGGAGGCACAACATCCATATGTCCCAAAATCCAAAGTGTTTTATCGGATTTTCCTTTGTGCCGGATAACCATATTGGGTCTGATTTTACTGGGTACCCGTTCATCAACGGCATCAAAATGTTCAATATCCGTAACTCCCCACGAACGAACCAGTTCTTCTATCCATTTTGCTTTATGATATTCACCAATTCCCCCTTCATTGGGACCATAGGCAGGAAATTTGGTTAATGACTGCTGTAAAAAAATAACTTCATCACGGGCTTGTGCCAATGCTTTTAATATCTTCTCTTTCATAAAAATTCCTTTTTTTCGAATTGCTTTGTCATATTATACGGTTATTTTTATAACTCTTAGATATAATTACAAAAAAAACAGCCAG
>CAJTMS010000009.1:32660-49035 GCA_910577155.1 uncultured Mailhella sp.
CGTAAGCCAAGAAGACGGCAGCGGCTGCAGCTCTCCCATATCCCCATCTTTGCTTTTTTGTTCATCAAAACAAAATATGTTTTGCAAATGAATGGATAGAATTTATTTATCACAATTTTCTCTTGCAGAGCGTTTAAAATATATAAAAAAATAAAAATTTTTGCAATGGATAATACCCGCCCACAACAGGCGATTTTGCATAAAAAGACAAAAAAAAAGCCCTCAATGAGGGCTTGTGAAAAAAGTATGGTCTATTAACGACCTTTTGCAGCACGTTTAGAAGCTTTAAGCGGGTTAACTTTTGCTTTTGCAGCAACTTCAACTTTTATGTGTGTAGCAAAATTGCATCTTCCAAGAGTCCACTTCTTGGCAGGAACAGCATAACTGCTGCAAAATTCTTGACCTTCAAAAGTGCGAACACGATCACAGCCATTGCATTGTTCAGTAATAGGTTGCAAAACAATTCCGTTTAATTCTACACCATTTGCGGTTTTTACGGCACCTTCCAAGTTTTTAGCAGGTGTACTCATTATGACCTCCATAGTCCTTTATACGTAAATCTATGATATGAAAATTTGTTGTGATTTCCTTAATACAACATAGTCTTTTCACTTGCTTTTAAAATAAAGTCAAGCAATTTTTTTGAAAATAACAAATTTTTCTTAAATAAATAAAAACTTGACTTCTCAAAAATCCTTACTACCATAGTTAACATATTAAAAAGGAATATTCTATGTCTACATTCAGAACGAATAAAAATTTAATCCGTACATGGTTTCAAAATAATACTATTAATGAAAACAGTTACTTGCCGCCCGAACTTATTAACGCTCCTGAAATGGAAGTCATCAACGCTTTATTTGCCTGCCTGCCACAGGAAAAAAACATTTCCGATAAAGCAAGCCTTGCCCTTGGTATAAGCATAGCAAATTTATATGAAAAAAATAAAGAACAGGCACAAATTTGCATGCGGCGTTTTATGTGGCATATGAATGAAGAATCAGGCAATATTGGCTGGGGCATACCCGTGGCATTTGCACAATCACTTGCTCACAGTGATGCACTGACAAAAATTTATGGCAATGTTCTGCTCTCATACATTTATGATAAGAAAGGGGACAGTAATTATTGTGACCATGCCCCTTTGCGTCTGACTTGTTATGAAGCTGTGGGTATTTTTATTAAAGCAAAACCTCAATTTAAAGAAAAAGCCGTGCAAATTTTGGAAAGCCAGCATGATGACGATGAAACGTGTTTTGCAGCAAGTCAAAAATTATTGCAAACGCTCAAAGAAAATAAAGGATAGTTTATGCAGGAATATACAAAACGCTTTTTAGGTTCAGAAGTGGAGGCAAAACCAGCCAATGAATGTTTTTTTCATGTTATCCCTGTACCTTATGAAGCAAGTGTCAGCTATGGTTCAGGCACAAAACATGGACCGAACGCCATTTTGGAAGCGTCCGACCAGTTGGAACTTTTTAACGGTCACAGTTGCCCCGGTGAAAAAGGAATTTTTACGCACCTTCCTGTTGACTGCAAGTATGAAGCAGAAATAGTCATGGAAAATATTTATGAAGCGACGAAAAAAGTTTTAGATCTTGATAAATTTCCTGTACTGCTTGGCGGTGAACACAGTATCACCTATGGTTCGCTCAAAGCCCTCAAAGAAAAGTACGGAATGTTTGGCGTGGTGCAATTTGACGCCCATGCTGATTTGCGTAATGAATATTCAGGAACAAAATGGAGCCATGCCAGCGTCATGCGCAGAGCAGTTGATGATTTGGGCTTGCCCCTTGTGCAGCTTGGAAACAGAGCCTATTGCCTTGAAGAATATGAAGCAAGAAAACAATATGCGGTGACAAGCTGGGACGCTGACTATTTATGCCAAAACCCTATTCCGGAAAATCTTATTCCTGCAAATTTCCCTGAAAAAATATTTATTACTTTTGACGTGGACGGATTGGATCCCTCTATTATCCCCGATACGGGCACGCCTGTTGCCGGCGGTCTCTTGTGGTATCAAGCTTTAAATTTAGCTAAAAAAGCAGTAGAAAACCGCAAACTGATTGGTTTTGACGTTGTCGAACTTGCCCCGCGAAAAGACAGCTTTGTTTCTGATTTTATTGCTGCTCAGCTCGCCTATGCCCTTATGGATTTAGCGTAAATTTTTATGCGGGGATATTTCCGGTACGCATGAGATTTTTTACAGGGAAAACCATATCTTTGCTGCCGCTATCCGTAACGCTTACAAGCTTGTAAACGTTTACCATTCGCCATACGTTATCGCTTATTTTTATTTCATAAAAGCATGAAGTAGAAGCTCTCACATCGTATTGAAAATATTTTTTTAATAGTTTTCAAATAAACTAAAACTTGCCTAAAACAAAGCCATTATAGAAAGATATCTATAATGGCTTTGTTTTAGGAAGACGAAAGAGAATAAAAGCTCTGCTACAGCTCCCCAAAAAAATTTAAAAACTCTTTTTAAATAAATTTAAAATCAGCTTTATTGCGTGGCGGGATATTTTTGTATTTTACTTTTTGATAGCCAAGCATAAGTCCTGCTTCAACTTTATCGGTATCTTTCAAACCTAAAAACGCATTAATTGGCGGGTATTCTTTTGCGGTTGCAATGGCAAAACCTGCCCAGCAGGTGCCAATTCCCATACTTGGCAATAAGAGTTCCAAATAGGTTGTTGCAATGGAGCAGTCAACCGTGCCGTAGCGTTCACCGATTTCCTTATCACAATAGGCAAAAATCACGCATGTTGCCCCTCTGAAAATGGGGTCTTCCCCGCTGTCATGGCTTGCAACCATACGTTTTGCAGCAGGAGTTTTGCGCATATAATCAATAACAAGATCAGCCAGTTTGCGGACTTTTTCTTTGCCGTTGACTACAACCCATTTCACATATTGCTTATTTTTTGAAGTTGGTGCAAAACGCACCACATCAAGCGCTTTTTCAATTTCTTCCTGCGGAATAATTTTATCTTTATACTGGCGAATAGAACGGCGTGTTTTCATCATGGCAGCAATTTCATCAAATTGCGGATAACAATTTGTTATTGCTTCACCTTTTTCAACAGTGCCGTCATTATTCAAACTGATTGCACCTTTTGGGCAAACAGCAATACATTGCCCGCAGGAAATGCAGGTTAACCGTCCTTTACGAGTGAGCACTGCTTTCTTATTTTCATTCAATTCAATACAGGCACAAGGACAGATATTAACACAAAGGTTATCCCCGCAGCAAAGACTTTTATTAATTTGTACAGCCATATCTTTTCCTCTTTATGCTAATTCTAAAACACGGAATGCAACAGGTTTTGCATTTAAAATATTTGTTGCTTCTATTTCCTGCAAAGCATTTTTCATTGCTTTTACTGTAGTTTCATGGGTCATAAAAACAAGCGGAACCCCCTCGTCCTGTTGTTTCTTTTGGATAACCTGCGCAATACTGATGGAATGCTTGGCAAAAATTCCTGCTACATCGCGAAGAACTCCCACCGTATCATGTACCATAAGTCGTAAATACCATGAAGCAACAGAGTTATCTATATTGCCAACAGGAGCAAGAGGCAGCTTTTTTGTCACATAGCCGGTGCTGTCATACGTATCTTTCATGATAGACATAATATCCCCAAGCACAGCACTTGCTGTAGGTAGGCTCCCCGCTCCAAGACCATGCAAAAACAATGGTCCGACACCATTTCCATTAATATGGATTGCATTAAACGCCCCGTCTACACGGGAAAGTATTGCTTTTTCGGGAATAAGCACAGGGCTGACCTCTGCCTCGATTTCACTATGTTTATATTCTGCCTGTCCCAAAAGTTTTATGGAATAACCGAGGCTTTTGGCAAAGGCAATATCCATGGCACTCATATTGCGTATGCCCTGCACAGGTATTTTCTCGTAAGGATAATGCACACCCCATGCAAGCCGGACAAGCAATTTTAATTTATGGGCAGCATCAAAACCGTCAATATCGAGGGTTGGGTCAGCTTCTGCATACCCTAAATCCTGTGCGGATTTCAAAGCTTCATTAAATTGTGTGCCCTTTGCAGACATCTCCGATAAAATATAATTGCTGGTACCATTCAAAATACCAAAAATAGTTTCAATTTTGTTACCGGCTAAGCTGTCTTTTATGGTCTGCACAACAGGGATTGCACCGGCAACACTGGCTTCATAGGCAAGATAGAGGTTCTTTTCTTCTGCAAGAGCAAAAAGTTCTTCCCCATATTCTGCCAAAAGTGCTTTATTGGCAGTGACAACAGATTTTCCGTTTTCTAATGCTTTGCGTATAAGTGTTCCCGCAAGGTTTGTTCCGCCGATTAGTTCAACTATTACTTTAACTTCTGAATCCTCTACCATAAGAAGAGGATTATCAATAAGTTTTGTTCCTTCCGGCAGATCTCGTTTTATATTGACATTACGGACAGCAACATATTTAAGAATAATTCTTTTGCCTGTTCGCTGCATAATTTCATCAGCATTCATTTTCAATAACTGAACAAGACCGGAACCAACAGTTCCAAGTCCTGCCAACCCGATAACAAGATCTTTTGAAGCACTCATACTCTATCTCTTAAATAAATTTATCGAAAGATAATATAATAAAATGAAAATAATGTCTACTTTGTGCATAGACAGAAAAAAAGCCACTTTCGTGGCTTCTTTTTATTTCTTTGCATTTGGAATAAGCAATATCTGCAGGGTACGACCTTCGGCATTTTGTTCTGCCTCAACCTTGCAAATCTCTTTCGTGTCTTCAACAATACGATCTAAAATTGACTGTCCGCGGCTTTTATGAACAATCTCCCGTCCTCTGAAAAACACTGTTACTTTACAGCGATCCCCATCCTCTAAAAAACGGCGAATATGCCGTAATTTTGTTTCATAGTCATGGTCATCGGTTTTGGGGCGGATTTTGATTTCTTTAATTTGAACAACAGTTTGGTTTTTCTTTTGTTCTTTTTTCTTTTGCTGCTGCTCATATCTGAATTTTCCAAAATCCATAATACGGCAGACCGGCGGATCGGCTGTTGCAGCAACTTCGACAAGATCAAGCCCGTGTTCTTTTGCAAGATCAATAGCTTCTTGTTTTGAAAGAATACCGATTTGTTCCCCTTCCGCACCGATAACTCGAACTTCACGAGCACGGATTTGTTCATTACGTCTGGTGCTGTCTTGCTGAGGCACTTCCCGACGTGGTTTCATATTAGGCGAAGCTATAGCTCATTCCTCCGGTTTTAAATGGTTTGTCATTATCATCACGGATAGTTTTTATGGCTTCATCAAGTGACTTCAAGCCCAAGTTTTCACCCGTGCGCAGGCGGATATTTACGCCTTTTTCTTCCACTTCCTTATCCCCAATAACAAGGATAAACGGTATTTTAGCAAGCTGAGCTTCACGAACTTTAAAGCCGAGTTTTTCGTTTCTTGTATCTGCTTCAACGCGAATACCGGCAGCTTGTAATTGTTTTTCAGCTTCTTTTGTAAAGTCAAGCTGGGCGTCTGTAACATTTAAAATTCTTGCCTGAACAGGAGCCAGCCATGTTGGGAACGCTCCTGCATAGTGTTCCGTAAGCACGCCGATAAAGCGTTCCAAAGAACCCAAAATTGCACGGTGCACCATAACAGGTCTATGTCTTTCACCGTCTTGACCTACATATTCTATTGCAAAACGCTCAGGCAGATTAAAATCAACCTGAATAGTAGATAATTGCCATTCACGACCGATAGCGTCAGTAACTTTTATGTCGATTTTAGGACCATAGAAAGCTCCGTCACCTTCATTAATCCGATATTCTTTGCCTTCTTTTTCTACAGCCTGAATAAGTGCTTTAGTAGAAAGTTCCCACGCTTCATCAGTACCGATACTGTCTTTTGGACGGGTTGAAATAACAAGTCTGTAATTAAAACCGAATAAAGCCATCAAATCAGCAGAAAAATGCATAATACTGATAATTTCATTTTCCAATTGCTCAGGAGTACAAATAATATGGGCATCATCCTGAGTAAACTGGCGAACACGAAGAAGTCCGTGCAAAGCTCCGCTCATTTCGTGTCTGTGCACAAGCCCAAGTTCAAACATGCGCACTGGAAGTTCTCTATAGCTGTGAAGCGTATTATTATACATTAAAAGATGTCCGACACAGTTCATAGGTTTTACACCATGAACGGCATTTTCAATTTCTGTAAAATACATATTTTGGCGGTAATGCTCATAGTGACCGGATTTTTCCCACAATTCTTTACGCATGATTTGCGGTCCCTGCACAAGTTCATAGCCACGTTTCAAATGTTCACGGCGTAAAAAATCTTCCAAAATGGTTCTCAGCATCATGCCTTTCGGAAGCCAGAAAGCCATACCGGGAGCGACATCTTCAAAAAACGTGAAAAGACCGAGTTCCTTGCCCAATTTTCTATGGTCACGTTTTTTTGCTTCTTCAAGCTGCGTTAAATACGCCTTGAGCGCTTTTTCATCAGCAAAAGCTGTTCCGTAAATACGTGAAAGCATGCGATTTTTTTCATCTCCGCGCCAATATGCACCGGCAACAGACATCAATTTGAAAGCCTTTGCAAAAGAAGTATTGGGAATATGAGGTCCGCGACAAAGATCTGTAAATGTGCCTTGTTTATAGAGTGACACTGTATCGGCATCAATTTCGGATATGATTTCAGCCTTGTATGTTTCACCCATTTTTGTAAAGAAATCAACAGCATCTTTTTTGCTCATCACAGAACGTTCAAAGGGAAGAGAACTTTCCGCAATTTTATGCATTTCTTTTTCAATTGCTTCGAGATCTTCCGTTGTAAAAGGGCGTTCTGCATCGAAGTCATAATAAAAACCATTTTCAATGGAAGGACCAATGGTAACTTTGGTTCCCGGGAAAAGGGTCTGAACGGCTTGCGCCATAATATGAGAAGTTGAGTGACGTAAAATTTGCAGGCCTTCTTCTGTATCGGTGGTAAGCGGAGTTATGGTTGTTGTGTTTGTCGGTATGGTTTGTGATAAATCGAGTAAGGTTTCATTATTAATTTTTACAGCAACACATGCTTTAAATTTTTTTCCGGACAAATTTTCTTTGAGTACATCAGAAATGAGTGCATTTTCTGCAGCATCAATTTCTTTTCCATCAAGCGTACATTTCATACCACATCTCCACTACGATAACTAATATAAAAAAGGAGGGAATCCCTCCATTATAATTTTTTTTGGTAGGCATGAGCAGACTTGAACTGCTGACCCCTTCCGTGTCAAGGAAGTGCTCTACCCCTGAGCCACACGCCTACAAAGTCATATTGAAACCTCTTTATAATAATAATACGTTAAACAGTCAAGTTTTTTATAGACTCAGAGATAAAAAAAATTCTTCTTCACGTTTTATCCACAAAGCCGTTTACATTGCAGCATACAATTTTGAAAAAGGAATAAAAGGTTTTGGTGTTGTTCCTTGCGGGACAAGTCTTTTTTCCATATAGCACATATGGTACCAGCGCTCAAATTTATATCCGCATTGCCTGAAATCCCCAATTTTTATAAAGCCCTTTTTTTGGTGAAACAAAATACTGGTATCATCAAGACAGGCATCATCATCCAAGCCGGAAAAGGCAATGCAGGCATAACAAATCTGCACATTTTGCAAACGCAGGATTTTTTCCAGTTCAGCATAGAGTTTTGTGCCAATACCTTTTTTCAGCAGAGTCTGTTTCACATAAATGCTTAATTCTGCTGTCCAGTCATAGGCTTGCCTTTCAATAAAACTGCCGGCATAGGCATAGCCCACAACTTCTTCAGCTCTTTCAGCCACCAAAAAAGGATATTGTTGCACTATTGCTGCATAGCGATTTTCAAATTCTGTCACGCTTGGCACATCAAATTCAAAGCTAATCGCCGTATTCAAAACATAGGGGGCATAAATTTTCTGCACACTTTCCATGTCTTCCAATTTTGCCAAGCGAATAATTACATCTTTATTTCTCATATCACATATAAAAAAGGCTTCCGAAGAAGCCTATCATTAATATCTGTAATAATCGGGTTTGAAAGGACCTTCAACAGTCACACCAATATAATCTGCCTGATCTTTTCTCAAGGTTGTCAGCTTTGCGCCAAGACGGGCAAGGTGCAGTCTTGCAACTTCTTCATCAAGCTTTTTAGGAAGTGTATATACCTTTACTTCATGATTGTTTGCTGCAAGTTCCATTTGAGCAAGAACCTGATTGGTAAAGGAGTTGGACATAACAAAACTTGGGTGTCCTGTTGCACAACCTAAATTTACAAGTCTTCCCTCCGCAAGGATAATAATGGAATTACCGCTTGGCAGTGTCCATTTATCCACTTGGGGTTTGATTTGTACTTTCTTGCAGTTTTTGTTGCTTTCAAGCCATGCCATATCAATTTCATTATCGAAGTGCCCGATATTGCAGACAATGGCTTCATCTTTCATATTGTTCAAATGTTCACCGGTAAGAACATGATAGTTGCCTGTAGCTGTTACATAAATATCTGCAATGGGAAGAGCGTCTTCAACAGTTACCACTTCATAACCTTCCATGGCAGCCTGCAAAGCACAAATGGGGTCAATTTCCGTTACAAGAACTCTTGCACCCAGTCCGCGCATGGATTGAGCACAGCCTTTACCCACATCACCATAACCGCAAACACAGATAACTTTGCCTGCCATCATAATGTCAGTAGCACGTTTAATACCGTCAGCCAAGGATTCACGGCAGCCATAAAGGTTGTCGAATTTTGATTTTGTTACAGAGTCATTGACGTTGATGGCAGGGAACAACAATTTTCCGTCTTTTTCCATTTGGTATAACCGGTGAACGCCGGTTGTTGTTTCTTCTGAAACACCGCGGATTGCAGGAACAATTTTATGCCAGCGTTTTGTATCATTTTTATAGGAAAGTTTCAGTCTTTCCATGATACATTCTTCTTCTTTGCTGCCGCATTTCTTTTCCAAAAATTTTGGATCTTCTTCAGCTTTCACACCATAGTGGATAAGAAGTGTTGCATCACCGCCGTCATCAACAATGAGATCCGGACCGGAACCGTCAGGCCATGTCAATGCCATTTCCGTGCACCACCAGTATTCTTCAAGACTTTCCCCTTTCCAAGCAAAAACTTTTGCCAAGCCTTGTTCTACAACAGCTGCTGCAGCATGATCCTGTGTTGAAAAAATATTACAGGAAGCCCAGCGAATATCAGCTCCGAGTGCATGCAAAGTTTTAATAAGCATTGCAGTTTGAATAGTCATGTGTAAAGAACCCGTAACTTTCAAACCTTTCAAAGGTTTTTCCTTGCCGTAACGGGCAATAAGTTCCATAAGTCCCGGCATTTCACGTTCTGATAATTGCATTTCTTTTTTACCGAAATCAGCAAGGCTCATATCTGCTACTTTGTAAGCCAGACTAAGGTCTAATTCTTTTGCAGCCATGTAAATCTCCTATGATTTTTGTGCAATGAGTAAATGTAATTGTAACCCCATTTTCACTTTTTGTGTTTTATATTGGATTATGTTAAAGCCAAATTCCTGCAAAAACATTTCCAGATTTTCTTTTGAAAAACCAAGCCACCTGTCCCCATAATTACGGCGCATTTTTTCTTCTTTATGCTGGACAAAATCACTGATAAACAAAAGCCCTTTCGGCGCCAGCACGCGCTCAATTTCCGACAAGGCAATGCGAGGGTCCGATAAATGGTGCAAAACTAAGTTGATACAGGCAAAATCCGCTTCCTTATCACGCAGGGGCAAATGGTCAAGTTCCCCAATGCGTAAGGACAAATGAGAAAGCTTGACTATATTATCGTTAAATCTTCTTCGTGCCAAATCCAACATTTTCGGAGATCCGTCAACGCCGATAACATTTTCACTCACTTCCAGAAGTTTATCTAAAACCTCACCTGTGCCGCAGCCCAAATCTACAGCCATTTTACAGGTGGAAGGAACAGATTTTTTCACTTCTTTAGGCAGAGAAAATGCCCCCAGCACTTCTCTGTTCAACTCATCCCAGTCATCAGCAATACTGTTGAAAAACTGACGGGTTTTTATGGCACGCTCTTCAATAATGCGGGAAGCAATATCCAAATCATTTTGCAAATCTTTGGAAAGATAAGAGAATAAAGAGGAAAGAAAATCTTTATTTTCCCCTTCTTCAACAGCTTTATAAAAAATCCACAACCCGTCACGTCTTGCCTGCAATAAACCTGCATCAGATAAAATTTTTAAATGTCTGGAAACACGTGACTGTCCCATATTCAAAAGTGTCACAAGCTCATTGACAGAAAGCTCGTAGTGCCACAGAATATACGCTAAGCGCAAACGTGTATCATCAGCTAATGCCTTGATATTTCTCAAAATATCCTGACTGTTCATGGATACCTTTCTCATAAACTAAATTGATACTTGTTTATATCCAAATATCCTTATACAGTCAAGTTAATTATATCAATTTTTTTTGATATAAATGTTAATTTCTTGCGTAATCATGGGAAATTGAGTATCTTTTATCTATGAAAACAGCTGTTGCCGTTAGCGGTGGCATAGACAGCCTCTATGCGCTTATTACATTAAAAGAACAAGGACATGAAGTTTTTGCTCTGCATGCACGTTTTATTGATACGGAATATGACGTTATTCCTGCTTTAAAAAATACGTGTCATTCCCTCAATATTCCTCTTCATGTTGCAGATTTGCGGAAAGAATTTAATGCCAGCGTTATTTTTCCTTTTTTTGATTTTTATCAAAATGCCCAAACGCCAAACCCTTGCGCTCTATGCAATAAAAGCATGAAATTTGGCAAACTTTTAGAATATGCAAAGAAACTCGGAGCTGAAAAACTTGCAACAGGGCATTATGTACGCTTGGTCCCCTTTGAAAATTCCCTGACAAATACTTTCGGCATGAGTATTCAATGCGCTAAAGATGATAAAAAAGACCAAAGTTATTTTTTAGCCCTCACTCCGCTCAAAAATTTGCAGTCTGCCCTTTTCCCCTTGGCGGAAAAAACAAAAGAAGAAATCATACAGGAACTTGCAAATAAAAATATTCCTGTACCCTGCCCTAAAGAAAGTCAGGAAGTCTGCTTTGTTCCTCATGATGATTACCGTTCTTTTTTGATTTCTTACGGCAAAGAATTTCAATTTGATGCCCATAATCATGGTGATATTTTTTATTTTGACAGTAACACAAAGAATACAAAAAAAATTGCAGAGCATAAAGGGCTTTGGGCATATACGGAGGGACAGCGAAAAGGGCTTGGCATTGCTTGGTCTGAACCTCTCTATGTTATCAAACGTGATAAAAAAACAAATAGCCTTTTTGTAAGCACAAAGGACGCTGTTAACACCAAATTTGCGTTGGCTGACAGGCTCAATTTTTTCGTTCCGCCTTCTTTATGGACAGGACAGCTCTATGCCCGCACACGCTTTCGAGAAAAACAAAGTCCTTGCAATGTATATTTGAAAAATAATAAAGAAAAACTTGAAGTTTTAATTGATAACCCCGATACTGCAATGAAACTACAAACTATCACCCCATTGCTCAGCGATGAACACACACAATTGTTTATTGAATTTACAGAAGAAAAACAAATATATGCCTCCGGGCAAATCCTTGCCATTTATGATGAAAAAGGCTTTCTTTTAGCCGGTGGGATTTTGCTATGATTTATGCAATGCTAAAGGAAAAAACAGCAGCTGTCAGCAAAAAATGATTTTGCAGCAGCATTTAACGAGCTTGCGAGTTCTCCTGACAACGGCAAGGATACAAAAAGCGATGATCTATTCTTTGGAAAACAGCTTTCCTCTGATGACGGCTGTTTTCCCGTATTTTTCCCGTAAAATATCTAGGGTCGCATCCAAATGATTGCGTTTTTCTTCTATATATTCTTTTGCTTCTTCCTTGTCATCAAGTACGGAAAACAAAGAAAGTTGTTTATTTTCAGTAAGTTCATCAAAGCCTGATACGCCAAGTCCAATTAATCGTACTGACTTTGTAAGGACAATTTCATCAAGCAGCAAACAGGCGTTTTGATAAATGGTATCAGTTGCATTTGTTTGTTTATCAAGGGTTAATTGTCGTGTTATTTGTTTGAAATCGGCAAATTTAATTTTTATACTGATAGTTCTGCCTTTTAAATTTTGCTTTCTCAGACCGGTTCCTACACGTTCGGCATGCACGAGAAGCCATTTTTTCAATACTGCTTTATCCGTAATATTTTCAGCAAGGGTTGTTTCTGCACTTTCTGATTTTCGTTCAGTAAAAGGTTGCACTTCTCTTTCATCAATTCCGCTTGCCCGCTCATAAAGCATAATTCCGGCTTTGCCAAATTTCTGTTCCCAAAACGTTTTCTCCAAACCTATGACATCAGCACATTTTTTTATGCCTAATTTTTTCAATTCTTCTAAAAATTTTTTCCCGACTCCGGGAATTTTTGCAATGGATAACTCTTTTAAATAACTCGGCATATCCGCATGGGAAATCATAAAAATTCCATGGGGCTTTTTTTCATCGGAAGCAATTTTTGCCAAAAATTTTATAGGTGCAATGCCAATGGAACATGTTAACCCATTGGTTTTTATAAAGACTTCCTGTTGCAAAGCACGGGCAATCTCGAGGGGGCTCCCCAATAAATTTTCAAGCCCCGTAATATCAAGATACGCCTCATCAATGGACGCCATTTCAACCAAAGGTGAATAATTTTGCAAAACAGCATGAATTTCTTTGGAAACTTCATGATAAACTTTTCCTCTGGGAGAAATAAAAATTCCATGGGGACATCTGCGTTTAGCCTCAAAAATAGGCATGGCAGAGCGAATACCGAATTTTCTTGCCTCATACGAACAGGTTGAAACCACCCCTCTTGTTCTTCCTCCGACAATAAGCGGTTTATTTCTGTATTCCGGGTTATCACGCTGCTCAATGGACGCAAAAAAAGCATCCATATCCACATGTAAAATATATTTTTCATGCATAAATTTCACCTGACATCAACCTATCATATAATTGTCAGGGAAAAAAGATTTTTTTTCGATAAAATATCCGTGACATATACTGCAAATTAAGCTATAGAACAATAACTACATCATCTTTTATGAGGATAATGAAATTGGCAAAAAAAACTTCACAAAAAAAATGGGATGTTGAAGATTCAGCGGAATTATACGGAATCAATAACTGGGGAGCAGGTTATTTTAATATTAATCAACAAGGTGAAGTGACCATACGTCCCTTTGGCATGAAAGGCGGACCGGAAATCAGTGTCTATGAAATTATCCAGCAAATAAAAGAACGCGGCTATACTATGCCCGTCCTTTTACGTATTGAAAATATCCTTGATTCACAAATTTCTCTTATACACCATTCTTTCCATGATGCCATTACCCAGCTTGGCTATAAAGGAGAATACCGCGGTGTTTTTCCTATTAAAGTCAATCAGCAGCAGCAAGTTGTTGAAGAAATTGCTGATTTTGGAAAAAGCTTCCACCATGGGCTCGAAGTTGGCTCAAAAGCAGAACTCATTGCGGCTGTTTCGCAGGTAAAAAGCAGAAAAGCCTGTCTTATTTGCAACGGCTATAAAGATGAAGAATTTATTGACCTTGGTTTAAATGCCATGCGTCTTGGCTATAATTGCATTTTTGTTCTGGAAATGCCTGGAGAACTTGATACTATCCTTGAACGGGCAAAAGCACTCCATGTTACTCCTCAAATTGGGGTACGTGTCAAACTCAGTACCAAAGCCACCACCGGGCACTGGGCAGAATCAGGCGGAGAACGCTCCTCTTTTGGTTTGACATCAGCACAAATTGTGGATGTTGTTGATACGCTTAAAAACAACAATATGCTTGATTGCCTCAAACTTTTGCATTACCACTTAGGCTCACAAATTCCCAATATCCGTGATATCCGTTCTGCGGTTATGGAAGCAAGCAGAATTTATGCAGGACTTGTTCAGGAAGGTGCCGGTATGGGTTATATCGACCTTGGTGGCGGACTTGCTGTTGACTATGACGGTTCCCATACCAATTACGTCAGCTCCCGCAACTATTCCCTCAATGAATATTGTACGGACGTTGTGGAATCTGTTATGACTATTATGGATGAACAAAATATTCCGCATCCGCATATTATTACTGAATCAGGACGAGCTACCGTTGCCTATTATTCCATTTTACTTTTCAATATCTTAGACGTCAGTCTTATCGAAATTGGCAATTTGCCGGAAAAATTGCCGGAAGATACGCCTGAGTCCATTGTCAATTTAAAAGAAACCCTTGAAAATGTGAATATCAGAAGTTTGCAGGAATGTTACAATGACGCCATGTATTATTATGATGAAACCCGCCAGCATTTTATTACCGGGCGTGTAACACTCAGGCAAAGAACCCTTGCAGAACGTTATTTTTGGGCAATTATGCGCGCCATTGCAGAAGAAAAACATAAGCTCAAAGTTGTTCCAAAAGAGCTGCAGGAAATTGATTCCACGCTGGCTGATATTTATTACTGTAATTTCAGTGTGTTCCAGTCACTTCCGGACTCTTGGGCTATTGATCAGGTCTTTCCGATTATGCCTGTGCACCGTCTTGGCGAATATCCGGAACGCCGCGGTATTTTATCTGACATGACCTGTGACAGTGACGGCAGAATTAATAATTTTATAGATATGCAGGGTATGAAAAATACTTTGGAACTGCATGAACTCAATGACGGCGAAGAATATTATCTGGGTGTATTTTTAGTGGGAGCCTATCAGGAAACATTGGGTGATTTACACAATCTTTTAGGAGATACCAATGTTGTTTCCATTCGTATTCAAGATGACGGCAACTACGAATTTGTCCGTGAAATCAGCGGGGATTCCGTTTCTGATATTTTAGCCTATGTTGAATATGATCCGCGCAGAATTTTGGAAAATATCAGACATAATGCCGAACGTGCCGTACGCAATAAATGGATTACCCCAACTGAACGTTTTGCTATTATGCAAGCTTTTGAAAACGGCATGCGCGGCTACACATATTTTGAACGATAAGATTTATAGGACATAAAGGAGTGAAACTATGGCAAGAATTTTAATCATCGGTGCAGGTGGTGTAAGTTCTGTTGTTGTACATAAATGTGCTCAGGCAAAGGATGTGTTTACAGAAATCCATTTGGCTAGCCGTACAAAAGCAAAATGTGATGCAATAGCAGAATCGGTAAAAAAACGGTATGGTGTTACCATTCATACTGCATCTGTTGATGCTGATAATGTTTCAGAGCTTGTTGCATTGATTAAAAAAGTACAGCCCGTTATGGTGCTCAACGTTGCACTTCCTTATCAGGATCTTACCATTATGGACGCATGCCTGGAATGTCATGTCCATTATCTTGATACTGCCAATTATGAACCTCTTGATCTTGCAAAATTTGAATATAAATGGCAATGGGCTTATCAGGATAAATTCAAAGAAAAAGGACTGATGGCACTTTTAGGCAGCGGCTTTGACCCCGGTGTTACCAATGTTTTTTGCGCCTATGGACAAAAACATTTGCTTGATGAAGTGCATGTTCTTGATATTATTGATGCAAATGCCGGTGACCACGGGCTCCCTTTTGCAACGAACTTTAATCCCGAAATCAATATCCGTGAAGTTACTGCCCGCGGTCGTTACTGGGAACGCGGCGAATGGGTGGAAACAGATCCCCTTTCTTGGAAAATGAGTTTTGATTTTCCTGACGGTATCGGACCTAAAAATTGTTATCTCATGTATCATGAGGAATTGGAATCCCTTGTCCAAAATCTCAAAGGCATACGCCGTGCACGTTTTTGGATGACCTTCTCCGATAATTATCTCAATCACCTGAAAGTCTTTGGCGGTGTCGGTTTACTGGGGATTGAACCTGTTGAATATAAAGGACAATCCATTGTTCCTATCCAGTTTTTGGCTAAGCTTCTTCCTGACCCGGCAAGCCTTGGTCCCCTTACCAAGGGTAAAACCTGTATCGGCTGTGTTATGCAGGGTATTAAAGACGGCAAAGAAAAGAAATATTATATTTACAATATTTGCCAGCATGAAAAATGCTATGAAGAACTGGGTTCTCAGGCAATTTCCTATACAACCGGTGTTCCTGCCATGATTGGCGCCATGATGATGGTACAGGGAAAATGGATGAAACCGGGCGTTTGGAACATGGAACAAATGGATCCTGACCCATTTATGGAACAGCTCAATAAATTTGGTCTGCCATGGCAGGTTGTTGATTTGACAAAATAGTTCATAAAGAAATAACTAATTAAAAAGCCTTACAATTTGTAAGGCTTTTTGCTTTAATTTTTATTTGATATTATTTCTGTTGGTTTTAAGTAATCAAAA
>CAJTMS010000010.1 GCA_910577155.1 uncultured Mailhella sp.
CATACCCCCACATTGCCTGTTTTTCTTTCAGAAAAACAGGAAGATACGTTTTATAAATAATTGATTCTCAACCTCTTTCTATAACTAAGCATTTATAATTCAATTTCTTTAGGCACAATATCCCGCCCGCAATGCTTGCAGACCTTTGCTTTTTTCTTAACAAGTTCTGCACAATAGGGGCATTCTGTGTATTCATTTACCTGTTGCCGTTTCAATTCTTCCTGTCGGAAATATTCTTTGTCTTCTCCCATTATTAAAAGAATAATAATGGCAGGCGGGAAAATAAAACAAATCCAAAACCATGAACTGCCGTTTCTGCCAAAAATTCCTGCCAGAATACTGGCAAGAAATCCTGCTGCCAGTCCGGTAAGTATAAAATGAAACATAATTTTCCTTTTGTCAGCAAAAAAAGCCCCTTTTCAAAGGGGCTGTTATTTTATTGGGCGCTTACTTCAAACTTATACGTGGGCACAGTTTCCAAATCCAGAAGCTTTTTGAGTGACATTTCGTCTGCTAAGGTTACTTTAACAAGGAATTTTCCTGTGCTTTTAATGGTTTCAATGAGCGTTTCAAGGATACTTATAATTTCTTTATCGATAATGGTAACGTCTTCACTTTCTCTGAAACTGTCAATTTCTGCTTGGAGGGCGGCAAGAATTTCATCTTTTAATGCAGCTGCGGGAAATCCCGTTTCATTGGCTGCAATTTTGAAAGCAAAGTCAATAAAGCCCGTATCGGTATAATTAAATTCCAATGCATTCAAACTGAGATTTTGCAAAATTTCATCCAGTTGTTCAAAGGTTATATCGTCGAATAGCATATTATAATTTGCCAAAAAGAGATTTTTATCTTTATTGAGGATTTTTCCCCCAACTTGGGCAGAAAGCCGGGCTAATTCCCGGACGGAAAATTGTGTATCTTGTGTGAAGTGTCCGGTTTCTTTTGTCAGTTCGGCAGATTGGTTTAATGAAAAAACCATGCCGTTGGCAAACTTTTCTGTGAACAGCTCAAGAGATTCCGGGCTGACAATATTTTTTAAAAATTCTTTTGCAAGAGTAAGCTCATTGACTGTGGAATTTACTTTTAATGCCGTATCATTTTCATCAAAAAGATAAGAAAGCTCTTTTAAGGTGATAGGGCTTTGGGCAACTTCCTCAATTTCATTTAAATAGATGGCAGAATTGAGGATTTTGACTTCTTCAAGGAATGGGACATGGGGATAATTAAAAAGCTTGTTGATAAGAAGTTCGGAAAGCGTTTCGTATTCGAGGATTGCAGAAGGGTTATTTTCAAATTCGCTGGAACGTTCCAATTCATTTAACCGCATAACGGTTTGGCTGATTTCTGCTAAATATTTTGCTGTGGGAAGGGCAATATTTTTGAGTTCAATTTTTTCAAAATTGAGATTAAGAGGTTTGCTTTGTATATTAATGTCATGGTATGCAATATCAAATGTGCCGCCGGTATAAGCAGGGAACGCAATATTTTTTACCATGAAACTTGCTTCACTGCTGCTTCCTTTAAATGCCTGCATGCTGATATTTTGGAATGTAATGCCATTATGACGAATATCCAGAAGATGTTGGAAATATTCTTCAGAGTAGGGTGCAGTGCGATGAAGAGAAATTAATTTCAATAAATTGAGCAAAGGCTTTTTGATACTTATTTGATCCGTAGTGGTGATAAGTTCTTCATTTCCATATGCATAGACTGTTGATTTTATAGTATTAAATTGAATTTCGTCACAAAGAAGAACCTTATCTTCCGACGTTTTTTTTAAAGAATCTGCGTTGATGCCTTTAATAATAATTTCGTCAGCACTGTTATCTATTTTAACTTCGTTATCACTGTAAGGAAAAACCACATTTTTTATGGTTAATGTTTTGCCTAAACAATTATATTTTACATCGGAATGGGTAATATGATTATGGGCAAGTGTTGCTTTTGCAATTTCTTCAACCTGAGCATTAATTTTATTAACATAAAAATATCCGCCGCCTGCAATCAAAAGAAGAGCAATAAGCCCCCACAGTATTTTTTTATTCATATTTTCCTCGAATAATGATTTTACGTACTATATTTTTTTTTGTGTTTTCTGTCAAATGAGGGGATAATCAGAAAATTAACCTACAAATTTATTGCTATTTTATGATAAAAAGTTTATACGATTTGTGTTGTGTATTATTGGAGGCATAGATGCGTAAATTTATTCGACTGACCGTTTGTTTTTCTGTTGTTATCGCCGCTTTTTTGGCAGGCGGCACATATATGAAAGCTGTGAGTGCTGATGTTGATTATGATTCTTTACGGCGTTTTAGCCAAGTCCTTGATATTGTAGAACAATATTATGTTGAAGAAGTCAAGCAGCCGGAATTGATTGACGGGGCATTAAAGGGTATGCTGCAAGGATTAGACCCTCATTCTGCCATGATGGATAAAGATGAATTCAAACAAATGCAGGAAACAAATGTAGGTAAATTTAGCGGCATTGGTGTGGAAATTACCACAATTAATGGCGTTGTTACCGTTGTGACTCCTATCGAAGATACGCCTGCCTATAAAGCAGGAATTTTAGCCGGTGACCAAATTCTTTCCATTGACGGAAAATTCACCGATCAAATGACATTGTCGGAAGCAGCCAATCTTATGCGGGGTAAAAAGGGAACAGAACTTACCTTGCTTATTTTGCATAAAAATTCCAATGCTCCCGTATCCGTAAAATTAAAACGGGACGATATTCCCTATCGTACAGTGAAAGTAAAAGAATTGGAAAATGGCTATTATTGGGTACGGTTGACCCGCTTTAGTGAAAATACCTTTGCTGATTTAAGAAAAGAAATTGATAAAGTGATGAAAAAATCCCCTGTTCAGGGTATTGTTCTTGATATGCGCAATAATCCCGGCGGACTTGTTGATTCTGCCATTAATATTGCTGATATGTTCCTTGAGGACGGAGTGATTATGTCCATGAAAGGACGTGACGGCAATGACGAACTGGAATACAAGGCACAAAAACAAGATGATGATGTCAAAGCACCCCTTGTCGTGCTTGTGAACGCCGGTTCCGCATCAGCTTCTGAAATTGTGGCGGGAGCTCTTTGTGACCAAAAACGTGCCTTAATTGTGGGTGAAAGAACTTTTGGCAAGGGTTCTGTACAAAATGTTATTCCTTTGCCGGACGGCACAGGCTTGAAATTAACCGTTGCCTTGTATTATACACCTTCCGGAAAATCTATCCAGGCAGAAGGCATTGTTCCTGATTTTGAAGTGCTTTGGGAAAATCCGCGTGAAGCAGACAAAAATAGTTTTTCCGTGCGTGAAAAAGATTTAACAAGACACCTTGAAACAAATACCGCTAAAAAGGAAGAAACGCTGTCACAAGATATTGAAAGTAAAGAATTATTGGAAAAAGATAATCAGCTGCGTGTTGCTTTACAGCTCGTCAAATCTTTGCCTACTATTCAAAAAATTAAATAATTGAAGCATAGACAGAATATTTCTTTTTGTTTAGTATAAGGACTTGTGAAAACAAGTCCTTTTTTTATTGAGTAAAGAATGATTACATGGCTGCGTGATATTGTCCAAAACAGAAAATCCATTTTTGCCGGAACAAAACGGATTTTAACCGGTTTTTTGTTCTTTTGTTGCTGTTTATCCGTGTATTTTGGCATTTCTGCGTTGTTGTCACAATTTTTGTATGAAAAAAATACAAATACGGAAAGCCGCAAAAATGTTGCGGAAGAAAATACTTCCCTGCAGACAGAACAGACAGAGCAGAATTTACTGCTGCGTAAGAGTTTTTATAAAGCGTCTGATATGTATTTTGCAGCTTATAATGCCCATCATGATCCCGCTCCTGATTTAAAAAAAACTATCGAGCAAAATTATCCTTTCGACAGCGAACTGTTGTCCTCTGTTTGGGCTGTTCACAAGGCTGTGGACAGTTTCTTGAAACGGGAAATCCCGCAGAAATCCTGTATTTATGCAGATAACGGAATTCATTTTACAAAAGATAAAAAAGCATATCCTTTTGTAGTGTATCAATTGGTTCATGATGAAACGCCGGAGTATATGTACTATTTAGGCAAAGAAAATGAAGAATTTTTTGAGAAATTTAAAAATTATATGAACACGCAGAACCTTTCCTGTTCCGTGCATTTTGAAAACAATTTTTATTATGTGGTGCATAAAGGGCTCATTACCCATGTTATCCGTTTGAAGGAGCTGAAAGAACGTATTGCGGTTTTTAGTTTGCTTGCAAGTTATAAATCCTATATTACTTTGGTTTTAGACGATGTCGGAGAAAATCTCGCCTTTGCAAAAGAGTGCATGGATTTGCCCTATCCTGTCATTTTCTCTGTTTGGCCTGAATCGACCTATGCCGTAATGGTTGCTGTTCTAGCCCATGAAAAAGGTTTGCCGGTATATTTGCATCAGCCAATGGAGGCATTGCCCCGGAATGGGAAAAAAGTGGATATTGGGAAAAGCGGTTTGTACACTTCCATGAGCTATGAACAAATGCGTGATGTTTTATATTGGAATATTCTTTCCATTCCTTATGTTCAGGGCGTCAATAATCATATGGGGTCAAAATTTTCTCTTGACAGAAACGCTATTGTTAAATTTTATAACGCTGTTCAGGAAATTAAACCGTATTTTTTAGTGCTTGACAGTATAACAACACCCCAATCAAAAATTTATCGCATTGGAAAAGAAAATGGATTTTTAGTTGCAAAACGGGATATTTTTATAGATAATGAAGCAGATAAAAAATTTATTTTGCAGGAACTTAATCATGCCTATGGGCTGGCAAAAAAACATAATCGGGTTGTTGTTATCGGGCATGTAAGAAAAGCAACCATACAGGCATTAAAAGAATGGCAAGCCTATAAAGATCAAAATATTGTTTTTTCCCTGCCGTCAACTTTTTAGGAGGAACTATGCAATATAGTTTTGGAATAATCAAACCGGACGCCATGCAAAAAAAGCATTATGGAAAAATTTTAGACGATATTGCATGTGCCGGATATAAACTTATCGGACTGAAACTTTTTCATCTTACAGAAGAAAAAGCAAAGAATTTTTATGCAAAGCATGAAAATAAGCCTTTTTTTGATGAGCTTATCCAATATATGTGTTTAAGTCCTGTGCTTTGTTTTGTTATCCAAAAAGAAAATGCAATCAATGATTTTAGAGCATTGGTCGGAAATACTGACCCCAAACTTGCCGAAAAAAATACCCTGCGTCATAAATACGGGCAAGATGTTTCAGCCAATGCCATTCATGCCTCTGACAGTGAGGCAAGCTTTGACAGGGAATGGCGCTTTTTCTTTACTGAAAACGAGCTGTATTTTCCGAATGATTTGCAGTAATGATGCAGGAGAGAGTTTATTATTTTGAGGAGGAACTCTTCCCCAAAAAACCATATCCCCTATAAAAAATAAAAGCTGAAACAAAAAATCCCTCTTTTTGCAAATGAGGGATTTTTTGTTTTATATGGGCATATTTTTATATAGCATACGTCCTTTTTTAAAACGGTGCGTCGTCCATGTCGCTTGCTTCACTGGGGAAAGGGGAACCATAATCTTCCATTGGTTCTTGATTATTTTTTGCTTTTGGAGAAGACTGCGGAGCAAAATCATCAGAATTTCTGTCACCTTTTTTATCGAGAAAACGAACGGTATTGGCTACAATTTCTGTGGTAAAACGGTCTTGACCCTGCTGGTCCTGCCATTTTCTTGTTTGGATACGCCCTTCCGCATAAACAAGACTGCCTTTGCTCAGGTATTGGGCACAGTTTTCTGCTTGGCGCTGAAAAACAATGACTCTGTGCCATTCTGTTTTTTCAACTCTGTTGCCGTCACGATCCTGATAACTTTCGTCAGTAGCAATATTGAGGGTGGTGACAGGAATACCGGTTTGTGTGTATTTAAGTTCTGGTTCACGACCTAATCGACCAATAATCATGGCTTTGTTTAACATACTCTTTACTCCAATATAATTTGAAAAAAAGTATACTTGAAATAAAAAAAAATACAATAAAAAAGAAAACAGGCAAATTTTATCCATTAATAAAGCATATTATAACAATTGCTTTTCTTTGACGGAAGCCAAATTATTATGTATACTCATAAGGTCAAATGAAAAATAAGGAGTTTTTATGTATATATATAATACTATGACAAAGAAAAAAGAACAATTTATTCCACAGGCTGCGGGAAAAGTCGGCATGTATGCCTGTGGTATTACAGCCTATGATCTTTGTCATATCGGACATGCCCGCTCTGCTGTTGTATTTGATGTTATTGCCCGTTATTTGGAATTTAAAGGCAATCAGGTAACCTTTGTCCGTAATTTTACCGATGTTGATGATAAAATTATCAATCGTGCCAATCAGGAACATGTCAGCTCAAAAGATATTTCGGAACGATATATAAAAGCTTTCCATGAAGATATGGACAAACTGAATGTCCGCCGTGCTGATATTGAACCAAAAGCGACAGAATATATCCCTGAAATGATTGAACTTTGTGAAAATTTGATTACTAAGGGCTTTGCGTATGCAACACCTTCCGGCGATGTGTATTTTCGTGTTCGTTCCTTTAAAGAGTACGGCAAACTTTCCGGTCGGGATATTAACGATATGCGTGCAGGGGCAAGAATACAGCCCGGTGAAGAAAAAGAAGATCCCCTTGATTTTGCCCTTTGGAAAAGCGCAAAACCCGGTGAACCGTTTTGGGAATGTCCTTGGGGAAAAGGGCGCCCGGGCTGGCATATAGAATGTTCTGCCATGAGTGAAAAGAACTTATCGCTGCCGCTGGATATCCATGGCGGCGGACAGGATTTAATTTTTCCGCATCATGAAAATGAAATTGCACAGAGTGAAGCTGCTCTTGGCGGGGAATTTGCTAAATTTTGGGTGCATAATGGTTTTGTGCAAATTGATTCTGAAAAAATGTCAAAATCCTTAGGGAACTTTAAAACCATACGGGATATTTTGGAATCCAGACATCCTGAGGCGCTGCGTTTCTTCCTGATAAGCAAACATTACAGAAGTCCTATAGATTTCAGCTTTGTAACCATGGACGATGCCGAAAAAGGGCTTGTGCGCGTGTATGAATGTTTAGCTGAAGTCCATGCTGCCCTGCAAAAAGAATTTAATAAAAAAATGGCAATGCCTGAAGATATTGTCAAAGAATTTGAAGGATTGAAGCAAGCCTTTTTAGAATCCATGGACGATGATTTTAATACTGCAGGAGCCTTGGGACATGTGTTCGGAACTGTACGCCTTGTAAACAGAGTGCTTGAAGAAAAAGCTCTTCGCGGCAAAGACGGAACAAAGGCATTTTTAGAGCAAGTTCTTGAAGAGGCAGCAGTTTGGTCACGGATTTTAGGCGTTTTTGGTGCAGAACCTGCTGCCATGCTCCTTGCTTTGCGGGATTTGAATGCAAAGCGTTTAAATATTGATGTCGAGCAGGTTGAAACCTTGCTCGCGCAAAGGCTTGAAGCGAAGAGAAATAAGAATTTTACAACGGCTGACAGTATCCGTGAAAAATTGACGGCAATGCATGTGGAAGTTCGTGATACGCAAAACGGACAGGTATGGGCGATTAATCACACTGCCTGATAAACCGTAACACTATGAAAATGGTGAGGAAATATGATAAAGAAAATTATTGCAACCTGTATGATAGCTCTTCTTGCTGTTATTCTTCCTTTTCATGTTTCCCATGCTCAGCTGTTTAAAGATTTTAGTGTACGGGATGAAAAAGAACTGGCGAAAGAATTTGAAATTCTTGTCAAAGCGCGCCTGCCCATTATTGAGGAACCGGAAATAAAATTATATGTTCAGTCTGTTGTGCAGAAAATTTTAACCACCGCTCCCCCGCAGCCTTTTAATTTTGAAACAAATGTTATCTATAGCCCCGTGCTGAATGCCTTTGCAACTCCCGGGGGCTATGTTTGTGTCTTTTCAGGATTATTAATCAATATTGAAGATGAAGATTCCCTTGCAGGTATTTTAGCCCACGAAATTGCACACGTTACCCAGCGCCATATTGCTTCCCGGATTGACAGGAGCAAGTATTTGAGCATTGGAACGCTTGTTGCTTTGGTGGGGGCGGCTCTTGCCGGCGGAGGCGAAGCCTCCGGTGCTTTGATAGCAGGTTCCGTGGCAACAACTCAGGCGGCAATGCTCAGTTATAATCGTGATGATGAAAGCGAAGCAGATAAATTTGGCTTACAGTATATGCTGAAGGCAGGCTATAACCCTCAGGGTATGGCAAAGGCTTTTCAGGTTTTGCAAAATAAAAGTCTGGGAGGAGGATCTGATTTTCCTACCTATTTATCTACTCACCCCAATATTAATGCCCGTATAGCCACCGTTAATTCCTTTGTCCGCACGTTAAAACCCGCTCACCGCTTTACTCTTGATAATACAAAATTTATCCGTGCAAAAAGCCTTGCTGTTGCGTATTATGCGGACATGCGTTTTGCTGACAATTATTTTTCCGGCAAAAAAACGGCATATGATTATATGGGATTAGGCATTGTGGCCCGTAAGCGTAATCAAATAAAGCAGGCGGAAGAATATTTGCAAAAAGCTGTGGAACTTGCTCCGGATGATTTTTTGATGAACAGAGAATTAGGACGTTTTTATTTTGATGTGGGTGAATTTTCACCTGCAAGAACGTATCTTGAAAAAGCAATCCGTATCAACCCGCGTGATTATATGGCAATTTTTTTTCATGCCCGTTTGCTGGACAGTGAAAATCAGGTGCTTGAAGCGCAGCGTGAATATGAAAAAGTGTTAAAATATGCACCGGAAGACGGTGAAGTGTTAAATTTCTATGGACGTGTGCTTGGACGTCAGGGGAAAGAATTTGACGGATATTTGCAGTTGGCCTTGGCGGAAATTTATAAAAATAATGAAGGAAGGGCAAATTCATGGCTCAAAAGGGCAGATAATCTTGCAAGTTCCTCTCAGGAAAAAGAACGGTTAAAAAAGGCGCAAAACATTTTGGCAGAGCGGAAAAAATATTGGAAATAAAGGATAGCAAATATGGAAATTCGTGGGACGACTATTTTAGCGGTAAAAAAAGATAATAAAGTCGTAATCGCCGGTGACGGTCAGGTGACCATGGGGCAAAGTATGGTTATGAAACATACTGCCAAAAAAGTACGCCGTCTTTATAAAGGAAAAGTTATAGGAGGTTTTGCAGGCGCAACGGCAGATGCGTTTACGCTTTTTGAACGCTTTGAAGCAAAGCTCGAAGAAAGCGGAGGCAATCTGACACGGGCAGCTGTAGAGCTTGCAAAAGACTGGCGAAGTGATAAATATTTAAGAAAGCTTGAAGCAATGCTCCTTGTTGCTGATTATGAGCATATTTTGATTTTAACAGGAACAGGAGATGTTATTGAACCGGATTTCGGAATTGCTGCCATTGGTTCCGGCGGAAGTTTTGCCCTTTCTGCTGCAAAGGCGCTGCTCAAGCACAGCAGTCTTGATGCAGAAGAAATTGCCCGTGAAGCTATGGAAATAGCCGGGGATATTTGTGTCTTTACCAACCACAATTTAACGCTGGAAATTTTGACAAAAGAATAAAATTAGGTGCTATTATGGAAAAAAAAGTTGTTTATATCCATAATAATGTTTGCAAAGAAGCAGATGAAGAAATAGCCTTGAATAAACTTTTTGAGGAACATTCGCAAAATGTTTACTGGGTCAATTACGAAGTTGCTACAGAGGAAGAATGGAGGGATTTGGTGGAAACCTTGCCCATTTCTGAATCTGAAAAGCTCTTTTTCAACGACAGAAAGGCATTTCCACGGGTGGAAGTTATCCAGCCTACCGGCATGTATTTGCGCATACCAAGCTCCAATCATTGGGAAGAACTCACCCATTTTATTCATTTACTGTTAGTGGGCAATGTTGTTGTCAGCATTACAAGAAGTGAAAGCAAAACTTTGGATAAAGCCTATCAGCAGCTGTCACTGGGAGAAAAACTGGAAGGAAAAGAAGGTGTCTTCTTTTTGCTTTATCTTCTTGAATGTGTTGAAGAGCATTTAATTAACAATTATCTTGAAGCACGGAGCATTATCAGCAGTTTTATCGCCTCGTTGGAAAGCGTGCCGGGGGTACAGGTCAATGATAAAATCGTTGAAATAAAAGGAAGATTATTGAATATTACAGGGCAATGCGAGGAATTTTTGTTTGCCTGCACGCTGCTTCGGACTATTTTAGTCGCCCCTTTGTATCCTGCTGAAACCAGAAAAATGCTCAATGATATTTTGGATACCTTGACGCACCTTGAACATAGTATGCGTAAACTTGATAACCGTCTGGAAGACCAGCTGCACCGCATAGATTCACATTTACGGCAATTATCTGACAAGCGTCTGCGAGTGCTGACTGTCGTTTCTTCCATTTTTTTGCCTTTGACATTTATTTCCAGCTTATATGGGATGAATTTTGAGCATATGCCGGAATATACCTATCAATATGCCTATCCGGTTTGTTTAGGCATTATGTTTTGCATTGCTCTTGGCATGGTGATTTATTATGCAATAAAAGGCTGGTTTCGCTGAGATGTTTTACAGTGAAACCGGTTATGGCATATTGGTTTTGACAATTTTAAAAAGGAGAAGTGTATGATTTCAAAATTATTGATTAATGAGTTTGAAACGCTTTTAGGCAAAGAGAATGTTTTATCAGAGGAAATTGACAGACATGCATATTCCTTTGATGCTGCGGTATTAGAAGCACGTGTCCCTTCACTGGTTTTATTGCCAACGAAAACAGAACAAATCGGAACTATTGTAAAAAAATGTTATGAAGAAGGCTTGCACATTACAGTTCGCGGATCCGGTTCCAACCTTTCCGGCGGAACAATTCCGGATTCTTTAGATACTGTTGTTATTGCCACAGGAAAATTGAATAAAATTTTGGAAATCAATACGCAAGATCTTTATGCTGTTGTGGAACCGGGTGCCATTACGGAACAAATTGCAAAAGAAGTCCGCGCAAAAGGACTTTTTTATCCTCCTGATCCGGGCTCACAAAGTATTTCCACCATTGGCGGCAACATTGCAGAAAATGCAGGCGGTTTGCGCGGTTTGAAATACGGTGTCACCAAAGATTATGTCATGGGTTTGGAATTTTATGATTACGAAGGAGAACTTGTAAAAACAGGTTCCCGCACCGTAAAATGCGTAACAGGCTATAACCTTGCAGGTATGATGATTGGTTCGGAAGGCACCCTTGGCTTTATCAGCAAAGCTATTTTGAAACTTGTTCCGCCTCCGAAGGCGTCCAAAGCCATGATGGCAATTTTTGACGATGTGCAAAAAGCTTCTGAAGCCGTTGCAGGTATTATTGCTGCTCACGTTGTACCTTGTACCTTGGAATTTTTAGACCATGCAACCATCAATTATGTTGAAGAAGATAAACATATTGGTTTGCCAAAAGATGCGGATGCACTTTTATTGATTGAAGTTGACGGTCACCCGCAGCAAGTTGCTGATGAAGCAGAAGTTGTGGAAAAAGTGCTTAAAGAATGCGGTGCAACAGATATCCATGTGGCACAAAATGAAGAAGAAAAGAATAAAATTTGGGCAGGCAGAAGAAACGCCCTTCCCGCACTTGCCCGTCTGCGTCCGACAACAGTTTTGGAAGATGCCACAGTTCCTCGTTCCCAAATTCCTGCCATGGTAAAAGCTCTCAATGAAATTGCCAAAAAGTACAATGTGCAAATGGGAACATTTGGACATGCAGGGGACGGTAACTTACATCCTACAATTTTGTGTGACAGACGTGACCATGAAGAATTTGTCCGCGTTGAAGCCGCTGTCGATGAAATTTTCAACGTTGCTTTGGCTCTTGGCGGTACACTTTCCGGTGAGCACGGCATTGGTACAGCGAAAGCAAAATGGCTTGAAAAAGAAACTTCCCGCGGAACCATTATGTTCTCACGCAGAATGAGAAAAGCTATTGATCCGAAGGGTCTTTTTAACTCACAAAAATTAGTAGGTATTTAATATGAATGATATGGAACAGTTAAGACAATCCCTTATCAAGATTGATGACCTTTTAGCTTCTTGTATGCGCTGCGGAAACTGTCAGGCAGTTTGCCCTGTTTATGCGCAAACAAGCAGAGAAGCTGATGTTGCAAGGGGAAAAATTGTTCTTTTACAAAATTTGGCATATGAGCTTATTAAAGATCCAAAGGCTGTTGAAGAACGGTTAACACGCTGTCTTTTATGCGGAGCTTGTGAACACAATTGTTCTACCGGTGTAAAAACATTGGATATTTTTATTGAAGGAAGAATTGCTTTGACCCAGTATTTAAAGCTTTCTCCTTTGAAAAAGCTTATTTTCCAATCCTTACTGACACACCCGAAATTATTTTCAAAAGCTATTCATACCGGATCACTTTTTCAGGGGCTCATTCTGCGCAGACAGAAAAATGCACAAAAAACAGCAACAGCTCCACTCCTCAAGCCCTTTTTAGGCGCAAGGCATATGCCAACGCTGCCCAAAAAGCAGCTGCATGATGAGTATGGTGTTTTGACAGGGGACAGCACCAAGAAAATCAATGTTATTTTTTACCCCGGCTGTATGACGGATAAAGTCTATACCCAAATCGGTGACGCCGTGATTAAATTGTTAAAGCATTACGGCGTTGGGGTTATCATGCCTGATGATTTTTCCTGCTGCGGGCTTCCTGCCTTGGCTTCCGGAGATAAAGTCGGCTATGATGAACTTGTAAAAAATAATATCGCTGTTTTTGAACGGCTTGGACTTGATAAGGCTGACTATATTCTCAGTGCCTGTCCTTCCTGCACAGAAACCCTGCATAAATGGTGGTATCATTTGTCAGAAAACTATAGCAGGAAAGAACGGGACACACTTAAGAAAATTAGTGAAAAATCCATTGATATCCATGATTTTTTGTATAATATCCTGAAAGTTGATACCGGCCATGCTGCTCCAAAGGAAAATGCAACAAAAATCACCTATCACGAATCCTGCCACTTGAAAAAATCTTTGGGCATTTCAAAGGAAGTGCGAGAACTGATGAAGCTCAATGATAACTACACCCTTGTAGAAATGGCGGAAGCGGATAAGTGCTGCGGCTGCGGCGGCAGTTTTACACTGACACAGCCTGAACTTTCCTTGAAGATTGGTACACGCAAAGGCTTAAACATTATGAAGAGCGGTGCAGAAGAAGTGGTTACTGCCTGCCCTGCCTGCATGATGCAAATTGCGGATATTTTAGGACGGAACAATTCCAATATTAAAGTAAGACACAGTCTTGAAATTATAGCTGAAAACTTGAAATAGGTTTCATGATGATTGCAAAAATGTGGGATAAAGCAGGCAGCAATGCCCTAAGCGGGGCAGTGTGCAGGCTTTGCTCACATTTTTGCCGTTTGTCAGCGGAAAATCCCCTTGGAAAATGCCGTGTTCGGTATTATAAGGACGGGGATATTTTTACGCTTGTGGATACGCATTTGGCAGCTGTCAATATTGATCCTGTTGAAAAGAAACCTTTTTATCATTTTAAACCGGGGTCAAAAGCCCTTTCTTTCGGTACTGCCGGCTGTAATTTTCAATGTGCATGGTGCCAAAATTATTCTTTAGTGACAGCTGCGGAGAGTGACAGGCTCCCTGCCTCTGATTTTGAAAACTTAAAACCCCTTTTGGGTCAAGCGTATAATCCGGAGGAGTTAATCCGGTTTGCCTGTCAAAAAAATATTGAAAGCTTGGCGTATACCTATAATGAACCAACTGTTTTTTTTGAGCAGGCACTTCATTTTGCAGAACTTGCTTTGCAGCATGAAAAGGCAAATCTTTTTATTTCCAACGGCTATTTTTCAAAACAAAGCTTTTCCGTATTAAAAGAGTATATGCATGCGTTTAATATAGATATAAAAGCTTTTTCGGAACAGACATACAGCACTTACTGCAAAGCCTCCCTTCGTCCGGTTTTGGATTCTTGTGTGCGGGTAAGAGAAGCAGGTCTGCATTTGGAAGTGACAACACTCATTATTCCGGAGATAAATGACAGTGCAGAAGAATTAAAACAATTGGCAAAATTTATTGTTGAAAATTTAGGAAAAGAAACAGTCTGGCATATCAGCGCTTTTCATCCTGATTATAAAATGCGAAATAAACCTGCAACGCCTGTGCAGTGCCTTGAAAAAGCCTTTTTCCTTGGTAAGGAGGCAGGTTTGGAATATATTTATTATGGCAATGTTTCCAAAGAAAATGACACGATTTGTCCCCATTGTCAGACTGTGCTTGTAAAAAGAAACGGATATTTTGTTGACGTGACAGAGGGATTTTGGGGAAAATGCCCTCATTGTGAATATGAAATAAACGGAATATGGAAATAACATGAGTAAGAATAAGGAAAAAGATACGCTTGCCAATCCTTTTGCGAAACTTTCCGGAATAGAATTTCCCGATAAAGACGCAAATAAATCAGCAGCCAAAAATAAGCGTACTGAAATAAAGAAAGAAAAACATGCAGATATTCCTTTTGATGATGATGCACATCTGTTTTTATCAAGCATAGGGGAAGTCAGTAAACTTTCTTCCAACAAAAAAGTACATGCCGATTTTTCTGAAGACTGCACTATGGCTGAACTTTTGGAAAAATCAACACGGCAAAAGAAAGGAGAAAAGCCTGCGCCTAAAAAACATTTTGAAAAAGAAAAAACAGCATTGCCCGCATCTGAGCCGTCACTGAAAAATGTTGCTGTGCAGGTAAAACAAGAAGAAAATGAAGAAGATTTGACCGAATTTTATAAAGCCATGCAGGATGTTAAAAGCCTTGAGGGCAAAGGGCGTGAGATTATTCCCTGCATAAAAGAAAATACGCTTACGCCTCCTCCGGTTGTTAATCCCATGCAGGAATTTATGGAAGGAAAATTGGAGTTTGCCCTGAGTGCTACAGAAGATTTTATCGAGGGGCATATTGTAGGGATAGATTTAATGACAGTGGGGAAACTGCAAAACCGTCAATACAGCCCGGAAGCTCATATTGATTTGCATGGTTTGAATGCGGAACAAGCCTATCATAACTTGATTGCATTTTTTAGAAATTCCTATCAGCGGGGACTACGCACTGTCTTAGTGGTGACAGGAAAAGGGAAAAACTCCATAAACGGCATGCCTGTTTTACGCAATAAGGTGCAGGAATGGTTTACAAAAGATCCGTTTAGGCGGGTTGTTTTAGCTTTTTGTACAGCAAAACAGGAAGACGGAGGCACAGGGGCGCTTTATGTGCTCATTCGCAAGCAAAAAAAGAATTACGGAAAGGTTCATTGGGATTTAACGCCCACAGACAGTGATTTCTTTTTATAGAACTATGTGCTTTCTATGGGTTTAATAACGAGTGAAAAAAAATATAAGGTTAATCCTTGCTGATTGTGATAAAACTTGATATACATCAAGAGAAAAAAATATAAAGAGGGAAGGTTTTTATGCAAGCTCCTGAAAAAAATTTAGCTTTTGATCTTGTCCGCGTCACTGAATCAGCTGCCTTATCTGCAGCCCGTTGGCTTGGTTTAGGAAATAAAGAAGGCGGTGACGGTGCAGCTGTTGATGCTATGCGTCTTTCCTTTAATTCACTGGATGTTGATGCAACCGTTATTATCGGCGAAGGTGAAAAAGATCACGCTCCAATGTTATATAACGGAGAAAAAATCGGTACGGGGGATGGTCCGCGTTTAGATGTTGCCGTTGATCCGGTAGAAGGAACAAATCTTTTGGCTCTCGGACGTCCTAATTCCATTTCTGTTATTGGTGCCTGTGCTGCCGGTTCAATGTATAATCCCGGTCCCAGCTTTTATATGCAAAAAATTGCTGTTGGTCCGGAAGCACGCAATGTGATTGATATTGATGCTCCTGTCAAAGATAACTTGAAAAATATTGCTAAAGCTCGCGGAAAAGATGTGCATGACCTTGTTGTTTTTGTTCTCGATAAACCTCGTCATCAGCGTCTTATCCAAGAAATTCGCGAAACAGGAGCAAGAATCCAGCTCCATACAGACGGCGATGTTGCAGGGGCGCTCATGGTTGCTGACCCCCGCGGCGGTATTGACGTAATGATGGGAACAGGCGGAACTCCGGAAGGTGTTATTGCCGCATGTGCATTGAAAGGCGTCGGCGGACAGCTCTTGGGTCGTCTTGACCCGCAGTCCATGGTGGAAAGGGAAGCGATTGAAAAAGCCGGCGTTGATATGCGCGAAATCCTTTCTATAGAAGGTTTTATCAAATCTGACGATGCATTTTTTGCCGCAACTGGTATTTCAGGCGGGTCATTCCTCAACGGTGTAGAATTTGTGGGCGGCGGCGCTGTAACCCATTCCCTTGTTATTCGTGCCAAAACCGGTACTATCCGGTATATTGAATCCCACCACAACTGGAATAGATTGATGAAATTCAGTGCAGTTGATTATTCATAGGTGATAACATGAGTATTGCAATTTTATTCCCCGGACAGGGTTCTCAAAAATTTGGAATGGGCAAGCGTTTGTATGAAAAAAGCCCTGAAGTGAAAGAAATATGGCATAAAGCTGAAAAAATCAGCGGTGTGCCGCTTCGTGAAATTTATTGGGAAAGCAATGATAACGCACTCATGGCAAATACCCGCAATTTGCAGCCTGCAATTACTGTTGTAAATTTGTGTTTATGGCTTTATACGCGGGAATATATTAAACCGGGCTGTACAGCAGGGCATAGCCTTGGCGAGTTCAGCGCTCTGGCTGCTGCAAAGGTGCTCAGTTTTGATGAGGTATTAAAAGCTGTTTCTCTGCGCGGACAGCTTATGGCAGATGCTGATCCCGAAGGTATTGGCTCCATGTATGCAGTGCTTCGCCTCAATGCAGAACAGGTGGAAAATCTCTGCAAGGAAGTTTCAGAACATTCCGGAAAAATGGTACGTCTTGCCAATAGGAATACTCCGGGACAGTTTGCTATCAGCGGGCATAAGCAGGCTCTTGAAGAAGTCGTTGAAAAAGCACAGGATCTTGGCGGAAAATGTATTCCTCTTGCTGTAAGCGGTGCATTCCATACACCATTAATGGCTGACGCTTCTGCGGAATTTGCAAAGTATTTAGGCACACTTGATTTCCATGATGCAGAATTTCCCGTGTATTGCAATATTAACGGTGAACCCTTGACAGAGGCGGAAAAACTCCGTTCCGCCATAAAAAAACAGATGACCTCTTCTGTGTACTGGATTGAAATTATTTGCAATCAATACGAACATGGGGTCAGAAAGTGGATTGAATTCGGTCCTCAAGGCATTTTGACCAGAATGATGCGTCAAATTATTAAGGTCAATGAAGGTGCGGACAGCTGTTTTGAAACTATCCATATTCCTAACCTTGAAGAAGCAGATAAATTTATACAAAATAACAGTTAATTCTTTTTGGGGGGAGTTATTCCCCCCGAAAAATCATGCAGTTTCTTTGTCGCTGTATATAGCGCCGTTTAGCTGCTGCGATGTTTATGCGTGCACTGACAGTTGCCGCTTCCATGAAAAAAATTGTCAGCAAAGAAAAATACTTTCCCGTCAAATTATTTAATAGTCAGTCTAAGAGGCTGATTTTTTTTATTTAAAATTCATTACTTTAACTTGTCTTTCAGGCATATATCCAGTATACATTAAATTTGCACAGCTCGATTTTGGAGGCTTGATTATGAAAATGTGGAAAAAAATTTTTATTTTTATGCTTTTTTCTTTTTTTGTTTATCAGTCACAAGCACTTGCACAAGCACTTGCGCAAAATTCCGTTGAAAATATCCGCTATTTAGTTGAGCAAACAGTCGTGAACGAGCAAACAGAAAACACAATACTGCGTATTGTGCAGGGAAAAGATCCTGTTCATTTTTATTTTTCTGCTGATGAACAAATTTGTACAGAAAAATATGGAAAAAAAGCTTTTGAAATTTGTAACCGCAGTTTCCAAAATGTGCTGCTCAATACGGATGAAATCCAGATTACTCCGCAAATAAAAGGTAATTGGGCATGGCATTCTGATTTTTCACTTGCTTTTTATCCAACGGAAGAATGGAAAGCAGATACAAAATATTCTGTGCAGATTGGGGAAAAATCTTTGCCTCTATTGACAGTTATCACAAAGCCTGTGCAGTTTACAACCCAAAGTTTAAAGCCTGTTATCAAAGGTGATTTTAAATATGACCCGGAAAATATCAAAACAATGATGCTGACAGGTTCTATTTCTTTTAATTATAAAATGGAACAAAAAAATATCGAATCAAAGCTTCTCATTATTCCAAGCAGCAGTGACACGCTCAGCCTTGGCAAAATGGAAACTAATTTTCATAATAATTCCCTATACTTTTCTATTCCTGTTCTGAAAGTCAGTGAAAAAGCAGAAGATGTAACATTTCGGCTTGCTGCGGGTATTCAAGCAGAAAACGGGGGAAAACTGCTCTCTCAATATAAATATGCAGTAAAAATTCCTCCTAAAAATGAAATTTTCAAGGTAGTCGGCTGTGAAGCCGGCATTGAAAATTTGCCGAATCTTTCCGTGAAGCAAAATATGGTTGCTGAATTTAGTCTGCCTGTTTCGCTCAAACAATTCGACAGCAAAAAAATAAAGGCTGTGCTTTTGCCTCGGAATAAAGTGCAGGCAGAGGAGGCAGAGGATAATCCACCGTATTCATGGTGGTCATTTGCAGAAATTACGCAGGACGTTTTGAATAAATCCGAGCCCTTGGAATTGACCCTTATGAATAAAAACGAGGGAGAAAGCCGTTTTCTTATGCTTGCTCCTAAAAAAGATATGGAAGCAGGGAGAAGCGCCTATGTAACGATTGCTGCTCCCATTGAGGGACCTGACGGCTTTACTATCAATAAAGATTTGATTTTTATGGTGCCATTCCAATCATTGGACAGTACCGTTAAAATTATGCAAAAAGGTTCCATACTTTCCCTGCACGGAGAGAAGAAGTTATCTTTGTATGCACGCAATGCGGACTCTATTCATTATACAGTACGGCAAATTCGCCCGGAATTTATTAATTCTTATGTCCCCTTGCTGCGTCAGGCAGAATATGAAGACGTTTATGGCTATCAGCTTGATCCCATGAGCATTGTGCACGAGGGGGATTTGCCCGTAGCTTTTATTAATGCGGAAAAAGCGCAGTTTACCTCTTTGGATTTGGCTCCTTTTGTGAAGGAAAATAAAGGCTTTTTCCATGTTACCGTGTCAGCAAAAAAGGGCGATGCTGTTGTAGGCAGCGACTCTCGCTTTATTATGCTCAGTGATTTAGGACTGATAGTAAAAGCTGATGAAAGCGAAGAACATATAAAAGCTTTTCTTATTTCTTTGCCCACAGGAAAACCCATTGGCGGAGCAGAGATTGAAGTCTTGGGTGCTAACGGCATTGCACTTTTTAAAGGAAAAACTGACAGAAATGGAACGGTAAGCCTTCCTTCCCTGCAGGGCTATGAACGGGAAAAGCAAGTTATTGCCATTACCGCAAAGTACAAAGATGATATGGCGGTTCTTCCTTATCCGGACTATCAATTTGTCCTGCGTCCGCAAAATAAAGTCAATACATCAGGAAAAATCTTTTCCGATAAAAGTTTGAACGGTTTTATTTTTACCCAGCGTGATATTTATCGGGCAGGGGAAAAAGCCTATTTTGGCTTTATTTTGAAGCAAGGAGATTTGGGAAAAACTGCCTTAGAAAATGTCCCTCTTCAAGGAACTGTTTATGCAAGCAACGGGCAGCTTATCAGCAAACAAAAAATTGCATTAACCCGTCAGGGTATGGGAGAGTTTTCTTTTAAAATTCCGGATAATGCAGTGAGCGGAGTTTATAAATTAACTATCGAGCAAGCTGATAATTCCGCATTTCTTTCTAAAGAGTTCCATGTCATGGATTTTACACCGGATACCATTAAAGCACAGCTTGAAAAATCCCTTGAAACAGACAAATATTGGTATGAGAAAAAAGATCTGCAGAATACCGTCTATACTGTCAGTGTACAAAATTTATTTGGTTCACCTGCAATTGGTCATACTGTTCATGCAAAACTTATTTCCTCTCCCTTACGTTTTTCTTTTGAAAATGAATATAAAACCTTTAACTTTTATGACGCAGGCAAAGCGGATAAAACAACAGTACATGATTTAGGAACCGTGCTTACTGATGAAAAGGGAAAAGCATATATAAAACTTGATGCGAGTGCTCTCGGGGCAATGGGTGAAGGAAGCCTTGCCGTGACAATGCAGGCTGAAGTGATGGACGCACAAGGCGGTTCCGGCATTATGGTAAAAGATGTGCTGAATATCTCACCGCTTCCTGCTGTTGTTGGTTATAAAACGCAAAGCAATATAGACTTTTTAACCCAAAATGAAAAAGCAGAACTCGAAATTATTGCTTTGGATGCTCTTGCCAGACCCTATGCCATGGGTGAGCTTGTGGCAGAGCTGTATGAATCAGAAATGGTGAAAAGCTTGGTAAAGGTGGACGGCAAATATCAATATACAAAAGTCCGCCGTGAAAAACTCCTTTCTGAAAATACTGTTAAACTGGACGCAAAGATTTTGCAGTATCAAGTCGATACCTCAAGCGTTGGTGAAAAATTGCTGGTGTTCAAAGATGACAAAGCACAGACTGTTTTGCAGGTACGCTATACGGTAACAGGAGACAGCGAAGTACAGTTTAATGAATATAAGTCTGCAGTATTGCAAGCAATTATTGATACCAAAGAATATAAAAACGGTGAAAATATCAAGGTTGCATTAAAGACCCCGTATGAGGGTATTGGACTTCTTACCCTTGAACGGGACAGGGTCTTTGCTGAAAAATGGTTTAGAGCCAATAAAGGTGATAGTGTTCAATATATTGAAATACCAGGTGATTTGGAAGGTAAAGCCTATTTGAATGTTTTGTATTTCAGAAATACCCGCGATAAGGAAATTTTTGTTGAACCTTGCGCAAGTGTCGTCTTGCCCTTTACTGTGGATATTTCAAAACGGAAATTGGACATTGAGCTCAAAATCGGCAAGGGTGAAAACAATTTTGTTGCCCGTCCGGGACAGGAATTTGCTGTCAATGTACAGACAAATGAAGCTGCCAAAGTACTTGTGTATGCAGTTGATGAGGGAATTACGCAGCTCACCGGTTACCGCTGTCCGGATCCTTTAAAAGAGCTTTTCCTAAGCAGAGCATTATCTGTGCAAACCTATCAATACCTAGATATGCTGATGCCGGAATTTTCTCTTATGCAAAAGGAATTGGCAAAATTCGGAGGTGGTGAGGCGCGTATGCTTTCTGCCAAAATGGCAAATGCCTTGCGTGACGCCGGGGCAAATCCTTTTAAAGTGAGAAATCATAAATCTGCTGTTTTTTGGTCAGGGCTCCTAGATGTGGATAAAAACGGTACAGAAGTGAAAATCCCTGTTCCCGATACCTATAATGGAAATATGCGTATTTTTGCGGTGGCGTGTTCTGATACAAAGGTCAATGCTGTGCAAAAAGATGTCCTCTGTCAGGCAGAAATAGTGATACAGCCCTATGTGCCTTCCTTTGTTTCCCCCGGTGATGAGTTTGAAGCTACTCTTTTCCTCACGGATATGAGAAAAGACAAAAGCCAAAAAAATGTGGAATTGGCTATTAATCTTGGAAATGCTTTTGAAATAATAGGAAACGATACACTTGCTTTAACGCTTGAAGAAGAAAAGCAAAATAGTGTGAATGTTCGAATAAAGGTAAAAGATACAGAGGATGTTTTAGGTGAAAAACTACTCACCTTCACTATACAGGAAAAGAAAAGCGGACTTAAAACTGCTATGCCTGTCAGTCTTTCTGTTCGTCCTGCCTCTGCACTCTTCAGCTCTGTGGAGCTTGGCAGACTTACAGAAAATACTCCCGGAAAGATTACGCTTTCCCGCACTCTTTATCCGCAGTTTGCAAGCATAACAGCCTCTGTTTCCTCTGCACCTGTTCCGTATGTGCAGGCACTTTTACAGCGCAATGCATGGTGCTGGTATCCGAGCACAGTACAGCGTGCCGCAAAGGCGATGCCGCTTCTTTATCTCTTGGATAATAAAGAATATGCCCCGGCACTTGAGGCATATGAAGAGGACGCAATTCGTGAGAATATCGTAGAATGCCTGAAAATGCTGGAAAGCCGTTTTCATTATCGTGAAGTCTTTTATCGCTGGGATAATTATGGAGCGCTTTCCACCTATGAACTTGCTTTTGTCCTTGATTTTCTGACAACGGCTAAGGAAAAAGGTATAGGCGTCCCCGGTTATTTATTGACAAATGTGCTGAACAATATACAGCAAAAACTTATGGAAATGCCGCAAAATATCCATGAGGCACGCGCCATTGCCTATGGTGCATGGGGATTGACCAGAAATGGCATTATTACTTCCCAGATTATGGCAAATCTTACCAGCTGGCTTGAGCAAAATGCCAATGGTTGGGAACATGATATTGCTGCATCACTGATGGCAGGCTCCATGAAGCTTATGATGCAGGACGAACTTGCTGATATGTTTATTGCAAACTATATGCCTGAGAGCTTGAAAGAGCAAAACAGGTATTATATGGGCTTTGACGGGCTTTGCGAGCGGGCTTTGTATTTGGAAATTATTGCAAAACATTTTTCCGGTCAGGCAGAAAGCGAAAAAACGCAGCAAATTATGCAGGAACTTTATAGCTTATTGCAGGAATATTTTGCGCCAAGTTCTGAATCCTTGGCAATACGAAGCATTATTGAATTCGGCATAACGCAGGATGTCCAGAAGGTTACGTCAAAACTTGCCTTTGCTGATGAAAAAGGTGAGCAAATTTCAAAAGATGCTGCAGAACAAAAAGACGAAAAGAGCCATAGCATAAAACTGGAAAATTCTGACCAAATTCCGGCAGTAAAAACTGTTCGGTTTGAAGCAGATAAACCCGTTTTTTATCAAGTAAGTGTCACAGGGTATGATAAAGATCGTTTTGCAGGACAAGAAAAACAAGCCTTCGGCATTACACGGGAATTTCGTGATACTGACGGTAATCCCGTGAAAGAATTACAAATAGGACAAGAAATTGTGGTCGTTATTAAAGCCAAATCCCTGACAGGAAAAGCAGAGCAAGTTCTTATTACAGATATTTTGCCTGCTGCCTTTGAGTTTGTTGCGACCAAATCAGGGGAAGCTACAAGTTTCAGAACGCAGCAGGGAAAAATCAATTCCGATGTTTTGCAGGAAGAAAGAGAGATGCAGGTAGAATTTGCCGACAGACAGGAAGACAGAGCGTTCTTGCTTGCTTCCTTGGAAAACAGGGAAACCGTTTTCCGTTATAAAGTCCGTGTAAGCAATAAGGGTAATTTTGTTTTACCGGATATTATTGCACAATCTGTGGAAAACAGTTTGCTTTACGCTCGGGATACATCCATCCGAGACACAAGAATAACTGTAGAATAATTTATGTTAAAACAAGCAGGTACAAGTTTTAAAACCCGAAAAATACGTGTTGTGTTATTGGGTTTGCTTGTACCTTTTTTTCTTTTGTTTGCAAGTATTGTTTTTAGCGCAAAGCCTCTATTGTATGAAAAGGCAGCTTTTTCGTGGCTTATCCGGGACAGGCACGGGGAACTGCTTTGGCTGAGCTTAAGTGACGATGAAAAATATCGTTATTTTATGCCATTAAAGCAAATACCGCCTGCTGTTGTTGAGGCAACACTGCTTTACGAAGACAGGGATTTTTATGCTCATCATGGGGTAAATTTTTTCTCTTTGGCAAGGGCGGGGGCAAATATGCTTGGCGGGGGACGCAGAATTGGAGCGTCAACCGTTACTATGCAGCTTGTCCGCCTTGCTGAACAAACAAAAACGGATACGGTTATAAAAAAAATTTGGCAAATATGGCGTGCTTTTATCTATGAATATCATTATTCCAAAGAGGAAATTTTAGAAGCGTATTTAAATTTAGCGCCCTATGGTTCCAATGTGGAGGGTATAGGGGCAGCGGCGTTTGTATGGTTTCATAAGGAATTAAAAGCCTTAAATCTTGCTGAAATTATAGCTCTTGTCACTATTCCCCAAAATCCGCAGGCAAGAACCCCGTTGAAACAGCCTCATCAGGTGTGGGATGCGGCAAGGGAGCGTTTATTCCAAATTTGGGATAAGGAAAATCCCAGTCCTTATAATGCACTTTTTGCCACATTGCCATTAACCGTTTTTACACCAAAAGATTTGCCTTTCCATTGTCCCCATGCAGTACTCGAAATATACAAAAATCGTCCTTTGAAAAAATCATTGCTGCCCGAGCTGCAGGAGATAAAGACAAGCTTGGACCTTGTTTTACAAAATGAATTAGAATCAATTTTATCAGCGTATGTGGCTGATAAAAAAGCCTATGGTATTGAAAACGGAGCCATGATGCTTGCCAATTGGCAAACAGGTGAAATTTTGTCTCTGATTGGATCAGCCAGCTTTTATAATGAGAAAATAAGCGGGCAAATTGACGGAACAAATATTCCCCGTTCTTACGGCTCAACGCTAAAACCCTTTATCTATAGTCTTGCTTTGGAACAGGGACTTATCCATTCAAAAACTATTTTGCTTGATACAGAACGAAATTTTGCAGGCTATGAACCGGAAAATTCAGACGGGCGTTTTATTGGACCGCTTTATGCTGATGACGCTCTCAAAAACAGCAGAAATATCCCCGCAATCCATTTGGCAGAGCAATTAAAATCACCTGATTTATATGGATTTTTGCAAAAGGCTGGTATTATTTTGCCCTATAAAAAAGAGCATTATGGTCTTGCCCTTGTTTTAGGAGGAGCAGAAATCCGTTTGCGTGAACTTGCCTCTTTATACGCCATGCTTGCCAATCGCGGTTTTTATCGAAAGCTCGGTTATTACGCCGAAGCCAAAGAAAAGGAAGAACCATTGCTTTCTTCGGAAGCAAGTTATATCGTATTGAAAATGCTGGAAACAAAATCTCCGTATCCATTCAGTTCTGTGCTTTCTTCATGGAAAACAGGCACATCTAACGGGCAGCGGGACGCTTTGACGGCTGGAATTTTTGGACCCTATGTGCTCGTCGTATGGATAGGAAATTTTGATGCAAGTCCCAATCCCAATTTTATTGGAGCAAACGTGGCATTGCCGCTTTTTTTCCAAGTTGCGGAAAAATTGCAAAAAATGCAGGGAGGGCTTGAAAAACCTTGGTATACAAAAGACAAGCTCAATGTAAAAGAAATTGATGTGTGTGCGTCAACAGGAGATATTAACCTTTCCTTGTGTTCACACCTGCCTAAAGTGAAAGCGTGGTTTATTCCCGGAAAATCACCGATTAAAGAAACGGGTGTGCTTCGTAAAATTTTGGTCAATACAGAAACAGGCTTGCGGGAATGTAAAGAAATAGCCGGAGTGACAAAGGAAGAAGTTTATGAATTTTGGTCTCAGGAATTACAGCGTTTATTTGCAAAGGCAGGTATCCATAAAAAGCCCGTTCCCCCCTACAGTTTGCAGTGTCTGCATGAAATTCCCCCGTATCAGGGAAAGCCGCCTCAAATCCTTTCCCCTGTAAAAGATGTGCTTTATCAGCAAGATATAAAAAAATCACAGGAAATTTCTTTGCTTGCTGACGGGGATGCCGATGTCAATGTTGTGCATTGGTTTATTGATAACAGCTACCTAGGGTATACGGATAAAAATACCCATTTGACCTATGTGCCTACTGTGGGCATGCATACGGTTTATGCTGTTGATGAGTTTGGGCGTTCCAGTCATTTTTTGTTTAAAGTGGAAAAAGCAGGTTTTTAGATTTTTACCAGACTTTTTTTAAACATATTTTGTTTAAGTTTTTAAGAGAAATAATTACTTGAATTATTGTTAAAAAATAATTGACATCATGATTAATAATAAGAAAATATATTTATATCTATCTAAAATAATTATTGTTTAAATTTACTTATGTATTTGACTTTTAAAATTATTGGATTATAAAAAACAAAGAGATGAAACAATTTGTTTCAGGGAAAACGGTGTAAATCCGTTGCGGACCCCGCCGCTGTAACCCGGACATTTTTTGTAGTATGCCACTGAATTAATTTTTTGGGAAGGCGCAAAAAATGAATGAAGGGAAGCCAGAAGACCGATCTCATACATACAGGAAAATCTTTCGAGGAAATAAGGATTTTTCAGAATAAAGTTTTAACTTTGTTGCCCTGTATGCTGTGTGATCATACAGGTTTTTTTGTTTAAAAAGGGAATTTATTTTTGCAGGTACAGAATGAAAAGGGAAAAGCGTATTAGCAGTATTATCAAAAGAGACGGGAAAAATGAGCCTTATAATGAGGCAAAAATTCAAACGGCAATTTTTAAAGCTGCCAAGGCAGTTGATGGTGTTGATGAAGAGAAAGCACGGATTTTAGCGTATAAAGTTTCGGCATATATTCTTGAAAATGGTATTGGTGAACTTGAATTTGCCGACAATTCAATTGAATTTTATAAAGTCAATATTGAAGATGTGCAAGACAGCGTTGAAAAGATACTTATTGAAAATCAACATGCAAAAACAGCAAAAGCATATATTTTATACCGCAAAAAAAGAAGTGATGTTCGCGATGCCTCCGGGGCGTTGATGAAACTTATGAAAGAGCTTACGTTTTCGGACAGCAAACACTGTGAAATAAAACGTGAAAATGCTAATATTAACGGCAATTCCACCATGGGAACCATGCTCAAATATGGAAGTGAAATTGCAAAGGATTTTAATAAGAAATTTTTAATCCGCGAAGAGCATGTTAAAGCGTATGAGCAAGGTATTATTCATATTCATGATATGGATTTTTATGCTTTGACTTTAAATTGTCTGCAAATAGATGTGGGTAAACTATTGGATAATGGTTTTAATACCGGACACGGGGCATTGCGCTCACCGGGCAGTATTGGCTCTGCTGCAACACTTGTTTGCATTATTATTCAAAGTAATCAAAATGAAATGTTTGGCGGACAATCCGTGCCGACTTTAGATTTTAGCCTTGCTCCTTATGTTGCGCTTTCCTATGCAAAAAATATTTTGCTGTATTTGGATGCCCAATTTGATAATGAGGCACTGACTTTTGCTGTGAAAACAGCCATTGCAGCCTATAGGCAGAAACATCGGCATTTAATGAATGAGAAAGCAAAAAAAGTATTGTTGCAGATTTTAGCGGAAAATGCTCAAAAGTATGGTCTGGAAATTGACGGGAAGAAGGCGCTTGCCTTTGCGTATAAAAAAACGGATAAAGATACGTACCAAGCCATGGAAGCGATGATTCATAACCTTTGTACCCTTAATTCCCGTGCAGGGAGTCAGGTGCCTTTTTCTTCTCTCAACACAGGTATGGATATTTCCGAAGAAGGGCGTATGGTCACTAAAAATCTTTTTCTTGCAACAGAAGCAGGGCTTGGAAATGGAGAAACACCTATTTTCCCTATTTCTATTTTTAGTCTGAAAAAGGGAATTAACAGGAAGGGTGATCCCAATTACGATTTATTCCGTTTAGCATGCCGCTGTTCCGCAAAGCGCTTATTTCCCAATTTTAATAATATTGATTCAAGTTTTAACCGTATTTATTATAATGGTAAACCGGAAACTGTCTGCGCGGTCATGGGCTGCCGTACGCGCGTGCTTGGCAACGATTATGACCCAACCCATGCCGTAACCCCAAGCAGGGGAAATTTATCCTTTACAACAGTGAATTTGCCGTATTTGGCATTGCTTGTCCGTTCAGAAAATCCTGAGAGCAAGGGGGAAGCACTTTTTGAGGCATTTATGGATACAGTCGGGCAATATATTCAAGTAGTTTTTGCACAATTGCTGGACAGGTTTGAAATTCAGGCAAAACGGACAGCCGGAAATTATCCTTTTCTCATGGGGCAGGGTGTATATCTTGGCAGTGAAAATTTACGTCCTGAGGATGAAATTCGTGAAGTTATCAAACATGGCACCTTATCCATCGGTTTTATCGGTTTGGCAGAATGTCTGGTTGCATTATTCGGTAAACATCATGGAGAGGATACGGCAATCAATGAACAGGGTTTGCGCATTATTAAGTATTTTTATGACCGCTGCAGAGAAGAAACGAAAAAAACAGGGCTTAATTTCAGTTTAATAGCCAGTCCTGCTGAAGGCTGTTCCGGGCGTTTGCTTCGTTTAACGCGCGATAAATTTGGTGTTCTCGAGGGCATAACGGATCGTGATTATTTTACAAATTCTTTTCATGTTCCGGTTTATTTTCCTATTCGGGCAGGCGAAAAAATCCAAATTGAAGCACCTTATCATAAGTATTGTTTGGCTGGTGCCATTAGTTATATTGAAGTATCTGAAGATTTGTCACCCAATATTGATGCTTTTGAAACTCTTGTAACTGCTATGGCTGATGCCGATATGGGGTATTTTTCCATTAACCATCCTGTTGACCGTGACCCGGTATGCGGGTATGTGGGCATAATCGGCGATACGTGTCCCCGCTGCGGTCGGCATGACGGTGAGGGCTTACCCTTATCTGTTTTGAAAAAAGTGCAAGGCTATAGTCCTGATCCGAAATATGCTCGTGTTCATGCCGGCATTCAGGAAGAAAATGATACAATACCAAATAGCTAAGGAGATAAATATGCAAAAACAATCTGTACAGGATGAAATTATTGGCGAGGGAGTGCCCTTTTCAAGAATACGCCGTATTACCGGGTACTTAGTTGGTGATATGGATAGATGGAATGATGCTAAAAAAGCAGAAGAAGCAGACAGGGTAAAGCATTTTACCGCTAAAGATTGTGTATGCAGACATTAGATTTATCGATGGAAGAACAGCGTCTTTTAGAAAATACCCCTGTTCGGATTGCGGGCTGCCGGCATGAAAGCGCTGTTGACGGACCGGGTTTGCGGACAACCGTGTTTTTTCAGGGTTGTGACTTTCATTGTGCCGGCTGTCATAATGAAACGACCCATGATAAAACAAGGGGCAAACCGGTGACTGCGTATGCTGTATACAAAGAAATATATCAGAGCAAGCTTGCAAAGGGAGTAACTTTTTCCGGAGGTGAGCCTTTTTTGCAGGAACAGGCATTGTTTGTGCTTGTAAAAATTTGCAAAGCAAAAGGACGGCATATCGTTATCTATACCGGGCATGAAACAGAGGAGCTGCTGACACTTTGTTCGGCAGAAAAGGCAATGTTACGCCGTGAGATTTTGAAATACACGGATATGGTAATAACAGGACGTTTTGTGCAAAAACTTAAAACTTTTGAAAAGCCTTTTGTGGGAAGTTCCAATCAGGAAATCTATGAACTGGCTGTTCATAATCCATGGAAAGAATAAGCCTGACAGGGAATAACACATTAATTTTTACTTTTGCGCCATGATTTTTCGTTGCCGGTCAGCAGGCGTTTGATGTTGGCTTTATGCGTCCAAAGAACAATGGCAAGCATGACAAGGGAAAGAGGTATCCAGTGGCTCTCACCAAAGAAATAATAACAAAACGGCAAGGTTGTATACAGGGTTAATGCACCTGCGGAAACATATCCTGTCAAAGCAATAACAAGCACACAGAAAATAACAGCAGTCAGAAGGGGGAAAAAAGCCAAAGGAATTAATACTCCAATTCCTGTTGCAACCCCTTTTCCGCCGTGAAAGCCCAGAAAGGGGGATTTGATATGTCCCATAAATGCCGCAAAAGCACAGGCACTTGGCAGCCATGAATACGCTGTTTTATGAAAAAGATATATGCTGAGAAAAACAGGAATTGTACCTTTTAAAATATCACAGACAAGGGTTATTACCCCATAGGGAAAGCCGCAAAGCCGCGCCACATTGGTTGTGCCGGGATTTTTGCTTCCTTCTTTGCGCGGGTCAATGCCTTTAAAGGTTTTTGCAATAACCACGGCAAATGGAATGGAACCACAAAAAAAACTGATAATAACCCAAAGTATTTCCATGTATTATCCTAAAAATGTCAGTGAATTTTATATATTTTAAAGGCTGATTTCTTCAGCTGCAGGAGCTGTAACAGCTTTTTATATTTCCGGTTGTCCACCTGACTGCTCATTTGCTTTTTCAGTCTTTTGTTCTGCATTATCAGCTGCAGGTGCTGACGGTGTCAGAGGATTTTCTTCATCGCTCTTATTTTCTTGCATTATTTCTGACTGCTCATTTTGTTCGTCATTAAAAGCATTGGGAAGCACATTGGAAAGAGTATGGGGTTCGGCGGCTGTTCCGGTATCTTCTATGCTGTCCTGCATGGGAGCGGAACTTTTGTCATAAGTTTCTGAGTCCTGCCGGGGTGTTTCGGAAGCACTGTCATGGGGCTCGGCAAGAGAGTTGGGCTGTGGCAGCATAATTGCATCTTTATCTTCATTTGTAAGCAATTGCGCAGAATTATCAATGATTTTTTCATCGAGTATTATTGGGGGATTTGCTTCACTATCCGGTTTATGGGAAGAAATATTCCAATAGGTAAGGATAATATATTGATGTTCAATCCATTGTTTATACTCTAGAACGGTGGCTTCATTTTTATAGGGCAATTGCTGAAAATCCTTTTCGGAAATAGCAAGGATTACCTTATCGTTATTGAGCAAAAATTCGGTAAGCGGTTCAATGCTGTCAAACTGAGCAATGGTTGCGCTGCTGTAGTGCGTCTTATCCAGCGCTTCATTATAATAATAGGTAAAGACATCAGGGTAAATATTATAGCTTGCGGGAACAGCTCCTTCTTTTTTATGAATGGCTGCCATTTCATATGCATGGTTTTTTGTGCTGAAAACAGTACCGAGCTGCGGAGCAACTAAAAGATTAAGCGGCTGCAAGGTAAGAATAATTCCTATTGTATATATTAAAAGAGAACCGCCTGCACAGTGTCGTTTTACGCCATACCATAAAAGAACGCCCAAAAGAATGAGAATGCCCCCCATGGTGCTTATTCCAAAAGAGGTATTGCTTGTTAGCACGTCAATAAATGCAGGAATTTCTTTAGGCAAAATCCAGAGATTCGGCAAATATTCCAAAATATAGCCATGAAACTCAAGAATAAGGAAGAAAATACCGCTCAGGCTTGTGAGTAATGCCAAAAATCCAAAAAAGATTTTACTCCGCAGAGGGCTGAAACTGAGTATGCTTTTTGCAAATAAAATGGCAAAAAACGGAATGACAGTCACAAGATTGGAAAAGTTTTTATCTTTGAACAATGAGAAAATACCAAGATGTGTCACAATCAAAACAATAAGCCATGCGCCTGCATTGTTTTCTCTGCGGTCTTTGAAAGCCTGCGGAGATTTTTTGAGCCATGATCCCCATGAGGCAAAAAGAATGATAAAAATCCAAGGGAAAAGAGCAAAGGGAAGTCCTGCAAGGTAATACCAATACTGCTCATGGACAACGGTTGTTATCGATTTGATGTTTTGGATAAGCTGCTCTTCTAAAAGCAAGCTGATATATTCTCCGTTGCCTTGAATATAGATATAGGCAAACCATACAAAGATAACAAGAAGGGAAAATAAAAAACCGATTATTCCGTCAGCACTGTTGATGCGTTTATATTTTGCAGTCCAAAGGAAAAAGAAAAGGGACGCAATAAAGGGAAAAAGAAAGGCAATAAAGGTTGAGGTAAGGGAAGCAAAACAGAGAAAGAGAAAAGCAAAAAAAAGCCAAATAGGAGCGGATTTTTTTTGCCATGCCCTGAAAAAGCAGAGATAACTCAGATTTAAAAATCCTGCAAAAAGTAAATCCATGCGGGTATAGTTGGTAAAACTTGCAAGGAAAAACATGGAAAGTGCAAGCAAGCCTGCTGCAAAGGCAATTTTACTTGAATAGCCCAAGCCACGGGCTAAAATCCATGTGCTTGCAATAAAAAAGACGGCAAAAAGGATTGAGGCGCCAAAGAACGCTTGGGGCATATTAATTGTTGGAATTGCGTCTAAAAGCCATACAAGAATAAAATACAGAGGTCCTGTTTCAGCATAGGGGTGACCGTTCAGCGTGAGGATGAAAAAATTATGGGAGCTAAGCATATTCATATAGATATCTGCATAGCGCACCTCTTCGGAAAACCAAAAATCACGTGGGAATACAAATTGCTGACCGCAAAGGATAAGGGTAAAAAGAATTAAAACGGGTAAACCAAGTTTGGAGAAAATATTAAAACATTTTTCGGCAATACCTGCTTCTGTAATTGTATCAGCGGCAGAAGTTCCTGTTTCTTCCGGGCTGCCGATTTGATCTTCAGTAAAGTTTTCAGAATCATTTTCTGCCGTATTATTGGAGGCAGTTGAATTTATATTTTCCGAATCAAAGGAGATCTGTTCGTCATTATACGTATTTTCTGAATACTCTTTTTCCGGGGCAAGTTCTTGGTGAGCAACGTCATTGTCTGCATAACTATCCGTTTCAGAGGCAGTATGGGTATGTTCATTTTTTTGATTTAATTCCTCAATTTGTCCGTCAGTATTAAATTCATTGGTATTACTCATAATTTTTCCTAATTTAAATCTTCTTTCGTATTTTTAACTTAAGTATCAATAAAAGTAAAGCTATGTCCTGACAACCGTTAGAAAAAGCGATAAAAGAGCTCATAGGGTTTTAGCTGTTTATGCAAAGAGGAACGTTTTGCCGTGAGTTTGAGTGACAGCTGCTGTGGTTTTGCACTCAGGTTTATGCAAATGAGGAGTTTTTCTTTTGCAGGTGTTTCAATACTCATGGCAAAGATTTTTGGATTTTTTATTTGATATGCAGACAGGATTTTTGCAGAATGGATTTGCTTATCCTGACGCATTTTCCAAATTGCCTGCAGGTTGTCAATGAGGCTTGCCTGCTTATGGATTTGCTCTGTTAACGAACCGAAAAGAAGTGTATTTTGGTTTATTGCATTGTGGAATGGTGCAAAACTTTCATCATCATTGGTCACACCGATTAAATCTTGCAATGCTATAAAATTAAGCCCGGGTAAAAGGCTTTGAAAACCGATAAAGGCAAACTGCAGCTGCTCTGCCAGTTGAAACTTTGCATACAGATTTTGATTATTTTCTCTAAAAAGCGGTGTTTTTTGCATTTTTTTGAGCATAGAGCAATCTTGCTCGGAAAGATTAACTGTGTGCAGGGTAAATTGCGTTAAACCGGCATGGGCATAAGGAGAATGGGAGAAACTTGTATGAGTGCCATGCCAAAGACTTTGCTCATCAATTTTTTGTTCCTGCAAAAACTGAAAGGCTTTTAATAGGGGCGCATTGTTTTCCTGTGCAAATGCCTCTTCCAGTGCCGGCATAATAAGCGTATCGGAGGCAAAATCCGTTTGTGCATCTTGTATGGTCTTTATAAGGTTCGGATGAAAGGCATCGCGGCAAAATGTCCATGCCCCATAGCCATGCACGGAGCGATTGATATTTTCCAGTGTATACAGGGCAGGCTGAGGTGAGGTGAGGGCGGAAATATCTTTTATTTTAGCTTGATCGTGTATGCTTTCCTGTCCCCAAATATCTTGTATGGAAAGAGAAACAAGTCCTTGTTTCAATATGCCTGTTTCTTCAATAATACTGCCTGCAAGGATACGCTGTGTTTGAAAACTCGGGTCATAAAAATTGAGGACAACCGTGTACGGGGTATTGGCATAACGGTAAAGCCAGCGCCTTGCAACACCGTCATAACCGATAATTTCATTGCTTGCGGCAAATGAACTGGGGGGAAAGTCTTGAAAATAGTCACGGTAAAAGGCACGGGGGATAAGTCCTGTTTCTTTTATTTGCTGCAGCTGCAATGAGGAAAGTACTGCGGGGCTAAAGGCATTTTGCTTATCCGCCAAAGGTAAAAGATGCCAAAGTTCCTTAGGAACTTCCACCATCATAAAAAGCCCCGGATATTCCCTAACACCGTGCAGGGCAAGAAGAAAATCAGAACCAACCCCTAAACTTGCGGGAAGAATATTTCCTGCTGTATAAAGCTGCTGCGTACCCAGCTGGATTAAATCGTTTTCCGAACCAATATCTTTTGAAAGGGTAAGAGAGGTCGGGCTGTATTGTTTTGAGCGTTTTTCCGATGAATTGGTGTACAAATCTTCAAAACTTGCATTTTTTGTCGGATAAAAGTAAAGACCGTTGATTTGCGCTTCTTTGAGTAATTTTGTGTTGCTGAGGAATACTTTGAGCGGGGTCCGGTCTTTGTAGGCAAGCTGAAAAGGATTGACTTGCAGCCATACAGGGCTGACAGCAAGAATATTTTTTTTGTCGTGTTTTGCACCGGAAAAATTCCACGCAAACTGCGTTCCTGAAACAATTTTTATTTTTTCCGGACCGGCATTAAAAATGGATTCTTTTTCAAGCCAGCCTATATAACGGCTGTCAGCACGGGGTAAGCTTGTGTCTTCATTGCGTATTGCGGGAGAAGAATGGGAGCTTTGGCAAGCGCCCAGCGTACAGCAGGTGTATATAAAAAAAAGAAACAGCAGTATTTTTTTCATGGGAAATACCTATGCTTTTTTATGCAAAAAGTCCAGTTTTTTATAGTGTTGTGTTTTGCGAAAAAAAGCGGTATAGAGCAACAATATCTTATGAAGGAAAAACTATGGCGAAATTTTCGACTATTTTATTTGATCTGGACGGAACAATTACTGATCCGAAAAACGGCATTACCAAATCCGTTGCCTATGCGCTTGATTATTTTCACATTCCTTATCCTTCACTGGACAGCCTTTGTACCTTTATCGGACCGCCGCTTCGGGATTCGTTTTCAGAATATGGTGTAAAAGAAAGCGATTTGAAACTTGCCATTGAAAAGTACAGGGAATATTATATCCAAGAAAACGGGATTTTTGATTTAACCATTTATCCCGGATTTATGGATATGCTCAAAAAATTAAAACAGGCTGAGAAAAAAATTTTTCTTGCAACCTGCAAAACGCGTATTTATGCAAATGATATTTTAGAGCATTTTTCTTTGGCTCCCTACTTTGATTTTGTTTCCGGAAGTGAGCTTGACGGAACAAGGATTACAAAAGGCGAAGTGATTGCCTATGCGCTTGCAGAAACCAAAACGCAGGCTTCTGAACAAGTTATTATGGTTGGTGACAGAAAACACGATATTCTTGGGGCAAAAGAAAATAGTCTGCAGGTGGCATCGGTTTTGTATGGGTATGGTACGCGGGAAGAATTTTTAGCCCATCATACGGATTTTATAGTTGAAACAGTAAAAGATTTGGAACAGTTTTTATTGCAGTAATGGCTGAGAAAATTGTCTGATACACTATTTGGTTAAAAAAGCAGGCATTGGTCATTATTGTAAGTAGTGATGTTTTTCTCAATAATTTGAGCGTCTTTTGGGATTTCGCCCAAAAGTATGGGCTTGTCAGGATGATGAAGAATTTTATTTTCTTCCAGACGTTCCTGCTGGTAGGAAGCATAGCAATAGAGGCAGTTATTATGGCAGCTGTTGTACATGCCGATATCATAACTTTTCACACAGCCGCAATGTTCCCGTTGGTACGGGTCTTTGGGAATCATGAGATTTTTCTTTGCTAAGGCATTGATTAAAGCAATATCGATGCAGTGAGCAGGAAAAATCGGGTATTTGCTGCCTTGAGGAAATTCCTGTGCACATACTTCCAGTTTTATGCCATGCTCAAAACATATTTTTGCAAATGCTTGGAGCAGTATATTTTTTTCTTCTGCCTGCGGACAGGTAATATGCAGCAGTGAACATTGTTTTCGTACTTTGCGGTACAGAGTAATAAAGCTGATGACAGCTTTTGTGGTATAGGGAGCAATTTGTTCGCATAAAAGGGCAAATTGTTCAAGATGATAGGAAAGAGTATATTTTGGACTGAATAAAATGGGATCATAGCGCCAAATAACACGGTTTTTTCCTATTTCATCGGATAAGCGGATAAAGGTGTCAATTAAATATTTTTTAAGCGGGAGATTTCTTTCAATATCATGGGAATAGGGTGTGATTGTGTATTGAAAATAATAGTGATACCCCTCCAGCAAATGAAGTTTTTTGAGCATGGGATACGGATTTTTTGACCAAAAGACAATGGCGTCAACAATATCTTTTTCAAGGGATATTTTATGAAACTGACGAGGGTTCATGGGGTTTGTGGTATAGCAAAAACCTTCCTGTAAACGGTTAAAAAACCATTCACTGTAATAGGCCGGAATGTCTGTTCTTCTGCTTGCACTGATAATCATTGTTTTTATGACATTTAGGTTTAAATTTTTTGTAGTATGAAACCGGGAAAATAAACGAGAATAATTTTATTTGCAAGTTATTCATAATTATTAACTATTTGATATTTTTATCATAAAATTATATATTCTCTGTTTGAGAGAGTGACAGGGGGAATTATGCCGGAATTACCTGAAGTTGAAACTGTTGTCAGGACACTTGCTCCTGATGTGACGGGAAAAAAAATTTGTTCGCTCATATGCTTAAATTCTTCTTCATGGGCTGATGAGCTTGATTATAAGTGTCTTGCAAAAATCCGGCCTGCAATACGGCGAGTTGGACGCAAGGGGAAATTGCTGCTTCTTTATTTTGAGCCGTTTTCTTACGCCGGATATGAAATTTTTGCATTGGCTTTTCATTTAAAAATGTCAGGACGGCTTTTTTATTACGCAAATCAGAAAGAAGCTGAAAAGCATACTCGCATTATTTTAGAATTGGAAAATAAGGAAACAGTATTTTTTGACGATGCCCGAAAATTCGGCTATTGCCGCTTTCTCACAAATAAAAGTGCAGAAAATTGGAATTTTTGGAAAAAACTTGCAAAAGATCCCTTGGAAATGCAGGCTGATGAATTTATTGAGGTGGTGGCAGGACGAAAAACAAGTATAAAATCAGTGTTATTACAACAAGATATTGTTTCAGGGATTGGAAATATTTATGCTGATGAATCGCTTTTTTTAGCAAGAATTGCCCCGCAGCGAAAAGCCTCCAGCCTTTCCGCCAATGAAATGCAGCGCCTTTATCAGTGCATACGGGATGTTTTAGAGGAATCTATCGCCTTTTGCGGAAGTTCCATTAAGGACTATCGTACGGCAAAAGGCGATGTGGGCAGTTTTCAGAATAAATTTAAAGTCTATGGGCGCGAAGGAAAAAAATGTTTTGTCTGTAACAGCTTGTTGAAAAAAACAATTGTGGCAGGCAGAACTACAATTTTTTGTCCCTGTTGTCAAAAATAAGACATTAAGTTTTTTAAGTTTTGACCGATATACCAAATTGAAGAAAAAGTATTCCCGCTCTTCTTTGATTGGAATGATTTTTGCAGGTAATCCAATGAAGAATTTTATGGGTAGAAATTTCCCAGTGAGGTTATTATGTCTAATACTATTTCCGGTGGAATAAGTTTTTCAGGTTTAGGATCAGGGATTGACACCGATTCTATTATCAAGTCCTTGAAATCTGCACAAGAAATACAAAAGAACAGATATTCCCTTACGCAGGCAGAATATGAATATCGTATTTCCGCTTTGGAAGAAGTTGTTAAACAGATGAAAGACGCAAAGTCCGTCTTGGAAAAGTTTAATACTGCCAATAAAATGTATAACTTGTCCATTGACAGTTCTGACTCTGCCATTGCATCCGCCACAGTGAAAAAAACGGGGAATACTCCTCAGGGCTCCTACACGCTTGATGTGAGAAAAACTGCTACAACCTCTCTTTATTGTTATAAAACCGTTTTTGATTCAAAAGAAGCCATTATTAACGATACAGGAAACAACGAAACCTTTACTTACACGTATAAAGGGGTAACCCGTAATATAAACGTTGCAAACGGAACGAATTTGGAGCAATTAGTCAGCCGTATCAATAATGATGCGAAAAACCCCGGTGTTCGCGCTACGCTCATTAAAAATGGTGACGGGTATATGTTCCAAATCCAGGGAACGGATACCGGAGCAAAGGCGGATCTTTCCATTTCCTCCTCCTTATCCAGTTTGGACAGTATGAGCAAGGTATATACAGGTACAAATACTGTGATGTCTACGGTAGACAGCACCTTTTCCTATTTTTATGACGGCAAGGAGCGTTCTTTCAATATTCCTGCAGGCATGACCCTTGATGAATTTGTCACGAAATTTAATGAAGATAATAAACAGCCTTTGAAAGCCGGTTTAAAATTAACCGGTTCTGACTATTCACTTGAATTTACAAACAGGAAAACCGGAGCCGAAGTAAACGGGCTGAAAACAAATTCAAGCCTCGGAGCATTAGGCGGCAAGACCTTCAGCAGTGCTGCCGATGTGATTAATAACACTAATTCAACGAAAAAAGTTTCCTATGAATATTTAGGAAATACCTATTCCGTTGACGTTGATAACGGAGCGACTGTTCAGGATTTGATTGATAAAATCAATGCCAATCCTGCCCATGAAGGCTTGGAAGCAAGTTTCAACAGTTCCACAGGGCAAATAGATTTTACCTATAAAGATACAATTATCAATCCGGATAAAAATGCGACAATAAAAATAACAAATACTGACGGTAAAGAATATGAAATTTCCCTTGAAAAAGGGATGAGCATGCGGGATTATGTGCAGCAATTCAATGCATATGCTAAAAAAAATAAACTGGATGTTGAAGCGCAAATTGAAATTGATGCAAGCAACAACGCAACGATTAAATATGTTGACGGTAGCGGCAATTCCACTGCACTCACCGTAGAATGTACGGAGATTCCCGAAATTGCAGGGAACGGAAGTTTTGCCGTTGATTATGTGGCTGCAAAAGCAGGGTATTTTTCCGCTGATTTAGAAGGATTTGGAAAACGTCCCGTTATTTCAGGCAAGGCGGATGCTGAAGCTGCCCGTGACGCGTTCAATGCTGATCCTGCCAATGCAGGCATAACTGCGGAAGTCGTGGAAGGAGCGTCCGGATATAAGCTTATTTATAAAGATGCCAATGGTGATGAAATCGCTCTTGACAGTGAAAAATGGTATAAGCAGGAAGCACAGGATGCTGAATTTTACGTCAACGGCTGGGAACAAAAATTTACTTCATCCTCCAATACCTTGTCAGAAGTTATTGAAGGCATGGATATTACACTGAAAAGTACAGGAACGACCATTTTAAATACTGTACAGGACAAGGATAAAATTAAAGAAAATATCTTGGAAGTTGTTGACGCCCTGAATATGGTGAAAGGCACTATTTTGCAACTGTCAAAGGTTGATTCTGAAAAAGATGTCGGTGAATACGATACGGAGAAACTTTCTTCTTCCCTTACGTGGCAAATGGGAAGTGCGCTGACAGGCAACTACGGTGTACAGCTTGTCTTGTCAAGTTACAACAATATTGTCAGCGGTATGAGTTACGGGTTCAAGAAAAAAGACTCTGTCGATGATATTTTTGGCGATCTTTATACTACCTTGAGCGAACTTGGTATCACGACAAATACAAATTCCGGCAGTGACAGCTTCGGTCTGTTGGAAGTTGATGAAACAAAGCTTGATGAAGCGCTGGAAAAAGATTCAGCCGCAGTTATCAATCTTCTTTCTTCCTCCATGACAGGCACAACCTCTTCTGCCGATTTTACTGTTGCTTCAACAGGTGTAGCGGCAAAAGCAGGTTCCTACAGCGTAACGTATGATGTGGATGCCAATGGGCAGGCAACAAATGTCTATATCAATGGCGTTCTTGCCCAAACAGACTCAAATTTCCCGGGTCGTTGGACAGTTGGGGATATGAGCAATGAAGCGGCTGGTGTTGCTATCCAGTTTGCAAACGGAGGTATGGCTCAAGGTTCCTATTCAAGTTCAATCAATATTCGTCAGGGAAAACTTAATGAATTAATTGAATTTTTGGATCAGGAAACAACTTCAAGTGATGTGGAAGGCGTTGATCAGGGACATATCCCGACTATTATAGCCAGTTTTAGGGAAACCGTTGATCAACTGAAAGAGAAAATTGATTCTGAAACAACACGTATAGCCAATTGGGAACAGCGGGAAAAGTTAAAATACTCCCGATTGGAACAAACGCTGACGGAATATAATTCAAAAATGAATACTATCAGTTCTTATGCACAACAATTAGCAGCTCGTTCCAGCTAAGGAGAAAAGCAGAGGCAACTATGTTAAATAATGCAACACAGTCTTATAGACAGGCACAAGTCAATACTATTGGCAGGGCAGATATAACCCTCATGCTTTATGACGGATTATTGCGTTTTCTTGATTTGGCTGCTGACAAAATGGAGCAGCATAAAATTCAGGAAAAAGGGAATTATATCTCACGGGCTCTCGATATTATCAACGAGTTGGATTCCACCCTTAATATGGAAAAAGGCGGTGAAGTTTCTAAGGGATTACATAATTTATATATTCTCACCAATAAAAATTTGCTCATGGCAAATTTAAAAAATGATATTTCAATTTTAAAAAGTGTTCGTTCCAATATGCAGGTTGTGCGTGATTCTTTTTATGAAGCTATGCAAACACAGGAAGCAAAAGAAATGCTTTCAAAAATGGGTCCTGTTCCTGTGCAGTCAGGAAATAACAATATGCAGGTAACTTTGGGCGGCAGTATTCAGGAACGAGTCAATAAAATTAAAGAAGCTCAGCAAAAAGCTGACGCAATTAAAAAAATACAGGCAAATCTTGCCAACGCAAAAACTGAGGAAGAAAAAGCAATGTTTAAAAAGGAATTGGAAGAACTCCTTGGAAAAAACATTGTTAAAACACAAAATAAACCCGTGTCCATGTCCATGGCTCAAAAAGCTAACCGTGCTTTTATGCAGCAGCAGGGTTTTGCAGCACCGACTATGCAATTAAAAACTGCCGGACAGTCAAATACTGCGAATACGGTGCAGGAAAACGCTGCACCGCAGGCAAGTCAGACAGTACAGCAGCTTATGGAAAATAATGAAGCACAAAGCCAGCCTGCTTTGAACCCACAAACCATGCATGCCATAAAAAATGCCTATGCACCGCAGGATCATATGCAAAGCCCCATGCAGCCTGCTGAACAAATAAGTGAAAATGTTGTCAATGGAACTCCTTTGCAAAACTGTGCTTCTTTGACTTCACAAATAGGAACCCAAACGGGAGCTCCCATGGGCGGTTTGCTCGGCAAAAAGCTTTCCCTTTATAAAAATTCATAAAAAAGAAAGAAGACAATATACCCCTTTTCTTGACACTGCTGTCGGGAAAAGGGGCTTTTTTTTTGAAAATTTTTTTCTTTTTGCTTTTGCTTGTGACTTGGATAAGAATATGATATACATTTTTTTATTTAATTTTATAAGGTGATCAGGAGCCTTTTTCTATGCCAGATTTTGAAGTTGTTATTGGTCTTGAAGTCCATGTGCATTTAGCAACAGAAAGTAAACTTTTTTGTTCTTGTCCAAACTCTTTTGGGGATGCGCCGAACAGTAATGTTTGTGAAGTTTGTGCAGGCATGCCCGGGGTTTTGCCTGTGTTAAATAAAAAAGCTGTAGAATTTGCTGCCCGTACGGCATTAGCAATCAATGCGACTATTAATCAACAATCCGTTTTTGCCCGCAAAAGTTATTTTTATCCTGATATGCCAAAGGATTATCAAATTTCTCAATATGATCTGCCTTTGTGTGAACACGGGTATTTGGATATTACCGTGAATAATCAAACAAAACGTATCGGTATTACGCGTATCCATTTGGAAGATGATGCCGGAAAAAATATTCACTCTTCCACAGAAAATCACAGTTATGTGGATTTAAACCGTGCGGGAACACCGCTTATTGAAATTGTAAGCGAACCGGATATGCGAAGTGCAGAAGAAGCTGTCGCCTATTTGAAAGCTCTGCATGCTATTGTTGTCAACCTTGGCGTTACCAACGGAAATATGGAAGAAGGCAGTTTCCGCTGTGATGCCAACGTTTCCATCCGTCCAAAGGGACAGAAGGAATTTGGAACACGGACAGAGCTCAAAAATTTAAACTCATTCAGACATGTGCAAAAAGCTATCGAATATGAAGTTGCAAGGCAGGAAGACGTTATTCTGGACGGGGGTAAAGTTCGTCAAGAAACTCGGCTTTATGACGCCGTAAAAAATATCACGCTTGCCATGCGCAGCAAAGAAGATGCCGAAGATTACCGCTATTTCCCCGATCCTGACCTTTTGCCCGTTGTGATTACAGATGAAGAGCTTGCCCTCTGGAAATCCCAATTGCCTGAACTTCCTGCTCAGCGCAAATATCGTTTCCAGAATGAATGGCAACTAGGCGAATCGGAAGCAGAACTTATTGCGTTTGACCCCTATTTGACAGGTTTATTGGAAAAGTCTGCGGAAATTTACCACGAGCCGAAAAAAATTGCCAATTTGATTTTAGGTCCGCTTCTTCGTGAAGTCAATCAACGTATTGCAGAGGGAAAAGACGGCAAACTTGGCATTGAACCCAAAGCCCTTGCAGAGCTTGCTAAAATTATTGACAGCGGACTTATCAGTTTCAAAATTGCAGCAGATATTTTCCCCGATTTAGTTAATGGTGGGGTTATGCCGGAAGCGCTAGTCAAAGAACGCGGGCTTGTGCAGGTTTCCGACACAGGAGCCATTGAAGAGGCTGTGATAAAAGTCATTTCCGCAAACCCGGCAGAAGTGGAAGCGTTTAAGGGCGGTAAGACAAAACTTATGGGCTTCTTTGTCGGGCAAATTATGCGTGAAATGAAAGGCAAAGCAAATCCTGCCGTTGTCAATGAACTTTTAACAAAACACCTTTCAAAATAGAGTAAAACAGGGCAAAATAAGGTTTTTTATGTCTTCAGATGAGAAGTTGGAAATGAGAGCTGTGGAACAAAAAGAAGCTCCGCACAAAACACCTAAAAAAAAGCATAAAGTTTTCAGACTATTTTTTATTATATGTCTGCTTTGCCATATTGTTGGCGCGTTGGTTCTTTACGGACTGTATCGCTGGGCAAGCAATGATTTGCCCAGTTTCAGCAAAATTGCCGATTACAGACCTGCTCAAGTAACAACGGTTCTTGCCCGTGACGGGAGCCTGATAGGGCAGTTATACCGGGAAAAACGGTATGTTATCAGTATGAGTGAAATGACGCCTCTTTTGCCAAAGGCTTTTTTAGCCGTTGAAGACTCAGAATTTTATGAGCATCCCGGTGTCAATATCACGGCAATTTTTCGTGCTTTTGTGGCAAACGTGAAGTCCGGCAGTCATTCCCAAGGGGGAAGCACTATTACGCAGCAAGTTGTGAAGCGTCTTATGCTGACTCCTGAAAAAAGCTATGAACGGAAGATAAAAGAAGCTATCCTTGCCTATCGTCTTGAAAAGCAATTATCAAAAGATGATATTTTGACTATTTATTTAAATCAGATTTTTTTAGGCAATAATGCCTATGGGGTTGAAGCTGCTGCCAGAACATATTTCGGTAAACATGCCAATGAGTTAACTATTGCTGAATGTGCCATGATTGCGGGGCTTCCGCAATCTCCTTCTGCAAACAACCCTCTTAAGCATCCTGCTGCAGCGAAAAAAAGACAGGAACATGTTTTACGCCGTATGCGTGATTTGGAATGGATTACTGAAGAAGAATTTAATCAGGCTGTCCATGAAGAACTTGAATATAAATCCATGGCTACTTTTATGGGACGCGAAGGCGGCTGGTATTTGGAGGAAGTTCGCCGTCAGCTTGTGGATCTTTTTACAGAACAATTTTCTGCCGAGCTTGGTTTTGACGTAGGGCTTTATGGTGAAGATATCGTGTATGAGCAGGGATTGACTGTTTATACTTCCATGGATCCTGTGCAGCAGATTATTGCGGATAAAGCCTTTCGGCGCGGTCTTGAAGAAGCAGCCAGACGCCATGGCTATGAAGGACCGCTGGAGCAAATTTCCGTTGATGAAGCGGATGCTTTTTTTGTGAAAAATCCGTTTAATCTGGAACGGTTCAGCAGCGGAGAATGGCAAAAAGCCGTTGTTCTTGCTGTTGAAAATGGCGGAGCAAGTGTAAAACTCGGTGAATATAACGGATATTTGCCTGTCAATGCGATGGGCTGGGCAAGAAAGCCCAATAAGAAAGCCAATGGTCATTATACGACCAATGCTATTACTAATGCCAATGATGTGTTAAAAGCCGGAGATATTATTTGGGTTTCTCTGCATTTTCCTGTCAAGGCTGAACTGGATAAATTAAAAAAGAATAATCAGCGTTCTCTTGCTCTGGAAGAAGCAGAATTGACGAAAGAAAAGGTTTTTCCTGTGGCATTGGAACAATATCCGCGTGTGCAGGGGGCTTTTGTTGCGCTTGAGCCTAAAACAGGCGATGTTGTTGCCATGGTTGGCGGCTATGAATTCAGTTATGACGGTGACCAGTTCAATCGCGCAACACAGGCAAAACGGCAGCCGGGCTCTGCCTTTAAACCCTTTGTATATTCTGCTGCTTTAGATGCGGGTTTTACTGCCGGCTCTATGACGCTGGACGCTCCTATTATGATTATTGATTATGGAAATAATGTTTGGCGTCCACAGAATTTCGGCGGAAAATTTGACGGTCCGCTGCGTTTCAACAGGGCTTTGGCTCGTTCCAAAAACTTATCCACCATTCGTATTGCACAGGAAATAGGCATGGAAACAGTGCTTGCCAGAGCAAAACAAATGAAGCTTGCACGGGAATATCCGCTGCCGACACTCGCTGTCAGCCTCGGTGCCCTTGAAGTTTTACCTATTGATGTTGTTTGTGCATACAGTGCGTTTGCAAATTTAGGCAAAAGACCCAATCCCCGTTTAATTCAAAAAATTGAAGGGCCTTATGGAAACACCCTTTATGAAGCTTCTCCACAGCTTGAAGAAGTGATTAGTCCGCAAAATGCGTATATTATGTCACAATTATTAAAAGGCGTTGTACAATACGGTACAGCTGCCAAATTAAATAGCCTCAATCGTCCTCTTGGCGGAAAAACAGGCACAACCAATAACGAAGTAGATGCTTGGTTTGTGGGGATAACCCCTGAAATTGTGGCAGCAACCTATGTGGGCTATGACCAGATAGAACCCATGGGCAGAGGGGAAACCGGTTCGGGGGCTGCCTTGCCAATTTTTAAATATTACGCAGAAGAAGCGTTCCAATACTATCCCCCAACGGATTTTGAACTGGCAGAGAATATTTATTTTAGAGCTGTGGACGGGATTAATTTGCCCTTTGCGGAAGGCACAAGTCTGGAAACAAGTATTAATGCTATCCAATCGGATAATACACAGGAGAGTCATTCTGCCGAGGAACTGTTAATGCAGGGATTTGATTTTTAAAACAACAAAAAGGGGAAGGGGAGTACCCTTTTCTTTTTACCCGTCGGTTCCGCCGTGGTGGTTGGTGCCATTCCCCAAGACGGGTTTTTTATAAGAGGAAATTATGGAAAAATTGGAAAAAGAAGTTTTACAGGTAAGTAAGGAAATTGCAGTAAAATTTATTGAAACACAGCGAATTTCTCCCACGAATTTTGCAGAGATTTTTCCTAATGTGTATAAAGTTGTCTTGGAAACAGCGATAGCCGGACAAAAAGCTGTTGAGAAAGCACGGGACTAATATGTAACTGACTACGGAGTTTTTATGGCAGGAAAACAAAATTCCACGGCTAAAGGAACAAAGAAAGCAAGCCCTAAGCAAACTCATTCGCAAAAAGCAGAAACGAGGCATAATAAAAATACGGCGGCAGATACTCATGCCGGTGTTCAGGAAGAAAAAAAAGACACTGTTTCTTCCCATGAACATAGCCAAGCAAGTCAATCAGAGCAATATACTGCTGAAACGAAAAACACTGTTCTCGAAGCAGAGCTTATCATGAATGAACATTCCGAGGAAGTTCGTTCCATGTTTAAAAAAATTACCCGGCATTATGATTTACTCAATCATGTGTGCAGCTTAGGGCTTGATTTTTGGTGGCGTAAAGTCCTTGTGGACGGATTTGCTCTTGGTTCAACCAATAAGATTTTAGATATGGCAGCAGGAACGCTTGATGTCAGTCTTTCTGCGTTAAAAAAATATAAACATATTTCTGTTGTTGCAGGGGATATTTGCCCGGAAATGCTTGAAATGGGAAAAGAAAAACTGAAAGCAAACGATGCGGAAAGAATAGAACTTGCAACAATTGACGCCCTTGCCATTCCGTATCCGGAAAACAGCTTTGATGTGGTTTGCATGGCTTTTGGCATACGTAACATTGAAGAAAAAATTAAGGCACTTCGTGAAATGAAAAAAGTGCTGGTTATTGGCGGGCAAGTACATATTTTGGAATTTTCGCCTGTGAAAAATCCTTTTTTGCAAAAAGTATATTATTTTTATATTGAAAAAATTATGCCTGTCATTGCAAGACTCTTTGGAGAAAATCCGGAAGCCTATGCATATCTTGCAAAGAGTATCAAAGATTTTCCCGGTCAGGATGAATTTTGTGTGGAGATGAGAAAAGCAGGTTTTGACCTTGTAAATTATAAGAAATTATCCTTTGGAATTGTGACTGTTTACACGGCAATTAAGTCAAAATAAAAAAAATCTCTAAAAATTGAAAAAAAATGCTTGCAATTCAAGCATAAATAACATAAAAGATTTTTCGTGCCCAGGTGGTGGAATTGGTAGACACACTACTTTGAGGTGGTAGCGCTGCGAGGCGTGGGAGTTCGAGTCTCCCCCTGGGCACCATTTTTTTACATATATTGACACTATTATAAATTTGCCCAGGTGGTGGAATTGGTAGACACACTACTTTGAGGTGGTAGCGCTGCGAGGCGTGGGAGTTCGAGTCTCCCCCTGGGCACCAAAATCAGGGTTATGCATGTAACCCTTTTTTTGTGCCTTTTGCTTATGGCTGCTTGAAATATATGCTGTAATTGCAGAATGTTCTTTTTCATCTGAAAAATACACAGAGCAGGGGAATGAGCGGCTCTGCTGTCTATTTGCGTATCGCTGCTGCCGTTCTCACGGAAAACGTGCATAAAAAGAACACGTGCCAGACGAAAAGCCGACTTTTCCTATTTTCTCTAGCCCAATATTTTTATTGACTAAATTCATGTGAAATTGTACAAATGTTATTCAGTTTTTACTGTGTTTAAATTATTATGGAGTGTAAAAGCATGGAACATTCCGATAACGTCCAGATTGAGGAAGAAAAAGCTCCTCTTATTTTTACCGAAGGTCCGGCACCTATCATCAAGCAGAAAAACCAGATTTTTACGGCATGGCTGATTGCCTTTCTTGGTGCAGTGGGAATTATGGTGGGGCTTTGTTTATATAAGCCGGATACGTACTGGGAAATAATGCTTTTCATTCCTGATGGGCTTTATATTACCTTTAAAATTACTATTATTTCTATTCTTTTTGCTGTGCCTATTGGTTTTATTACCGGACTTGGCAGGCTTTCCAAAAACAGATTTATTAATACTGTTGCGTCAATTTATGTGGAAATTATCCGCGGTATTCCGCTTCTTATGCAGTTATTCTATATTTATTATGCTCTTGGAAGCATTTTAAAAGTTTCCCCAACTGTGGCTGCCGTGTCTTCTCTTAGTTTTTGCTTTGGAGCATATATGGGTGAAGTATTCAGAGCCGGAATTTTATCAATTTCCAAAGGACAAACGGAAGCAGCCCGTTCATTGGGTTTCAATAAGACACAAACCATGTTCCTTGTTATTTTGCCTCAGGCTCTGCGTACCATTATTCCCCCCATTGGCAACGAATGTATTGCTCTTTTGAAGGATACTTCCCTTGTTTCAGTTATTGCCGTTGCCGATGTGCTCCGCCGCGGACGTGAATATGCGTCAACAACTTTTGAATATTTTGAAACATATACAATGATTGCCCTTGTTTATCTTATTATTACCCTTTTGCTTTCAAAAGGTATGAGTATTATTGAAGGAAGATTATCTCATTATGACAAATCCCGTTAATTCCTATAGTGCCTTGTCTGCGCCCGATTTACAGGCTGCTATTTCCATTCGTGGTGTATGGAAATTGTATGGTGATGTTGTTGCCCTCAAAGATTTAAATTTAGATGTGCAGTCAGGGGAAAAGGTTGTTATCATTGGTCCCTCCGGTTCCGGAAAGTCAACTGCCCTTCGGACAATTAACCGTCTTGAGGAAATCCAGCTCGGGCAAATCTATATCAATGGGAAAGATATTTGCGATAAAAAGAATGATATCAACCTGATGCGCCAAAATGTGGGTATGGTTTTCCAAAACTTCAACTTATTCCCGCACATGGACGTCATGAAAAATCTGACTATTGCTCCGATGAAGCTTCGGAAAATTTCAAAAAGCGAAGCAGAAGACAGGGCATTATTTTTATTGAAAAAAGTTGGTTTGGCGGATAAAGTCAAAGCCTATCCTTCTCAGTTATCAGGCGGACAGCAGCAGCGTGTTGCCATTGCCCGCGCCCTTGCCATGCAGCCTAGTATCATGCTTTTTGATGAACCCACATCAGCTCTTGACCCGGAAATGATTGGGGAAGTTCTTGACGTTATGGTAAATCTTGCCAAAGAAGGCATGACCATGGTTTGTGTCACCCACGAAATGGGTTTTGCCCGTCAGGTTGCAGACAGAGTTCTTTTTATGGATCAGGGCGTAATTTTAGAGCAAGGTTCCCCCATGCAGCTTTTTGATTATCCCCAAAATCCGCGTTTGCAGCAATTCTTGAAACAGATTTTATAGTGTTATTTTGTTCTTTTCCAAGGTTTGTTTCGTCATTCAGCAATATAATAAAAATTTTTAGATTATTATTTTTTATGAGAGGGCGGCAGCTGTTTCCAACCGGTTGCTTTATGGCTGGCGTTT